>JAGXTH010000100.1 GCA_018333475.1 Simkania sp. | reverse complement strand
GGACCGGAGAAGCCGTTGAAGCATGCGTAAACAGAATTAGGTTCTAGCGGCTAGGTTCTAGTTTCTAGACAAACAAAAAACCACCTATTATGGTGGTTTTTTGTTGCAGGTCACAAATAAGCCTTACAAAACAAGGGGTTTACCCTGTCGTTCGCGAACGACAGGGTTGACTTTTTGTGTTGTATATGCTATAATATAACTGTTAAATAGCTCTTTGACAATAGGTGAAATTTGTTGGTGAAATACAAGTGGCTAATTCCCCTCTTGAGGGGTGGACTTTGTACTCAAAGGACGGGGTGGACAAAATACTCCACCTCCCCCGCTAACGCGGGTACTCCTCAAGAGGAGAATATCCCCGGCCTTTTGTACTTCACTAACAAAAATTCATTCACCTAAAAATAAAAAGTCATGAAAAACTACATCTTGTGGGTGTTGCTGGCTATCTTAACGATAGTTGCCGCTTACTTCTGGACCGGAATATTTATTATTATTCTGTTCACGCTGGTCATTGTCGCCATGTTTTTGATCAAATTCAACATCCTGCCTCTTGAGGAGGTCAGAGATTCGAATTTTTTCAAATCCATTGATGTTCTAGTTCTGGGATTCGTCACTAATGTGGCACCCTGGCTCATTTTAATCTACTTTTTAATCAGCCTGGTGGTCAGCTGGATGACTGGAGCAATCCTATCCGCAGAAAATTTCGACTTTTGGAGTAATGAAATTTTCTGGCTGAAAGTTATCATTTGGTTGGGTGTTATGTGGGCCATGTTCGCGAACGGCCTTTTCTATGCCATGGTACCCATCAACACTGCAAAGATTTACCAGGACGTGTTATTCGGAAGTATTTACCCGAAATGGCCAGGGCTGAATTGGGTAGGTCTGTTGCAGACCTTTAATTCAGAGAAGAATACTGACAAACACCTGGACACTACCGGCTCTGGTGACGCAGAAGCTGGGAGCACAAATATGACAGGAAAGGATACCATGACATTCAAATGGAAAGTCATTTGGGTTGTAGACATCACGGCAAACAGAACTGCAAACATGATCAAGTATGTTCTAACCACTGATGCGAATATCCAATCGGCGGTCACGTTGGCTGCCAACATGCATATTATCCAGTGGATCGCCGAGCGGTCTGCCGACCAAGCGAAGGCAGAACAAAAAACTGGTCTTCCTTCGACAACCTTCAGCGATGTCTGTAGCGAATACGGTATAAGAATAATCAAATCAGGTCTCGAGGACCTTGATTATTCGGAAACGATTCGCGAAGCGAGAAAAGTGGAACGTGAAATGCAATCGTTCAATGCGGCAGTTAAAGTTTTGACTGATGCCTTTGTTCCCGACCCAGAGGCAAGAGAAATTGTTAAAATGAGGATGTTGAAAAACTACAAGGGAATCCGGATGTTCCAAGATGGGAACAACCCTAATCCTGTAATTGTTAATACAACAAACGACAACTAAAAATGAGAGCAAAAACATTAATTCCGATCATTTTCATTTCCCTTCTTGTACTCATTTTCTTCGGTAAGTTTTTGCCCGGCTGCGTAAGTGGCTGTAAAGCGAAAATAAATAACGAAGAAAGAACTGAACAGCCCGCTGACGAAAACGGCAACCCGACCACAGTACCCGGCAAAGCGAAAGCTGCGCCACTAGTTCCCGAAGCAACCTTCGTGGTTACATGTGCGGACGCAGACGGAAACGTAACTGCAACCAGTCCTTGTTCGACCACAAACGGACGATGGGTAGGAGAAGTTTGCGATTATGGCAGCATAACCGCCGACTCCGGTATGGTGATTATTGTAACCTTACCGGGTTACTATTTGAACAATAAGGAATGGCATCCCGCGAAGAATGTAACCCTCCGCGGAGGCCAATCTAATCCGCCCTTAAGTCCTCGCGGACGAGGGGCACTAATCATAACTGCTGGGCGATAAAGTACGCAAAGCAAAAAGACGCTGTAACCCAATAGGTGGTTACGGCGTCTTTTAATTTACAAAATTTATTTAATTTGTAGCACTGTGTCTGAAATCATCTGTGCTAGCGCCCAAGAACCTAGGAGTATTGCCGCACCGATGAAACAGTATACGAAAGCATCCTTGGCCTTTTTTAATTTACCCGGATCCCCCATAGCCTCTACAAACAAGAATCCTGAATACACGAGGGCAATGGCAATGATAGGAATACCTATTTTTATAATACCTTCTAATATTATTTTTATAAAACCATTCAAGTTATCAACACTGATAGGATTGGTGACTTTGATGTTAGATGATCCTGCTGGTGGTGTAAGCGTCCCACCTGGGTTCCCTGTACCAACCGGTGGTGTAAGCGTCCCACCAGCAGGTCCAGTTGTGAAAGTAGTGGTACCATGACTATTTGCTAGAGATATCATCGGCAAAGCCATCAACATAAAAACAAAAATCCCAAGCACACCAGCTAATAATTTTTTATTAAAAAATTTCTTTATCATGGCTTAATTATAACACTAGAATACAGAAAACAAAGCACGGCGTCCGTAGGACGCCGTGCTTTTGGATTTATTTTTACATCAACCCCCAAATCCACTCACCTATTGTGGAGGATACTTGGGCGTATAATCGTTGAGCTCCACAGTACCCTCTTTTGGATTTATTTCTCCGCCGAGATTGAAGGTGTCGATGATGATTTGTAATATTCCCCAAACGGCGAACATGATTACAAGTCCCAACAGACCCCACAGCATATGACTTTTACCTTGCTTTATTTTGTCTTGATTCCCCGGGTTCATGACATATTGCATAACCCCGTAGAAAAATATAATAAAAGCAACAGTAAATAGGAGCTTGAGCACTGGATCCAATATCAAATCATTGACTTGATGCAGGAAGTTGTCTACTCCATCGGCATACGCTACTTTTACAAAGAATATATCCAACATTTAGGTGATCATTAGTTTGGACACTTTATTCCAGGTGATTCAACACACACAACCTGAATAGCAGCTTCGTCGCCGATACCAAGAGTTCTCTTTAGTATAGCAATCAAAGCCCAAACAGATACGATAACAGCGAGGCCAACTAGACCCCAGATAATCAAGTTCTTTCCACGCTTCTTTGCTTCTTCGTCCTTCGCGATCACGTACTGAACGATACCCCAGATGAATAGCAGTGCAGCAAGAGAAATCAACACAGGAATCAAGGTGTTGATAATGAGCGCAATACGACAAATGATGAACATGATAGTTCCTGCATCTACCGCAGCACAACTCGAGTTAGCAGTGTTGTCTGCTGTAACATAGTCTTGTGCTAATGCAGCTCCCGGAACCAAAACTACTAGAAACATAGCTAGAACCAAAAGCCATTTAAATTTTTTCATTTATAACTTCGCCCGACAAGCGGGCTAAACCTAATAATAAAATAAAAACTCGACCTAATAATAATTGTCCACTTAGACAATATGATTATATCACACAGTATACTGCTGTAAACATAAATAAAGGCAAATTGGGGAAACTAGGGTTGACTAGTCTAGGTATATATTGTAGAGTACAGTTGTTGACTTAGGAATAAATCCGTCTGTGGGATATAATTATCAGATATTAATTAAATTTAAAAGAATATTATGAAAATTTTAGGAATGGAAATACCTCCGAAAGGAAAGAAAGGCAATTCAAATATAGAATCTACTCCAGCACTGCCAGAAGCCTTGCCGGGACTATGGGAAAAGTGTGAGGAATACCTAGGTGCGAGACAAAAGTTTGCTCAAACTTTACAAAACGGAACAGCTTTGGACCAAGTAAGAGCACTCAAACACCTACAAGATACAACAAAAATATATGCTGGGGACTCTGCCGAAAAATCCATGGAAGATTACAGAAATGTTTTCAGCAGTCTACAGAAAGTAAATACAGAATTATATACCGCCTACAGCGACATGGAGGATACTATAACAGAGCAGAATAACTACTCTCCCGAAGAAATTGAATCCTATACTCAAGGAGACCTATCATTACTCAAGAAGGATGGTAAACCCTTGTTTAACCCAGAAGAAATGGCTGCAATTATAGAATACAAGAAAGATCCAGCCGATAAAGAACATCAGGCAATGATAGTTAAATTGGTTAATGAAATGGGAAGAAAAACACAAGCACAGGACTATGCTAAAGCTGCTGCTATTGCTGGATTCTTTATGATCCAGGGATTAGCCCCAAATGAAGCGCTGGCTAATACATTTAGTCCTAATTTTGCAATGGAGCAAGGTAGCGAATTTCTAGGCAACCCTGTTACTCTGTCACTTTACGCTGACCAATACAGTCAGGAGGCCGGACGTGGAAGCCTCCTAGGAAGCACTAGAACCCCCTACTACCACAAAACAACTCTGGTCAATCTAGGAATACCAAACAAAGCATCAATAGACCTATCAAAAATGAAGGGACTAGTGAAGGTCCCTGCAAGTGCTTATGGAAACGCCTACACCAATACTCAAGATAAAGATGGCAACTACTGGGCATACGATGGATTCCGTGATGGCCAAGCCTGGCTCGTCAAGATAACAGCTGAAGAACTTGCAAAACTAACTTTCGTAGAGTACGCCGGTGCTCTGTATTTAGAGACAGCGGGAAACGGTAAAGAAGCCTGTGGTAACATATGGATCCCTGTAGTAGTCAACGACAGAGCTCCTGACAACGGTCAGCTTGCTAGACCACCAGCTCCACCAGCAAAAGTAGAGCGTGAGAATAATCTCGTTGCTAAGCGTGGTTTGGAAAACCAATGGTTTTTGGAAAATCCAGTGACCCGTACCGAGCAACTGATCGGGCGATGTGTTGAGATCGAAGAGTTTAATCTTGATGCCAATGGTGGCAATAGTCCGACCAGAATAACCAAACTGTATCTAGTGAAACAAATCGAAAAAATCGGTGGTAAAAGTCATACGTATTGGAAGATAGTCGATGGAGATGCTGATTTTAATACCTACTATCCAATAAATAACATTGTAAAGGGTCGTTTTACGGAAGGATATAATGGTTTGAATGGAACCAGCTTTACAGTACCCGTTCCAGAGGACCTGCGTGGTACTGCAAAAGAAATCGAACTAGCATCAGCACTTTTGGGATTAGAAGTACGGGAATAAAAATTAACGAAAAACAAAACAAGGCCAGTTTATCTGGCCTTGTTTTGTTTTTCGTTAAATAAATTCTGTAATTTAGAATTACTTAGGCAACACTGGTATTTTCTCTGGTACGTTAGAGGTTAAAGTAAAAGTGTTCCTGATGATTGTGATTAGCGAATACACAGCAAACATAATCGTCAAAGCAAGTAATCCATTGATAATCATTTGTTTACCTTTGGCCTTCTTTTCCTCTTCTGGATTTATGACATACTGTACTACACCCCAGAAGAAATATAGGAAACCTATGGTGAAGACTAGCTTGATCAGTGAGCCTCCGATTATTTCAGTTACTTTAATGACCACAGTTTTAGCATCCTGTGCTCCCGCAACCTGCGGCAGGAATACAAACAAAGCGAGACATAGCACAAACGCAAACGATTTTCCAAAATATTTCATATAGGTAACGTTTTTCTTAAACTTCTAATAAATATTTAAACTAAGGACCTACTGGTACAGTGACTTTTTCTTTTTCGTTCAAATTAAAGGTAGTCAACATAACCCTGATCAGTGCATACACGGCAAACATAATAGTGAGAGCTATTATTCCATTGATCATCATTTGCTTACCCTTGGCCTTCTTTTCCTCTTCTGGATTTATGACATACTGTACTACACCCCAGAAGAAATACAGGAAACCTATGGTGAAAACTAGTCCAATTACTGAACCGTTAACAATCTCGGTAGTTTTATCGGTTAAATTTTGAACCGTCTGAGCTCCTGCAACCAAAGGTAGAAACGCAAACAAAGCTAAACACAGCATAGACACAAACGATTTTCCAAAATATTTCATATAGTTAATATTATTTTTAAGATTATAATGTTATTTTATTTAAACTCGTAACTTGAAAATCAATCACTAAAAAACTTTCAAGTTTAGAACACGACACTAGTTACCAAACGGATAAGTCCATATATCGAAAACATAACTGCTAGCCCGATAATACCCCAAATCATGTAGTCCTTGCTTTTATCTTTTGCTTCCTGGGTCGGATTGAGCACGTATTGTACTACACCCCAAAAGAAAAATAGGAAGGCTACAGCAAAAATGAGCTCCGCGATTACCTTGGCGAGATCACCGGTGGCTATATCCACTACCTCTTTAAAAGTTTTTGCATACAACGAAACAGGAGCAAGTATCAAAGCACTTATATAAGCCTTGATAAAAAAATTATTTTTTTTATTCTGCAACTGTTTCATTCTATAAATAAACTCGTTTAAATTATAACCCAACCGACTTTAAAAGCCAATCCAGGACCCGTCGTAACCCAATATCTGCGATATGGTGTGTATTACGAGCCACGCACCGACCGCCCAAAGAAGCCCAATCACAACACTCAAGAATATGCTCTTGGCCTTCTTCATCTTGCCAGTATCTCCACCAGAGAATAGTAGCAGGAAACCCGCATAACAAAATACAATAGCCGCGAGTGGTACAAACAGCTTAAACAAAAGGAAGTTGACTAATTTGTTTATAAGGAGTATCGCGTAATCAAAGTTGCATGGGTTTAATATTGCTCCCCCACTTTGCTTACCATGTGAATCAGTGGTTATCGGTTCGACCTTGTTACCACAAGGGACCAATCCACCCATCGTTTCAGTTTCATCCTCTTTTACCTGGGCATTTATTTGTGAAGTCGGTACTAAAAATGAAAACAGAAGTAGTAACACAAACAAAGAATTCAGAATTTTTTTATGCATATTTTTTATTTGACTAATAATAGATCTATCTGACCGTTGGCCCTCTGGATTACATTCTCGGTTGTAGACACATTCGACAGTACATCGTCCACCATAGATTGGAACACATTGTTGGTGTCAGCAGGTGAAGGGTCAAACCAACTTTTGGAATAAAGGGCGCTTTTGAAAACATTCGGCATATATTCGTCGGCCAGCTGGGTAGACAACAAATCTCTCCTAGCTGGAGCAGTACCAGTTTCTCTCGCAAAATCACGGACAAACCCAGCATTTGACATCAAGTTCGCCACTGCTAGCGCTACCACCTGGTCTTTAGCAAAGGCAGATATGGCAACACCCGTAACCCGGGACTTGGTAACCTTGAAGTTTGCATTCTTCATCTGTGGCATCTCTGCGATTTGTAAATCTAGATTTGGATTTCTGTTCATAAGAGTCGGTAACTCTGATGCGTAACCGAAATAAAAGGCCAGATTCTCTGAAGTAAAATAATCTCGCGACTCAGGCAGACCTCTGTGCCAGGAGTAATTCGGAAGTAGTGGATTCGCAAAACTAGTATAGTAATCTAAAGCTCCGATTAATTGTTGATTGTTTTTTGCTTCTTTGATTAGGGTGGTTCTGTATATCCTGTTTTCATCACGCTCCACGATGGGATTGCCTGTTTGTAGAAACAAGGTGGTGATGATGTCTTTGGCGTTCGTAATGTTTGCAAATTGACCCAAAGCAACAGCGCTTGTTGTTATTTGATTCGCATCATTCTTTTTGGTTAATTTTGGAATTACATCCGAAAATTCATTCCAGTTGTTAGGCGGATATACTACACCGTTTGTATTTAAAATATTGCGGTTATAATACATCACCATTGGATCAATGGTTAGAGGTAATGCCAGTATTCCACTAGGTGTGGTAAATATATCCCCTGCACTGGCGAAGTTTGTTTTAAAATTAGAAGACGCGTATTTTGCATAAGATATAGCCGTGATTCTGTTTAAATAAGTTCGAGCCAAGTCATCTGGCAAAAGGAACATGTCCGGGCCCTTGCCTTCGGCCATAGCTTCTAGTAATTCTTGATTAAATGTTTCAGGTTCGATGGCTGAGTACGAAACAGTAAAACTAGGATTAACCCGGTGGAATTCCTCAAAAAGTCCACGCATGATAGACATCGGTGCCGTACCCCACATGGTAACCTTACCAGTCAAACTTTCTTTTTTACTGTCGTTTCCTATTTTTATAAAACCCGAAAATGTTAAAAAGCCGAGTAGAGCCAAAAACATAAACAAACCTATAAAAACCATCTGAAAGGGTGTTAATTTCTTCATGCGCTTTTTTTAACTTTAAATATCATACCATAATGATTACTACCTGCGTCTATATCCCGATACCACACATAGCCTGATTTTTGAAAAAGAGCCAGGACTTTGTCTCTGGGCACAGTGATGTCCAGAACCCCAGTAGCAACAGCCAACCCTGGTGACCAGTCGATAAACAAGACTTCACCATCGGGTTTTAATATTCTGGTTAATTCTTTCAGGAAAGTTATCCTGTCAGTCAACTGCGAAAAAACGTTCGAGACGATAGCTCGGTCAATGGTACCGGTTTTGATATGAGTGCCCTCGATTTTCTCTATATCACCCCAAAAACATTCTAGGTTTTCTAACTTTTCATCTTTGGCTTTGTTTTGAACCAAGGTTAAATAGTCACGATCTATTTCTATGGCGTACACTTTGCCGCCAGGAACCATCTTGGCGGAAGCCAGAGCATAGAACCCACTACCGGTGCCCAAATCAGCTACAAGCATGTTTTCACGCAAGTCAAAGGCTTTTAAGTTTTTTACCGGATCAGCGAACATACTATGTTTTATATTATAGTATGAAAAGAAATTCTCCGCATTAATATTACTTGATGTCAAAGACGGTCTTTGACATAATGTATATGTGAATAATAGAGATTATAAAAACTTTTCTTCGGGACAGATTTACCATATTTATAATCGGGGTAATAATAAAGAAAAAATATTTTTTGACGAGCAAGATTACAGAGCTTTTCTTTTTCGACTTGGATTGTGTTTAGGATTCACTGAAGAAGAATTGAATAGGGAAAAGTTATTAGCAATGCCCTACTCCAGAATTAGGATTTCTGATGTGAAAACTGGTGACTATTTTTTACATTCATTCTGCTTGATGCCAAATCACTTTCATTTACTTATAGAACAAACTAGCGACAAGCCTGTCTCAAAACTAATAGCAAAACTTTGTACAAGTTATTCAAAATATGTTAACAAAAAATACTCTAGAGTAGGTCATGTTTTTCAAGACAAATTTAAAGCAGTATTAATAGAAAACAATGAACAACTTATGTGGATCTTTGAGTATATTCACACTAACCCAGTAAAAGACTCAATAGTAAAAAAACTTTCTGATTACACCTGGTGTAGTTATAACGATTTTTTAAACAATAGAAATTTGTTAATTACTAACAAAAAATTTAAAGATTTACTTGATGTCAAAGACGGTCTTTGACATATTATCTTTCTCCGGCTAAATATAAAATTTTCTTTACAAAATCACCTTTGCCTTGGTTGTATGTTTTACTTCTTGATAAATCGGAAAAATCTGATTCTGGTGTTTCTCGAAGATTTTTTATTTTTAGCTCTTCGTATTCTTTCACTAAATCAGGATGAGTTCGTAAATAATCACGAAAGATTATATTTCTATTCCAGAAAAGATGATTCGGACAAGCTATAGAAAGATGGTATTCAACAGGATTACCTTTCCTGAAGAAAATCCTTTCAACAGAAGACATGTCCGGTTTGTGCTCATACCCAATCTTAGAAAGTTTAGAAACAAATAAGTCAATATCTGATATAGAGTCAACTAAAACCCCTATATCAATAATCGGTTTTGCTGATAGCTCTGGTATTGAGGTACTACCTATATGTTGAATATCTTTAATTTGCTTATCTAAAACTTCTGAAATGTTTACAGATTTGATTTTAAATTTATGCGGCCAAACTGGATCATATTTTGCAAATTTTTCCATTTTTTTGGTATGTCAAAGACGGTCTTTGACACTAATTTAGGCGCAAGTTATAGATGCAATGGAGTCGCCAGAGCGTAGGCGCATGATGGTGACACCTTGGGTTTGTCGTCCGAGGGATGGGATGTCTTTGAGGGCGGTTCTAATGACTTGGCCTTTTTTAGACATTGCGATTAGTTCTTCTTCTTCACCAGAGAGAACTCGAGATACAATCAGCACGCCAGTCTTTGGAGTTATTTTAGCAGTCTTGATACCGGAGCCACCACGTTTCTGAACCTTGTATTCTTTGAGGGCAGTCTTCTTGCCTAGGCCGTTTTCGCTCATAGTTAGAAAAGAGCCATCCTTTTTATCTTTCTTGATTACATCCACGCCTATGACTTGATCGCTTTTGCCTAGTTTGATTGCGCGGACTCCCCCGGCGGTTCGGCCCATTTCTCTGATATCGCTTTCTTTGAAACGTATGGATTGGCCTTTGGTGGTTGCGATCATGACATCGTCCCCTTTCTCGGTAATCAAAGCAGAGATAAGTTCATCATTTTTGTCGAGTTTAATAGCAATGAGACCACTGCGACGAACGTCCTTGAACGACTCACCGGACATTTTCTTGGCGGTACCATCACGAGTAACCAGCATGAGTGAAATTGGATTTTTCTTTATTTCTTTTGGCAGTGCCAAAATAGATGTAACCTTCTCGTCGTTTGCCAATGACAAAAAGTTCATGATGGACTTGCCTTTGGTAGCACGCCTACCTTCTGGAATATCGTACATTTTGATACTGTAAGCCTTGCCTAGGTTGGTGAAGAAGAGTACATCACTGTGGGTTGAGCTACTGGTTAGCTCCGTTACGAAGTCTTCTTCTTTGGTCTCCAGGTCAACTACACCCACGCCACCGCGTTTCTGGGAACGATATTCGGACGGGTCAGTACGTTTTACATACCCACCAGCGGTAAATACCAACATGGTTTCCTTGTCCGGAATAACATCTTCGTCAGAAAGTTCTTTGATTCCGCCTTTGATGATTTTAGTTCTGCGTTCGTCCACATATTTGTCTCTGATTTCAACAAGCTCGTCTGATATGACTTTCAGCATTTTCTTTGGACTAGACAACAATTCTTTGATTTCTTTGATGAATGCTTGTTTTTCTTTCAACTCTTCTTCGATCAATTTTCGTTCGAGGCCAGCAAGTTTCTGAAGTTTCATTTCCAGAATCGCAGTAGCTTGGAGATCAGAGAATTTAAATTCCTTCATCAAAGCCAGCTTGGCAGTAGCGCCGTCTTTGGATGCGCGAATGGTTTTGATAACTTTGTCTATGAAATCCAGTGCCTTTTTGAGACCAAGCAGGATATGTTCTCGTTCTTCTGCTTTGCGTAGATCGAATTGACTGCGACGCTTAACAACTTCCTGTCTGTGATGCACGAACTCAGTCAGAATACTTTTGAGTGAAAGGGTCTGTGGTACACCGTCTACCAAGGCCACTATATTGAAATTGAAATTTGATTCGAGTTGAGTATTTTTATAAATGTAGTTTAATACTTTTTGCGGATGAGCTCCGGATTTTAGGTCGATAACGACTCGAATATCCCGAGTGGATTCATCACGCAGACCCTTGATACCGTCTAGCTTCTTTTCTTGTACCAACTCCGCGATAGCAATCACCAAGTTCTGCTTGTTTACACGATAAGGAATGGAAGTAATTATGATTTGGGAACCACCAGCCTTACCCTCTACAATCTCAGCTTCACCTCGACAGACCACACCTCCACGGCCAGATGAATATGCGTGTAGCATATCTTTATAACCATAAGCCACGCCCCCGGTTGGAAAGTCCGGACCTTTTACAAATTGCATCAAGTCTTCGGTGGTAGCGTCAGGATTATCTATCAAATGAGTTGTAGCATCAATAACTTCAGACAGGTTGTGTGGCGGTATGTTAGTGGCCATACCAACAGCAATACCCAAGGTTCCGTTCAAAAGGAGCGCTGGCACAGATGCTGGCATCACTGTTGGCTCTTTGCGAGTCTGGTCATAGTTCGGACGCCATTCTACGGTATCCTTCTCGAGGTCGCGCAACATTTCACTGGAAATCTTGGCCATTTTAGCTTCGGTATAACGCATAGCAGCGGCATTGTCCCCGTCTATTGAACCAAAGTTTCCTT
The DNA here is from genome assembly GCA_018333475.1 of Simkania sp. Taxonomy (GTDB): domain Bacteria; phylum Chlamydiota; class Chlamydiia; order Chlamydiales; family Rhabdochlamydiaceae; genus JAGXTH01. Next base: position 1,491 of record JAGXTH010000100.1, on the reverse strand, counting down.
GGCCCAAAACGAACGGATAACGGTATGAAAATTCCTGTGCCATACCCACCATGGAGTCATAAACAGCTACGTCACCATGGGGATGATACTTACCTAGCACGTCACCGACTACTGTAGCTGACTTTCGAAATCGAGAAGCGTAGGTCAGTCCCATCTCATGCATTGAATACAAAATTCTGCGGTGAACAGGTTTGAGTCCGTCTCGAACATCAGGTAAGGCACGTGAAGTTATAACCGACATCGCATATGCGAGGTAGGATTCCTTCATCTCGGCGATAATGTCTATTGGTCGGATACTATCTTTTTTTATTTCTACTACTTCTTTTTTATCTTTCGCCATTTTCTAGTGTTGATTTTAATTCTGTTACATTTCCGGTATTACCAAAATCTGTCGCTGTGGTTGATTCTTTAAATGCGCTATAGCTACCAGCTACCTGACTGCCGAATTCAACAAAAGGTTTCGCGCTCTGCTGTAGTTCGATCTTTGTTTCTGGACTTTGAAAATCGTACCTCAAGGTAAGAGTCCACAAACCGAACACTACAAAACTAAACGCGATCATGCTCAAGTGGAGTATCGTGCGTCTTTCTTTTATTGGCAAATCTCTTAATTTATTAACTGTTTTTCTCATATATAAAAAAATTAAACTGCTTGTAATACAACGACCTGACCTTCTTTACCCTCTAAATCTTTTCGTTTCAATGTTAGCTTGTCTGCTGTGTCTGGATTTTCTTGCCCGATTTCTTTCAAGAAAATTTTAAGCGTGGCAGCGTCATAATCCATCGGAATGATGAGTTTTGGTTCTAGCGATGAAGCCAATCTAGCAGCAGCTTTGGCATCAATTACATTATCGCCTAAAATTGGAATAAATAAAATATCTGGCTCGCCGATTGATTCACCTGCTTCTTTGGATATGGTGCTATTTGAAAGAGCACCCAGGAAACAAATATTGATCCCATCTACAGCAAAAGAATAAATCGTGTTCACGTATTTTTTTGGTTTTTCTGGACCGTCTGACAAAATTCCCTTAACAAAAATGTCTTTGACTTCGTAGTCCCCTGGTCCTCGGATAACAAAAGGTTCCCGCTCGCCATAAGCTAACTGCTCTACTCCATTGTAATCCGGATGATTCGTGGTCAAAAGTGCAATATCGGCACCAAAACGTGCGGTGATACCAGACTTGGATTCACGACTAACTGGATTGATGGCCAAAACCATCTCCCCTTGCCCTATTTTAAAAAATTGTTTGCCGTAATACGTAATAATCATTACTTGCATAATAACATATTTTTTGTTAGTCTCATAGTATTAAAAGCAGGATTTAGGGTAACCCTTTTAGCTTGTTTCCACACTTTAGTGGAAAGGCGAAAAGAACCTAAAACCCATAGTCCGCTTAACGCGGATTTTTTTATGCAAAAAGAACCCATAGCAGTAGTAGAGGAAAATTTAGTTTTAAAGTCAATAACTGACCGAAGCCAGAGCAAGCCCGAAGT
>JAGXTH010000099.1 GCA_018333475.1 Simkania sp. | reverse complement strand
CAAACATCTCAAACGGGCTCTTCGTAGGCGGCAGGCAATCGAGCCATGGATCGGCCACATGAAGCAGGATGGAAAACTCGGTCGATGCTACCTCAAAGGAGTTATCGGCGATCAAATCCATGCCACTCTTGTGGCGGTTGCCCACAACTTCCGAACCATCCTCAGGAAACTGAGGCTGTTTTGCATCAAAATTTTGGGGTGGATCGGAAATGTAGTTCTGCCCGGATTTTGGAAAATAGGGCTGTTAGAACAAGCCGCCTAATCAGCGGCTCTTGAAAGTCTATTCTTCAGGGACGACTACCTATCGGTGAGTTAGATGGGAGCTGCGCAAGATGTCCATGGCCGACAATTCGTACTTTATCGTGAATCTGATAACTGTCCACGAGATCACGGAGAATTTTATTGGTAAATCCTGAGGTGCTGTGTTTTCTAGCCTGTAAAATATCGTGCACAAAGAGTGAGATAGTATGTGGTGGTATGCCAAGGTTCTGTAGGAACTGTTTAATCAATCGATGATCGTCGCTATTTACGTTAATGCTTTTAGTAGTAATACCCATTTTCGAGGCGTACTGCCGGATTTGGGCTCTAGAAGGAGGCATTGATCCAGGGCCAACATCTGGTCCAATATTTTCTCGGTGAAGCCATTTCCATGTGGCAGATGCATACTCTTTTTGTCTAATGGCCATGGCAGCGGCTCCGAAGAAATGGATTGCATGATCTTTTGTTTCGATGCCAAGGGGCATTTCTGCTTCATCAACAGCGAGATACAGTTCATGATCGAATTCACGACAAAGTGCTTTCAAATCCATGTCCTCTTGTCCAATGGAATAAACTAATTGATCGCATTCAATGGTAAGGGGGACAGTGGGTTGTGCAGCATCATCCGCTTGAGAAGGGGGTCTGAATGTCAAATGTAATTTTCCAGTTCCAGAGTTGTAGAGAATCTCTTGAAGCTCCATTACGAATAATTCGTTATGATCTCCTGCAGCTTTGAGCGCTGTCGTTACCAATTTTCCCTTGCCTGCCATGTCAAAGCCTCTGGCAGAGATCCATAGAACTGAGTTTTGTTTATTTTGTGCGTTGAATTCGCGATGCTCTGTTTTTATATCGTTACCAAAAAATCCTTTCCGATAGCAAGCTGCAGCCGTTCCACCGCCGCCATATACTACGATAGTTCTAGATTCCCGGGTTTGTTCTTCACTATCTGTTAAAATGAACTGGTTGCCATCAACAATCGGGGTGAATTGTTTTAAGGGATCAAATAAGCAGAGTTCTTGGAAGTTGGATGAGCTGTGGATTTTATCTTCCAGAGCATTTTTTGCTGGGCCTAGTCCTGTACAAATGTTGATTTTTCTCGTGTAGATTTCTTTTTTTCCTACCGGAGTCAAAACTATTAGGCGGTATTCACAGGTGCTATTTTTCCAGGTTCCGACGTGATTATTTCTCTTTTCAATCGCGACAACTTTAGTTCCCATGAATAGGGGTGCATTAGTTTTGGCTAAATTTGTTATATTGGCTTGGTATACATGTCTAGCATTAGCATAGGGGTTTGTTTTGTAGTAATTTTGAGAAATAAAGTCTGATGGATTGTGTTCAGCTGAGCCTCGTTCTAAAATATTGTGAGGTTGAGCTAACGTATAGTCATGTTTCCAGGAACCGAACATATCACCCAACATTAAAACTTCAGGCAAATATCCTTGAGATAACTGTTCGTGAGTTTTTCGATGATAAGCCTTGTATTTTTCCATCCAAAGAGTTGTTCCCGTATCACCAATCCCTAAAATGATGTGAGGGCATGTAATAAAATTTTGAAATTCGATAGTTTCCGTAATAGCTTGGCTTGTGGTTCTTGCCTGCATAAATGCTTTGGCTAGCTCATCGTAACCTTGTGTAACGCGAGATAGATCATCAGACGAGACAGAAGCGCAACAGGGGTAAGAAAGAGCTCGAGTTAATAATTTTTTTAAACAAGGTGTATCTTCTTTTCGGATTGAGAGATTGAGTGCATTAGTATGGCTATAAGACTGCACAGCGCTTTTGAATAGGTCTACGTGTTCTTGTGTAGATTGATCAGGCTTGAAAATATTGGGGTGTGCACAGATTTTTTCTGTGAGCTCGTCTAATCTTTCAATTAGATCTTTTCGGGTATAGATCTTGCATTGAGCTAAGCAAGAGCAAATAAAGTTGATCTTATACTGGCTTTTATGGATTGGGCCAGTAGGGCTATGTCGGTGCTTTCTTTTTTGCACAGCAACATCATGTGTAGAAGTTAGATCCTCTAGTGGTTCTAGGGCGAGCGATGGAATATAGATATTTTGCACGACTGCAGGAGATATTTGGGGAAGAGAAGGGGTAAATGTATCTAGGTCAGAACTGGGAGAACTCTGGTTTTTTAAGTAGATATGATTTGACATTTTTGTTATTAAGTTAATTTATTTCTTTATTCTATCATATATAATTAATTTAAACTAGTTATTTTTTACTTTAGCGGTTAATTGCTAGTTTTTTGCGTTGACAAGTTAACTGCCGTGGAAATATATCCAAATATATTAATTGAAGGGGTGTCTTGTATTTAAACCGACCCTTGCCTGTGCTTAAATGGCTTATTTTAATTAATTTGGGCAATGCAGGTGGGCCGAAAACCTCTGCACATGACAAAAAATGAATTGAGGAAAAGAGCTCGCTGGAACACGAACACATATCGTTGGCAATCAATTACATAGGCATTGTATAATCGCAGGTGTTATATTTAACACCGTTATTAATCGATATCTTAAGAGTCGAAAGGCCTTATTGCAATAGACCCGTTAATAAAGTCCCGTGTTGCAATGAAAAACTTCAACACGTAGGAGGTGCAATTTTTCGATGATCAGCAAAAAGCTAGCGATTTCGCTTTCTGAAATGCCTCGTTATCAAAATTCACAGAATTCAATAATACCAATCCGCGGATTGGTATAATACGCTGTGTAGACTGATTTGGTCCAAACTGCAGATGAAAGAACCGCGGATTATTGAGGATTAAGCGTAAAAAACTTGCAAATTGGAAGAAGCAGTCTTAGAATCTATTCCGCTTTGGATTGATAGCTCAGTGGATAGAGCACCCGCCTTCTAAGCGGGTGGTCGCAGGTTCGAGTCCTGCTCAATCCGAATGTTTTTTTACTTCGAATGTAAAGTATGCAAGAAAAAAATAGAGATCTCACCCCACGGCTTTCCATCAAAGCTTTGAATGATAAAGGAAAATTAGGGGATTGGTCTCCCTCTCCTCTTGCATTTCATAATATAGAAAATATCATCTCCGAACTGGCTGCGCCCGAGCATCTGGAACAACCAGAAACGGCAAGGTTTGAGAGGGTCAATGCTACTTTACTAGCTTTGATTCAAAAGGCTACTACGCCTTGTTTTCTTTTGCCAGCAGTAGTGGATTTCATGGATCGAATTAATGCCGAGAAAATCCTGGATCGCTACACGATGGGGAGTTTTGAGCTATTTCTCAATGTATTTGCTTCTATCACGTCTGAAGAAAATCGGCTGGTTCGTGCTAAGATTGCTGGTAAAAATATTCCTCGTGAACGGTACCAGAATCTATTTCCTGTAGGAATGGGAAAGGTGTTTTCTGGTTCCCATTTTGTTACGGCTCATAGTGCTCCGGACCTGGACACGACAGTGGCTTCTTTTTGGGGATGGTTGGACGCATTTGCTTGCAGAATTAGCGACGGATTGCATGTTTGGAATGTTCCTGGAGGCCCCCCAGAAGGGCAGGTGGAGATAGGTGTTCTATTTACACAGATCTTTGGCGTAGGTATTTTTCAGCATACTGCTAAAACTAGGTCATCTTTATCTGTATCAGCTCTTGATCTTATGTCGCAGAAGGAAGTGATCAAAAAATCCATTAGGGAGGCTTCTGGAGATATCGATCATGAAAGGAATGGCAATGCGGTCATTTTAGTAGATGAGAAGGGGTACTATCTTGGTGATTGGAGAAATTTCGATATTGAAGGGGTGAGGCAAGTCGTTTTGCTTTTAAGTAATATCCTGCGTTGGTTTGAAATGCATTTGCAGATGAAACTTCTTGGGCTTTTTGCAAAGGAGGCGCTATCTGCCAAGGATCTAACCTCTTTTTTCAAAGAGTTGTTTGGAGTGCGACTGCTTGATTTTCATCCGGTTAAAGATTTTTCAGAGAAACAAAAACAGCTAGTGCAAACATTCTTAGTCCGTGTGCTAGGGATTTCTCAAGGACTTGAAAGTTCGTTTGATGACTTCTCGAAAGCAATGAAAAAACTCTCGCTTTTTGAATTCCAAGATTTCATACAATTGATCCACTCTTTCGAAACCTCCTCTCTCTTTGAGGCGTCTGGAAGCCTCGTGGAAAATAGGCCAAAAATTTTCCACTACCTAGAAAAAATGGTTTCTGGATTAGATCAGGCCATTCAAAGTGTGCGTGGATATGTAGACCGTCTTGACATAGCTTTACAGATCAAAACGGAAGTGTTTGGTTATCACCCGCAATATCTTAGCTCTCGTGCTGACATTGAGGAGATTCGTGGTAAAATGAGCTCTTATGCATATTTAACTGTGACAGCATCGGATCGTTTAGGCAATCTATTCCCTATGGGGATTGTTTCTTCTAATCAAATTTACCGACCAATTCTCGGGACTGTGACGTTGCGTGATTTTTGTAACCGTGAAGAAACAAAAGTCCCCTCGTATTTAGAGGTGATTAGTGTCGTTGATCATCACAAAGCGCATTTACAAACATCCTCCACGCCTGTAGCTACTATATCAGATGCGCAGTCTTCTAACGGGATGATCGCTGAGCTAGCTTTCTCTATCAATGATGCGTTTAGTCATATGGGTATAGGGCAAGATCTCATTGCTCAACAAATACAACAGGTATTGAAAGATCTTTCCATGCCTAAGCAAAAGAGAGTTTTGCAGCGACTGCTGCAAAAACAACTGGCTTTTGATCAGGGAGGAGAGTACTTCATTGCCCCAGAAAGAGAATATATTGAATATCTTCATTTTCTCTATGCAATATTAGATGACACAGATCTTCTAACAAAAGTGACCCCCAGAGATATTGAATGTGTAGCTTCTCTTCTTAATCGGCTAAAGACCCTTTCTTTAGGTAGAGAAGTAGAGATTATTCACTTTGATGATTTGCCAAGGGGCGATATTTCTCAAGCAGCGCGCTTGCTTTTACGCAACGAAGATCTTTATTCGTTGTATCGCAAAATTTATCATAGTAAAGAAGAATCTGTTGAGAGGAACATTCTATTGTGTGCGGAAGGAAAGCCCTCTGCATTATTTGCTGATACTAAAGAACAAAATGGATGTTGTCGTATTGGACAAACCAAGATGTTTGCTAAAAATTTTCCAGCCTTTGAAAAACACGTCAATGCATTGCGCAAGGTTTGGTTAAGTGAGGCGGAACTAGTGCAGAAAGAGCGCACAGAGTGTGATTTGCATATCCATATGATGAGTACTCTTGCTGGAGCAGAAGATCTGTACCAAGGGATTACAGATAGTTTTGTACATCGCGATGAATTATGGATTTGGATTCCGCAAACCGATACAGCTATTGAACACCTCAAGAGCTTTTTGAGTGCATTCCGTGTGCTACCTGCAATGAATCACCCCATGACTGAAGTAGAGTTTCTTGGGGATAATGCGCACGATCTCGATATGATTTTTACAGACAGTTTTCTTCCTATTCCAAGGAAGATTTCCCTACAGGCAAAAGGCCTTCCGATCGCAGTCCTTCGGTTTAAGGCCGGCGCTATCAACTCGCGCAAAGCGCAGATATCGCCGTATTTGCCAAAGTTGCCTAGCTAGTCGAAGATCATTGGTCTACAAGTTTCGATGATCTGTTTGTAGAACCAACGTTCAATACCAAATATCAGGAACGCCACCTCAAAAGGATTTCTGATATTTGGTATAAATGTCTATTTTTGCTCGTCTTCAATGATCTCGAGATTAACGCGGAGGCCATTGCGACTTGCGACCGACATCAGAAGAGTGCGAATGGCATTGATCGTCTTGCCTTTTTTGCCAATAATCTTGCCAATGTCTGATTTCTCAACACCCAGTTCGATGATGAGAGTATGCGTGCCGCCGATTTCGTTAATTTTTACTTTATCAGGATGGTCGACCAGATTCTTTACGATATATTCGACAAATTCTTTCATAGGAATGGTCCTTATTCTGCAATGAAGCGGACTGTGCCTTCAGCATACTAGCCCCAGCACAAATCACATCCTAAACTAAAATAAAGATATTAATCTACTTGAGTTTCTTCGGTGGGGAATCGATGGCAGAAGGCTTGCATGGTAGGAGGTAACGGAGCTTCTAAAACAAGGAGCTCACCACTTAATGGATGGATAAATTCGAGTTTGGCGGCATGTAAAAGTTGTGTATGGGCGTTCCATTTTTGATTCATAGAAGGTAGGCCATATACAGGATCGCCTAAGATGGGCGTTTTTTGGTGCTGCATATGTACCCTTAATTGGTGAGTTCTACCTGTAATGAGCTCAAGTTTGACCAGAGTCAGACCATCAATACAAGGACTCAATGGTGTACATATTGTAATGGCTGGCTTGCCATGATCATGATTGACCGACATTTCTTGGCGTTTTTCAGGATGTCTACCGATGGGGGCTTCAATCGTTCTATTTCCCGGGTTTCCAATACAGATGGCAATGTACGTTTTTTTGATCGAACGACTGTGAAATAATTCTACGAGTTTGCGATGAGCTATAGGGTGTTTGGCTGCGATCAAAACACCTGTAGTGTCTTTATCTAAGCGATGTACGATGCCTGGCCGTAGATCTCCAGGGGCTACAGAAAGATTGCAATGATAGAGAAGAGCATTAACCAGGGTACCATTGGGGTGGCCAGGTCCTGGATGAACGACCATGTTGATAGGTTTATTAATCACAATCAGGTGTTCATCTTCGAATAGGATGGAGAGGGGGATCGGTTCTTGGATGAGAGTAATTTCTGGTGTTACAAGAAAGCAGACTTCTACCTCGTCTGCAGAACAAAGAGGGGTTCGTTTCTTGACTATACTACCATTAACAAGAACAGCGCCTTCGTCAATCAAATATTGAAAATATGTTCTGGAATAAAGTGGATAACGTTGCTTAAGCCATTTGTCAAGGCGTTCCCCAGCTTCTTCTAATGTGACATGGAGAGAGTCTATTTCGAGCATGCAAAGAGTATACCACAAAGAGGGTGATTAACTCTCGTCAGGACTTCCCCCCTCAGCCACTTGTTTCATCATTTGAGCGACTTTCTGGGCCCTAGCTTGGTCCTGTTGCATCTGCTGGACGCAGTTCTGGGAATAGATGTTCATAGACGCCTTAACTTCCCTAATTAGAGTATCTTGGTCCTGGTTCTTTGCGCCTGGCATATTGGCAAACATCTTGCCAAAGGGTGTTGTTAAGAGTTTTTCATCTCCTGGATTTATAGGAATATTATTCAAAGGCATTTGAAAATCGGACGAACTACTACCAGGTGATGAAGGTGGCGTAACCATAAAATAAATAGTTGATTTCGTAGCCTCATTGTAAGTAAAATGTTCTTAATTATGCAATAAATTAAATTATACTATGGAAGATTTTGATAAAGCCTATCAGAGAGCGCTGCGGTTGCTCAGCGTTAAGGGCCGTTTCAAGCGAGAAGTGGAGGAGAGGCTTTGCTCGGAGCAGTTTTCTGAGGGAGCGATAGCTCATGCTATAGAAAGATGCGTTAGAGCTGGCTATTTTGATGATATAGAACGTGGCCGGCAAAAATCACTTTCTCGAGCACGTAAGGGGTATGGCTCTAAGAGGATCAGCGTAGAACTTAGCCAATTTTTGAGTGAGGAAGAGGTGCAGGGCGTAGTGGAACAGCTGGATGAAACAAGGGCTCTGGAGCAATATTTGCAAAAACACCCCAAAATATGCGATGACCCTAAGGCGAAACAGCGTCTTTTAAGACGAGGCTTTCATTATAGAGTAATTGAGGAAGTTTTTGCGAAATATAGGACTCCTGACCTATAACAAATTTTTGCTTTGAACCTAGGAGCTATGGATGCGCATCGGTGTTGTTGGAATCAACTTCAAGTCTGCTCCTCTTGAAATCCGCGAGGCGCTAGCCAAAGCTTGTCAATATTGTTTCAGCCCTAGTGCATTGTCTTTAAGAGTCCAAAATACGGTTCTTCTTTCTACTTGTAATCGTACGGAGATTTACTTTAGCTCAGAAGATTTAGCTGAAATGCAAACACAGATTATTGCAGCATTACGAGAATTTGTGACCGAATCTTTTGAGCAAAAACTCTATTCTTTTTTTGGAGTGGATTGTTTTTTGCATCTTGCCAAAGTAGCTGCGGGCTTAGATAGTGCTATATTAGCTGAAACTGAAATCCAGCAACAAGTGCGTAGTGCTTATAAAACAGCATGCCAGGCTCAGGTCCTCACAGCTCCATTGCATTTTCTTTTTCAAAAAACATTCAAAATTAGCAAAGCCATTCGATCAGCGTTCCCATTGCCCCGAGGGTTGCCTAGTCTAGAAACCGTCTTGTTTGAATTGATGATACAAACAGGAATTGAGCAGCCGCCAAAAGTGCTATTCATTGGGAATTCTTACATGAACAGAAAAATCCTCAGATTTTTTCATTCCCGAGGCTGCACGGAGACCACTCTTTGTACTAGGAGTGTGCAGGGCATAGGAGATGCAGCAGAAACGAAGACTATTTCCATGGTGGGTTGGGAAGCTTTGTCCTCTTGGAGGCGATGGGATGTTGTGATTTGTGCAACGCACCAATCCGGGTATTTACTTAGACAAGATCATCACGGGTCGTCTCATCGACACCTTCTCATTGATCTGAGCATCCCAAGACTAATCGATCCAGCTCTTGAGCGTGATCCTATGAATCACTTGTTGAATATGGAAGAGATTGCTGCGATTGTCGATGGGCGAAGAAGACACCTTTTACAGCAAGTAGACGCATCCCAAGCTGCCTTAGAAAACTCTGTTCTACAATACTTAGAACGATTCCAAGAAAAAAGAGCTCGAAGGTCCGTCTGTGTCGGATTTTAATGTGAATAGAGCTCTTTCAAAAGAGCTCTATTAAAAGCAGCAGAGACTAGAACTCCGCATTTCCTGGGAATCTTGGAAATGGAATGACATCACGGATGTTTTCCATGCCGGTAGTGAATTGAATAAGGCGCTCAAAGCCGGCCCCAAATCCCGCGTGGGGAACAGAACCATATTCGCGAAGTTGGACATACCACCAGTAATCTTCGGGTTTTAAGCCAAAATCGACAATTTTACCTTTGAGGAGATCGATGCGTTCTTCGCGTTGACTGCCACCGATGACCTCCCCAATTTTAGGAACAAGGACATCCATTGCCGCAACAGTTTTGCCGTCGTCGTTGGATCGCATATAAAAAGCTTTGATTTTAGCTGGATAGTTGGTCAGAATCACTGGTTTTTTACAATGCTCTTCAGCGATATATCTTTCGTGTTCAGATTGGAGATCAGTACCCCATGCATGAGGGAAGGTAAAGCTTTTGCCCGATTTGGCTAGGATTTCAATGGCTTCCGTATAAGTGAGTCGAGCAAAGGGTGTTTCTGCTACCTGACGTAACCTTTCAATCAATCCCTTCTCCAAAAACTGATCGAAAAAAATCATGTCTTCTGCGCAATGTTCGAGGACATAGCGTACAACGAATTTAAGATAGTTCTCTGCGCATTCCATATCATCATTGAGATCGGCAAAGGACATTTCCGGTTCGATCATCCAAAATTCAGCTAGGTGGCGTGAAGTGTTGGAGTTTTCAGCACGGAACGTAGGGCCGAAAGTATAGATATCGGACATAGCGCTGGCGAGAGTTTCGCCGTTGAGTTGGCCTGAAACGGTGAGGTACGCTGGTTTGCCAAAGAAATCTTGAGAGAAATCAATATCACCAGCTGTAGTTTTAGGAATATTTTTGAGGTTGAGCGTAGTGCATAAGAATTGCTCTCCTCCACCTTCACAGTCAGAGGCTGTGATAATAGGTGTCTGGACGTAAAGAAAACCGCGTTCCTGAAAAAAGAGATGAGTAGCAAAGGCTAGAGCATTACGCACACGTAAAATAGCTCCTTGAGTATTTGTGCGAGGACGTAAATGGGCTATGGTGCGTAAAAATTCAAAGGAGTGTCGTTTTTTTTGCAGGGGATAACTTTCGGCAGGGCAAGAGCCTAAGATCTCAACCTGCTCGCCCTTGAGCTCCCAGGGTTGCTTATGTCCTGGGCTTGCGACCAATATTCCTCGAACTCTTAAGGAAGATCCCGTAGTGAGTGCGTCGATGAGCTGTCTAAAATTGGGTAAACGCTCATCGAGAACAACTTGTAACCCAGAAAGAGTAGATCCATCATTGATCTCGATAAAGGCGAAATTTTTTTGGTCACGTACAGTGCGTACCCAACCGCAAAGGGTGATATTTTGACCAATCGTTTCTTGGCGAATCTGACGAATCTTCGTTCTTTGTCTCATCATGCTGCAAACTTCCTAAGTAATGCGATTTCTTTTTTCCAAAGCTCAGGGCCATCAGGGGTTTCTAGATATTTAGGTAGATCTCGTAACTTGGGATGGGTCATCACTACCTTGAATGCTTCAATTCCAATCTCTCCCTGTCCTAAAGGAGCATGGCGGTCAACGCGAGATCCTAGAGGTTTTACAGAGTCGTTGAGGTGTAAAGCATATAGATGTTCAAGTCCAACTATATGGTCGAACTGCTTAAGCACGGTATCCCAAGCTTCTTTAGTGCGGATATCATAGCCCGCTGCAAAGATATGGCAAGTATCAATGCAAACTCCAATAGGGAGTTTTCCTTTTAATTGACTGGTGAGATAACCGAGTTGCTCAAAAGTGTGACCAACGCAAGAACCTTGCCCAGCAGTAGCCTCAAAAAGGAGCCGAGTTGGGCCACTGTGAGCTAGGTCTTTCAATGTAAGAAGACTTTCTATGATCACATCCAGGCATTGTTCCGGAGTAGAATCAAGAGCTGCACCAGGATGAAAATTTAGGTAGGCTAAATCAAGCTGATGGCATCGTTCTAGCTCATGTTTGAAGGCTTGTCGGCTTTTCGAAAGAACATCGTGTTTAGGGGAACCCAAGTTGATCAGGTAGCTAGCATGGCTCATGATGTGGCTGATACCAGTTTCCTTAAGTGCGGAGTTCCATGTTTTGATTTCCTCAGCGTCAATCGTTCGCCCATGCCACTGTTTCTGATTGCTTGTAAACAGTTGGATTGTCGTAGCGCCGATCTCTTGCCCCTCGAATAGGGCATTAGGAGCTCCGCCGGCAGCGCTTGTGTGTGCGCCAATGAGTAGTTTTTTCATGGTTCCTTCCTGGGGGAAGGATCTTACTAAATCGGTGAGCGTATTTCTAGATATTTATCACACGCCTTACGCACATAGAGGGGCTTGAGATGGTCTTGGTCTTTTATATAGAAAAGGGGCAATCTGCAAAACAGCTTGCCCCTTTATAGAAAATTTTTTCTGAGAAGATTAACTCGTGTGAGCTAAAAACTCGCAAATCATAGGTACATTGACTGGTAAAGCAAGAGGAATTTGATCTGGAGATGGGATAGAGATCAGTTTGCCAGAAAATGTTACAGGATCAAGAGAAAGGTAGTCAGGTACTGTACGAGCGCCTGTCTCTATAGAATGTTTGACCACTTCCATAGTTTGTGACTTGGGCTTCACGGAAATGGTCATGCCTGGTTTTACTTGAAAAGATCTACGATCTACTTTTTTGCCATCCACCAGGATGTGTCCATGAGAAACGAGCTGTTGTGCAGCAAAAATTGTGCTACCAAACTTCAACCGGAAAACGATGTTGTCTAAGCGACACTCGAGTTGTTGGATGAAAGCATGGTTAGTATTTTCTTTGACGCGAGATGCTTCCTTGTAGTAGCGCACCATCTGCTTACGGCTCAACATGCCATAAAGAGCTTTAAGTTTTTGCTGTTCATCAAGTTGCATGCCAAAGTCGGATTTTTTCTTGCGCTTAGCGCCATGCTGACCAGCTGGATTTGGTTTATGTAGTAGTGGATTGCGGGCCCTACCAAAGATGTTAGCGCCAAATCTACGTGCGATGCGATTTTTAGGGCCGGTGTAACGAGCCATGAAGTGATCTCTCCTCTTCAATGAGAATTAAACAAGTAAAGAGCGACATAGTAGAACAGCTGAGGTTTTTTAGACAAGTTTTCCTTGTCCGAATTATTGTGTTTACGCATCATCTTTGGCTCTTAGAAAGGGGATTTGTTATGGAAGAGTCAAAAAAAATTTACGTTCTTGCGTTTTATTATTTCACCGCCATTGAAGACCCCGATCTAGAGGTGTCGCGCCATCAGGAATTTCTATCATCCAGGGATGTTCGTGCCCGTACATATATCTCACATCAAGGGATTAATGGGCAAATGAGTGCAAGTCCTGAAGCTGCAGAGGAATACATGGCTTGGCTTAAAAGCGACCCGCGTTTTGCTGGAGTGGAGTTTAAAATTCATTATTACTTTGAGCATGTATTTCCCCGTTGTACGATCAAAAAACGCCAGCAGATTGTGGCTCTGGATGTCGAAGTAGATGCGAAAGATGGTGGAGAGCATGTATCTCCGATGCATTGGAAGGAAATGCTTAAAAATCGTGATGAGAATACCATCCTTCTCGATGTGCGCAACGAGTATGAATGGAAGCTAGGACGATTTGAAGGTGCTGAATTGCCCAAATTAGAGACCTTCCGGCAGTTTCCTCAATATGCCAAAGAGCTTAAAAAAGAAAGGGATCCACAAAAGACTAAAGTCATGATGTATTGCACAGGTGGGATCCGATGCGAATTGTATTCCGCTCTTCTGAAAAAAGAGGGATTTGAGCAGGTATATCAATTACACGGTGGTGTGATTCAATATGGGCTCGAAGAAGGATGTGATGGATGGCTGGGGAAATTGTTTGTCTTCGATGACCGTTTGGCCGTATCGATTAGCGATGAAGAAGAGGCGCCGACGATTGGCTCTTGTTATCACTGTAGGGTAGAAGCAGAAGCTTACTACAATTGTTCTAACATGGATTGCAATGAATTGTTTCTTTGCTGTCCAGTTTGTGCGGAGAGTTGGCAAGGTTGTTGTTGTGAAACTTGTAAAACTGCACCGCGAGTTCGAGCTTTTGTAGCTAGTGAAAGACCTAAGCCTTTTGGAAGGTGGTACCGCTATTTGCAACAAAAGAACTTAGAGCCTGTTTAAAATCTAAAGTTCTGTCGATTTCTGGGTTTTTTTGAGCCGTTTTTTCGATTCAAATTGCTGGGGTGGTATACGAAAGTTGATACCACCCCAGCAATTTGAATCGAAAAAACGGCCAAAATAATCCCAAAAATCGACGAACCCTTAGATTTTAAACAGGCTCTTAGCTTCCTCTGAGAGCGCGGACCCAGCTTAAAATTTGTTTTTGTGTATTAGGCAAGACGACAGTGAGACCTGGTTTAATGCCATGTTCAGATAAGTGGAATGCTTGCATGGTATTGCAAATCCTTCCATCAAGACGAACTCCGATACCACGAATTCCTATCATGTTGCCGAAATCGGAGAACATGGAAAGGGTCATTTCACAGGCAGTGATGAGAAAAATCACCTGTTTTCCAGGGTGTGCACTGACGATTTTGCACATTTCTTCGCCGATATAGTGGATGGTTGTGATGCTAAGAGGAATGATTCTTGGAGAATCAGGCAAGGCGTGCATGATTTTTCCAATAAAACATTGTTGGCAAACTGGGTGAGACGAGTCATGTTGGCAAGATGTAGAAAATCGACCTGATGGACATTCATGAGGTTTATGGCAATAAGAAAACCCTACGACGATGATGTGATTGGGTTGAGTAAAAAGGTGCTCGAATTCTTCAAAATCTTTGATTCCGTAGAAGAAAAAATCTCCCGTCCTGTGAAACGAGGAGGGGCGGAAGTAGGAAAGGGCAAGTCTGGTGAGGTAGCGCCACCGAATTAAATAACGGAAGATCACACGATTTTTGTCATATCGAATCAGGTAGCTAGCTGCTTTGAGTTTGAGAAAACGTGCAGTGTCCGGAGTGATGCCGGCCATTTTAGGCAACGAGGGTAAAGTTTTAAGAGGTTGAGTGTGACAAGCCAAGCGGGCAGTTTCTTCCCACGCCTTGTCGGCAGCCTCCCAAGAAAGGGATTTGTCCCAGAGTTTTAACTTATTCATAGAGAAATGATGTCCTCCAACGATTATTCACTAGAAACTAAACAAGGCAAGCTCTTTGTCAAAGCAGAGATAAAAGGACCATTGGCTGCGGAAGATAAACTTTTTTTAAAACAGTGTGGGTGGGATAAATTCCCTATAGAACCTTGGCCGATCAAGGCGGGAAATGCCTGCGCATTGATGATGCAGTTGTCTAGATTAGGAAAGTTAAGAAGCCAGGGACAAAAAGTCATTTTTGATCCATTCACTTTACTGGACCTTGTGATCGAAATTGTACAATGCACTGAGGAGAATTTTCTCGTTGAGGGATTTCTTGTTTCTCAAGGAAAGCGCGATCCCATAGTTAAAGCCTTAGCTGTATTTCCCTCCGCCCCCCCTTGCATCCAACATGGGCCACTTGTTCAAAAGTTTTCTAAGGATATTTCCTTCAAATGGTTGGAAAGAGTTTATCCTATTGGAAAAGAGATCGATCGAAATACGTTAGAATTGTGGCTGGAAGAACTCAGGGAAGAGGGAGAAGATGCTCCCGCTGTGGTGCTGCCTACCTTTGAAAAACAGACAAAGGAAGCGTGGCCAATCCTTAAGCTCAAAGATCGATTTGGCGCTTTTGCAGATCTTTGGATGGATTATGGTGCTCGTGGGGAGAGGGGGTTTCATGATAGAGGAGAGAGTTCTTGGAGAAATCTAGAGGCAGAACGATTGTGGGAAAAGGATCTTTTAGATACAGGATTTCAAGCAAAAATTGTCGACACCTCTCACTATTACTGTCCGATGGACCTAGTTGCAAACAGCTTAAGTTTCCTTTTAGAGATTGGTTGGAGAGTCATTGATCATCGCGGTAATCGCGTGGTTCGTCAAAGCAAGGTGGACCTCCGAGTAGAAGATCAACAGCAAGAGCTCTTGTTAAAGGGTAAGGTTCTTTTTGGCGAACATAATGCAGACGTGAGCAATATTGCTGGCGCTTTCAATAGAAGGGATCGCTTTGTTGAGTTGTCATCAGGGTTTGTTGGATTGATCGATCCAGCAACACTGCCAGAGCACATCAGGGAGTTTTCTCTAGAGCAAGGCAAACTGAAAATGCATAAAGCTCGTTTAGGATTAATCCCAGAACTGATCGAAACCATAGATCTTCACAATGTGTGGCGTCTTGCCCAAGAAGAGAAAATCGAAGGGATGGAGCCTTTCCAGGGGTTTACTGGCACTTTGCATTCTTACCAAAAGCAAGGGCTTGCGTGGTTAACTTCATTGAAAAAACATGGGTTAGCAGGTCTTTTAGCAGATGAAATGGGACTGGGAAAGACAGTGCAAACTCTTGCTTTCTTTAGCGTATGGCAGAGCCAAAAGCCACTTCTTATCGTAGCTCCTACATCGCTTGTATTTAATTGGCGAAAAGAATGGGAAGCCTTTCTTCCTAATAGAACGGTGTATGTGCATCATGGGCTCACGCGTCAACGCACGGTGGAAGCATTATCGAAAAACTCAGCGATTCTCACTTCCTATGCTCTTTTACGACAAGATAAAGAGCTGTTTTCTCACCTTGACTATTCGTGCATCGTTCTCGATGAAGCACAAATGATCAAAAATGCAGAGAGTCAAATTGCTGAAGCGGTTTTCAGTCTTAAAGGGGACTTTCGATTAGCTATCACGGGTACTCCCTTAGAGAATCGAGCTGAAGACCTTTGGTCGATTTTTCGGTTTCTTTTACCGGGATTACTTGGAGAGGTTGGAGAGTTTCGTTCTAAAATGGTCGCTGCGCAAATAGACCGTCGTTATGCAGAGCAATGCAAAAAATTGATTCGACCTTTCATTCTGCGGAGGAAAAAAGAACTCGTGGCTGACCAGCTTCCTGAAAAAATAGAACAGTTAGTTTGGGTGGAAATGGAAGAAGGGCAACGTCAAACATATGAGGCTATGTTGGCACAAAGCCGAAAAATGCTCGATGAAGAAGGTTCGATGACTAGGATGGAGGTTCTCGAAAAAATCTTACGACTCAGGCAGATTTGCTGTCATCCTACACTCATCGATAGTTCTTTGCCTCCGGTGGCGGAAGAAAGTGGTAAGATAGCACATCTTCTTAAGGACTTAGAGGAGATCGTGGAACAGGGGGCCAAGGCTCTTGTATATAGCCAGTTTACCTCTCTCCTCACGCTACTTCGTAGAGATATCGATGCTCGTGGATGGAAAATTGCTTATCTAGATGGTGCCACGAAGAACCGTGAAGAGATGGTTCGACAATTTCAAGAGGACCCTGAAATAAAGATCTTTCTGATCAGCCTTAAAGCAGGGGGGGTGGGATTAAACTTAACCAAAGCAGATTATGTGCTGATTGCAGATCCCTGGTGGAACGATGCAGTGGAACAACAGGCGATTGATCGGGCGCATCGACTCGGGCGTAAGACTCCGGTGATAGCAAGGCGTTATATCACAGCTTTGAGTATTGAAGAAAAAATGTTACGTCTTAAAGAACACAAAAAACGTTTGGCGGGGGATCTTCTTGAAGGTCTAGAAGAAGCTGAAGGATTTACGATGCAGGATTTGATCGCCTTGATCGATTAAGAAGCTGTACTAAAACCTGGTTCAGTCGATTTTGCGGTTTTTTTGAGTCGAAAAGCGGCCAAAATAATCCACAAAAGCGACGAACCCAGGTTTTAGTACAGCTTCTAAGAGCCTGTTTAAAATTGCAGTATGATTCCCTAATTCATCAGATGGAGGTGGCTCATCACCCAAGGGATCATTACTGAGCCATCTAGTTCAAGAGACCCCTGCATAACTCAGTACCTTCGTTAAAAATGCTCGTTTTGCGATCTTTTGTTTTTTGCTCGCCCCCTATGAGATGTCTCGCATATGTGGGCTCGCTCAAATCCGAAATCTCGCTAAAACGAATCATTTTTTCCAAAGGTACTGAGTTATACCAAACGCAACAAATAACTTCACATTTGAGCCGCGTCAAAGCGCCGAAAATCGGCGATCGTAAACGGCATTGTATTGCATTAATACTATGCTGTTTATGATCGTCAATTTGTCGACAGCTTTCACGCAGCTCAAATATGAAATTATTTATTGCGTTTGGTATTATGCAGGAGTCTCTTCAAAGGTTATGGTGTTAGTCATGTTTCGGGGTCTTCTTCGAGAACCTCGGTGGCGGCTTTTTTAAGGGTAGAGATCCCTTCTGTAAAGCCAACTTCTTTCATTAGCCGATCAAGTTCGCGTAATTCTGCCTGAAGCTGGTCATTCAGTGACTCCAGTTCAGCCAGTTTTTTTAGAATATCGGCTCCTTGCGTCATGGGCTCTCCTTAACTCATCTTACACACATAGAGGAGCTTATGGACTGTTTCAAAACGTCGAAAATTAAATCGCAGAAAGTGGGTTGTATTTCATTCAATACTACCCACTTTCTACGGTTTGATTTATCGATAGTTTTCAAATAGTCCATAAGCCCCTCTATGTGCGTAAGGTGAGTCCTTAAATCTTCTTATAGGAACTGCTGGTAATTCTGCCAAGTGAGTATTGCTGTTAAAGAAAACTTCGGAGATAAACAGATTATAAGAAGCTGTTCTAAACCTAAGGCTTCTAAGCCATAGAGAAGGAGGGGACAATGAAATACCACCTATGGGGTATCATCGGGTTACTTAGCCTGGTCTCATGCCAGAGTAAGGGAAAGGACGAGGAAGAAAGGGGAGCTGATTTTGAAAAGATGGTGATTATTCAAGAAGATCGTATGGGTCAAGACATTGGCGGAGAATCCGAAGAGATTCCCAAAATGCGGTGATCATAGGGTGGATAGGGGTTTTTCGAAGGTTAATAGGGCTTGTTTTAGTGAGTGCCCATACGCAAATCCTCCAAGCATACCGGACGAAGCTATGACGCGGTGACAGCCTATAAAGAGCGGCCACGGGTTTTTATTACATACAGACCCTACGGCTCTAGCAAACCTGGGCCCTGCTACCTCTGCATAAGAGCATGTTGAGCTAAATGCAATATGATCTAATCTAGTTAAAATTCTATTCTGGAATTCGGAAAGTCCTTCTAGATCTAAGGGAAACTCTCGTTCCACAGGTTGTTTTATGACGTATTGGGAAAGCCAGGCAGTTATGTGATCATTCCAAAAATCCCCGTGAAATTGGTAGGAAAATGATGGTGAGGGGGAAAGAGAGACCCTCTTTAAGCCTTTTACAGTACAAAAAAGATCTAAATGAAGGGCGAGGGGAAAGAAAACCTCAGGTCGTAAGACCTGAGGTAATAAATCGTTCATTAGCGCATAACGTCAGGAGAAATTTGTGAAACCATCTCATCGAGTTTCGCTAGTTCTTCAAAGCGGTGTTGCGATACATGAGAACCATCATAGAACCATTCTGTACGAATCTGCCCATCCACATAGTAGATACTTGGACCATGGCGATTGCCATTTTCCCAGGTAATTTCTTGGGAGAGAATTTCCCCGTCGATATAGTGCCGTTCGAGACCATTTTTTATACCGTTGAGGTAGGATAACTCACTCATCTTGACGCCGTTGCTATAATAAGTAGCAAGACCGTGGAGCTGATCATTCTTCCATTCTTCGATCAGGAGAGGTTCTCCTTTATCAGAAAAAGAACGCCGTTCTCCTTGGAGTTTATTCATAGAGTAGTGAGCAATGCTTTCAGGAGAACCGTTGGGATAAAAAGACTCTCTCTGAGTCATATACCCTTTCTGAATCACATCGCGTGAAAGGAGCAAGCCGTTTTGGTCGCGACGAACCCTAAGACCAGTTCCTTTATCGATACGAGCTTCTGTCTCATTATTTACTGAAAAGTACTGCCCTTCAACAAGCTCTTTCCCAGTAAACTCTTCGATACTAAGAGGAGTGCCACTTGAGTACCACATGGTAAGTGTGTAACGAGTGGGAGAAAGACGAACTTCTTCACGAGTAGGTAGACCATTTCTATCATAGCGGATTTCTTTGATCAGATCGCCATTTTTATAGAGCATATAGGTCTCTATAGTTTGGCTGTGAGGATAGCTGTATGTGCAAGGTCCATGTAGTATACCATGCTCATAGGTAGTGGTCACTGTAATGCCATCACGCATTGTAGTAATGACTTGACCTGGGTAGTTATGTGCTTCCCATTCTTCTTGCGAGACAGCATAGCCATATTTATGGATGTAACGCTTAGAAACAACGGAATCGGATTCTTTTTTTTCATGACAGCCGGAACAGATCGCAAGTGCGACGCCGAGCAAAACGGGAACTTTGTACTTCATGGTGGGATCCATTGTGAAACGAGTACGATAAAGCTACAATACGGAATTGCTGATTTTTTCTGCTACTTGTTGCATCAATTTTGCATGTTCTTTATCGACAGTTTCCTGTTGGATGGTGTGCGCAGTGTCTTGATAAAAGAATCGCAAGGTGATGTTTTTCTTATGAGGACCTAGTTGGTCGCTTTGATAAATGTCGAGCAAATAGACATCACGTAAAAAAGTAGATGCGCACGATTTTATCGTAGTCAAAAGGAATTCTAGAGGTGTGGTATCACGAACTGTGATCGTCCAATCTCTCTCAGAACCTGGATATAAGGCGATTTCTTTGTAGAGGTGCTCTTTTCTTGTGTATTGCAGCATGGAATGAAGGTCGAGTTCTGCAAAGAAAAGAGGCTCTTTGATTTCAAGGAGAGAGAGAGTTTTTGGATGCACTTCGCCAAGAACACCTACGCAATCCTCCCCGATTTTTAATTTCGCTTGGCGGAAGGGGTGAAAGGAATGTAAATGGGAAGGTTCGAAATGTGGTTGTGGAATTTTTAAGGAGGTAAAGAGATTCTCTACAATTCCTTTGAGGTCCAAGAAATCTACAGAACGGGTTTTTGGCGAAAAATGGTAAGGGGCAGAGAGACCTTTTAGAAGGATTGCCGTCATCAGGCGTTCTTTAAAGTGTCCTTTTTCCCTAAAGTGGATCTTGCCAATTTCAAAGGAGTAAAGATGATGAGAACCGTGGTCTTGGTTAAAACGAGCTATACGTAAACAACCGGGAAGCAGAGAAGGACGTAAGACCGATTGATCTATAGAACTCGGATGGAGTACGTGAATGAGAGAAGCTTCTTCCATTCCTTTTTCCAAGGTTAGCTTTGCTTCTGTTGGGCTGATTAGGTCACAGCAAAGACATTCCTGTAGGCCTTCTCTAACCATGAGAGCTCGTACTTTTTCTTCAAAAAGGAATAAAGGTGCATCTCCAAATGGAGCGCTGACGTGTCTTGCAGCCGTTTTGGGAATGTTGTTATAACCGTATAATTTTGCTACTTCTTCAAAAAGGTCTTCTTCAATGTTGAGATCATTGCGAAAACTTGGGACAGTGACGCGTAAGAGATCATTATCAGAGGGTGAGACGGTCATGAATAGGCGCTTGAGAAGGGTAGTCACTTCATTTTGGCTCAATTGCAAACCCAAAAATTGATTTAATCGACCGACACGGCAGGTAATTGTTCTAGAAGAAACAGGATGGGAGCAGATTTCCAAGATGCCCGTATCAGCGATTCCGCCGGCGATATCTTCTATAAGACCAGCGGCTCTTTCTAAAGCATGGATGATACCGCCTTGATCAATATTTCGTTCAAATCGATAAGAGGATTCAGAACGCAGTCCCAACGATTTACTCGTAGCCCGGATGCTCGATGGAGCAAAGTGGGCGGATTCAATGACAATAGTTGTCGTGGTAGGACTTACTGCAGAAGAGATCCCACCCATGACCCCAGCTATGGCCAAAGGTTTTTCGGCATCTGTAATAAGCAAGGTGCCTTTTAGAAAGGTGCATGGTGTTTCATTAAGAAGAGTCAAGCTTCCTTCTTTATCTGCTGTAGTAACACGAAGATGATGATTAGTAATGGTATCCGCATCGAAAATATGGAGAGGTTGACCGGTTTCTAACATGACAAAATTGCCGATATCGACGAGGTTATTCACGCTTTTTTGGCCCGCGGCTTCAAGTCGAGATTTTAGCCACTCAGGAGAAGGAGCGACTCGAACCCCTCTTAAAAGGCGACACGAATAGTGATGACAAAGTTCTGGGGCATCGATATCGAGCTTTAAAGTGTTCCCTATAGGGCGGGAAGGATCTTCTTTCACGTGAGTTTTAGGATGACGCAAAGGTAATGCAAATTTTGCTGAGAGCTCTCTTGCTATGCCGATGAGACTAAGGTCGTGACCTAAATTAGGGGTTAAGGAAAGATCAAGAATGACTTCACTATACAAATCCTGGAGATTTGTTCCTTCGAGTAATTCTTCGGAAAGCTCTAGGATTCCTTCTGAAGAGTGTGGTAATCCCAGCTCCTCTGCAGCACAGAGCATACCATAGGATTCGACATCACGTAGCTTGCTTTTCTTTATCGTGATTTTTTTTCCATCAGCATCGGTAAGTACAGCGCCTATTTTTGCTAGAGCTGTTTTTATACCAGGACGACAGTTAGTAGCTCCACATACGATTTGTAAGAGGTCATTGCCATCATGGACGGTGGCAATACGTAATCGATCTGCATTAGGATGAGGAGAGACCGCTGTGATCTTAGCAACAACGACTCCTTCAAAGGGGAGAGAGCGTTTTTCGGTGCCCTCGACCTCTAATCCCATAGAAGTAAGAGCCTCTGAAATCTCTTCTACAGATTGTGTTAGGGGAAGGTATTCTTTGAGCCAATGTAAAGGTACTTTCATAGTGGTATGGAAAAAAATGTCCTTAAAGGAGATAAGTGATGTTACCATGGATAAAACTATTTGGCAAAAGAGAAGCCGTTTTCTGGCGCAAGCTTTTATCTTGAGCGGGGCGCTTAATATCGCTTTGCTTGCGACCTTTTGTTTTTTTCTCTTGGGAGAAAGAAAAAATCAGGTTGCTTTTGATTCCCCTCCTGCAGAAATCTTCTCTGATAATCAAAAAAAGATGAGCAATAATGCAGAAGTGCTCAACGTGTTTTGTGAAAAAAATTTTCAAGAACTCGTTGAGCTCTTGAGTAATAAAGAACTTCTGGAAGATGGCTATTCTAAGCGAGATTTTGCATTAGCCATTTTGGTAGCTTTCCATCAATTTAATTTGGAAAAAGCCTTAGGGGGAGGGAGTTTACAACAAAGGCAAATTCTTTTTTCTAGACATTCGCAAGGAGAAGCCATTGATCTTACGATTTTCCCTGGGTTAGATGATGAGCACTATAAGGCTATTTTACTCTATGCAAAGACGGAAAGGTGGCCTCTTACAAGTCAGGGGTTGTTTTTTGAGATAAAACGATCTATGGAAGCTCACCAATTGCTGGATTCAACTTTAGAAGAGACTTTCTGTTTAAGTCAGGAATTTTTGGCTATAAGCACTCTGATGCATCGTAGTGGGTTTTCGTTACCAAAGGAAGAACTTCTTGAAATGCTATCACAGGGAAATTGGAGGAGTATAGAACAGTTGTATTCACAGCAGAAGGAAAGTCAAGATCTTTCGGTAGAGCGCGGCAGATCTTTTTTACTCCAGTATCTCGATCAGAGATCTAGAAAAGCGGCCTGTTTGTTGCTCAAAAATGATCTGGAATTTACAGTGCGACGGCTTAGCGATGACCAGGTGCTTTTTGTTCTTGATTGTGCAGATTACAAAGAAAAACACGCATATGCTTTGTTGAAAGCGTTGCTCTGTAGCACCAGAGGAGAGAGGGTATTCCGGATCGCTGCAGAAAAGCTCTATGCATCCGTTGGAGAGCCTATGCCGGCACAGTGGAATCTTTTACAGACGGTTCAACGATTTTTTCCAGAGGCATTAAAACAATCGCCTAGTTCACAGCCACCAGCGGAGGTTGCTCCGGCGTCCCAAGTGGTTTCTGTCAACATGGAAAAGAAGGGGAAAAAAGGAAAATACATAGTCCAAGAAGGTGATAGCCTTTGGAAAATTGCTAGGAAACACCGTTGCTCTATCGAGGGGATTAAAGAAATCAATCGCCTGGATAGTGAACGTCTGAAGCCTGGGCAAGAATTGCAACTACCTTAAGACCAGTGCTCCTAAGGAACTTGATCAACGCCGCCGGGGTGCCAGGGGTGGCATTTTAGGATTCTTTTTAGACTCAAGACGCCCCCCTTGTAGAGGCCATGTTTTTCTAGAGCCTCTAGTGTATAGTTTGAGCAGCTTGGATAGAAGCGGCAGCAGTGGCCGAGCAATGGGCTGATCGTCCACTGGTACATATACACGATAAGGCGAGCAAATTTAGATAACATGAAAAATATCTCGAAGCACTGCGAGAACGACTTCGATGACGATCAAAACAATGATGGTCCATTCAAGGCGAGAAGAGTATTGATGGTTGAGTTCGTTACGTAAAATCTCGAAAAGCTCGTGAATCACGTTCAAACGACGGTTTAATATGTCCACACGTTTATTGATGTCGAGGTAGTGGGCAGTACGCCTGTAGAATGTTTCGAGTTCAGGGTGTTCCCAGAAGAATTCAGGAGTGTCGAGAATTTCAGTATGGATATTGATAGTATTGCGCTCTATAAACAGTTCTCCCATTTTGCGAGAGATAGCTCTGCGTGAAAGAGAGATCTTTCCTTTGACAGCGAGTTCAGCAGGGAGCCATTTGGTTGTTTCATAGGTTTTAAAAATACTGTCTTCGAACACGTTGAGTTTTACTGATTGCGCGATGCCATGAGCAATGGCCAATTTTGTCAGGGTGCCTTTATTTTGAAGCACAATCTCATCTTCCTCGATCTTTAAGTCGTCCCCATAGATGTAAGTGAATTCATCTTCAGTTCTAGAACAGGAATCTCGTTCGAATTCTTTCAGGTCTTGGAGGAATTTTCTTTCTTCTTCTTCAGAAAATCCCCAAAACACTACGGCGCCATAGGAAAAATAGAAGAGATCACCTCGAACTCTTCGCTCCTCGCGAATTTGGAAGTGCAACGTATCTTTATAGAGCTGAACTGGGCCTAATTTACCCAATGTCTGAAAAAGACGAAGGACATCATAGGAAGCAGCAGTGCAATAACCTGTACAACGCATGGACCGGATCATACACTATTGCAGATTAAAAATATACTTGCGTGAAAGGGACGGCTTGCCTTTAAACAGAAAGCATTCTACAATTCTTGCGTAGTTGTTTTTTTTGCTATAGATGTAATTTACAAAACTAAATGTGTTGCAAAATAGTTTATAATCTTTATTGAGGCGGATGAATGAAATCGAAAACGCGTAATATGACGATATTAACTGGATTGGCCATGTTTAAGATGTTCTTTGGCGCAGGGAATATTGTCTTTTCTCTAGCCATCGGGCTCTATGCTAAAGACATGAATATTTGGGCATTATTAGGGCTTCTTATTACAGCAGTGATCATGCCTTTTATTGGCGTGATCGCAATGTCTTTATATAAAGGGGATACTAAAGATTTTTTCTCCCGAGCTGGTAAAATTCCGGGGTTTTTCATCTCATTATTCATTTTAGCCTTGATTGGGCCCTTTGGAGCGATTCCACGTTGTTTAACGTTATCTCATTCTACGCTTAACATGCTTTTGCCCAACCTAAGCCTTTGGCTTTTTCTGTTATGCATCTGCGGGTTTATTTTTTTCTGCACAGTAAAGAAAAATCGGTTGATGCAGATACTTGGTTACGTGTTTGCTCCTGCACTGATTGGTTTGATTGCCGTGATTATTGTGAAGGGGTTGTGGTCAGCTCCCCCCGTTGGTCATAGTGATCTGACAGTTGGTAACGCTTTTGCGCATGGGTTACTAGAGGGCTATAATACATTAGATTTACTTCCAGCTTTCTTTTTTTCGTCTGTCGTCGTATCTCTACTAAAGAAAAATCAGCCAGAATATTTCGAAGGAGAAGGCAGTGAGAGGCGGCTTTTTAAGGTGATGGTCAAAGCCAGTGCCATAGGGGCTCTGTTGATTGGGGGCATCTATATAGGATTCAGTTTTCTAGCTGCACATTATCAAGAAACTCTCATAGGCTTACCTCAGGAAGTGCTCTTTAGTAGTTTGGCGTGGACCATACTGGGTCCTTGGGGTGGAGCTTTCACGTGTCTAGCAGTTCTTGTTTCTTGCATTGCCACATCGATAGCCTTGACAGCGGTTTTCTCAGATTTTATCCATAAAGAAGTATTCAAGGAGAGGTATGATTACCGTATATGGTTGGTTGTCACATTGGCCATAGCTTTTGCTTTTTGCTTCGTCGGATTTGCAGGCATTGTCAAAAATTTAGCTCCGATTTTACAGATTTGCTATCCAGCATTACTCATGCTCACTATGTTGAATATTTTTCATAAAATCTTTCGTATCCGTTTTGGAGTCAGAATTGCTGTTCCCGTCACATTTTTAGGGACATGGCTTGTACAAAACCCAACATGGCCGGCCAAGATGATGAAATTCTTTGCAAGGTAGGTTCCTCTTAGAAGCTGTACTAAAACCTGGGTTCTTCGCTTTTTGAGGCCACTTGGGTATAATTTTGTGGAGAAAAATGGGATTCTCCGATAGCATTTCCCTTTCGTTTTCGCGAAAGTGGCGGAACTGGCAGACGCGCTACCTTGAGGTGGTAGTGGGTTATACTCTTGGGGGTTCGAGTCCCCCCTTTCGCATTACTCCCATCTCATCTTCTTTCAAAGATATACAGAAAAGTCGCTCCTGACCTTATCGGAGTTCTTCGAGTTGAAAGAGCTCTATTGCATTAAGCTTGAATATTTTGTAACCGCTCAAGGTAAAGTTGTGTAGCGATATCTTTAGGAAATCGCTGAAGGATTGTTTGAAAGAGAGTGCGAGCTTGGTTGTAATTTTTTGAGTAAAAAGCCTCATAGGCTTGAGTAAAAGTTGAGCATAGGTCTAGTTGTTCAGGGGTAGCGAGAATCAATGGGTTACCTACTAACAAGGCCACGAGTTCATAAATTTTTATTTTCTCTGTTTTTCCACGCACTTCACTGATGTCTAGAGGACGTGTGAGGAATTGCTCCCCGAGGTGTTGTTTGACAGTTTCAGAGATGATAATGCTTGTATGATATAGTGTATTCAGCGGCTGAAGACGAGCTGCAATATTGACTGCGTCACCAACTGCAGTGTAATTCATCCGTTCCGAAGTGCCAATATTTCCAATGATAGCAATTCCTGTGTTGATACCGATACGTGTGTATAGTGCAGGTTTTCCTTCCTTCTGATGAAAGGCATTGAGTTGAGAGATTTCAGCTTGGCAAAGAAGGGCGGATATACAGGCTTGAGATGGGTGATTTAAGATTTCTTGAGGAGCTCCCCAGAAAGCCATCAAGCCATCGCCAATGTATTTATCGATGGTTCCCTCGTGAACCAAGATGGTTTTTGATAGGACATCAAAATACTCAGCCAATAAAGACATAGTAGTTTCTGCAGAAAGAGATTCTGCAAGAGAGGTGAATCCTGTAATGTCTGAAAAGAAAATGGTGATTTCCTTTTTTTCTCCACCAATTGCAACCTCTTGGTTGTGCTCAATGAGTCGTTTCACTACCTTTTTTGGCATATATTTGACAAAAGAACGCAGGGCATTTCTCATGGAAAAAATTGAAGAGTCAATAAGATCAATTTCTTTGATATTCGAATGAACTCGTACTTTGCTATCGAGATCTAGGCGAGTAATTTTATCGATTTCTTTAGATAATGTGACAATTGGATTTGCTATTCTATTTGAAAGTAAAAAAACAAAAAACGATGAGACCATTAATATGGCGCAGGAAATAATTAATGCTTCTTTTTGTATTTTTAGGACGCCGGAAAAAAAATCAGACAAGGGGTCAATAATGAGGATCGACCAGCCATTTTTGCCATCAAGGGGGAATCTTTTGGCATCAAGGGGAAATAAGTGCATGGAAGCCAGGTATGGAGTTCCCCTAAAATCAAAGATAAAATTTTTTTCAGAAGTTTTTAGAGCCTGTGCATAAGCAAA
This sequence comes from Simkania sp., assembly GCA_018333475.1. Lineage (GTDB taxonomy): Bacteria > Chlamydiota > Chlamydiia > Chlamydiales > Rhabdochlamydiaceae > JAGXTH01. The sequence goes on along the minus strand of JAGXTH010000099.1, from coordinate 10,133 downwards.
AGAAAGCATTTCAGAAGAGATCGGAGTAGATTTTCCTTCGGCAAGTGGCGGGAGAATCAGTGTTCCAGAGGAATCTAAAATAAAGGCTTTTCCAGAGTTCCCTATAGGTTGATGGGCTAAAAAATTGGATAGAGCCGTCAAGGGGAGATCCGCCCCAATGACAGCGATAAGATCCCCTTGAGAAGTGTATAGAGGGAGAGAGACAGTAATCCCTAGCTCTCCAGTGGAATAGTATTTATAGGCAGCTGTCCAATAGAGCATTTTCGTTTTTACAGCTCCGAGGTACCAAGGGCGGGATCGGGCATCATACTGCACATTAGAAGAGGAGGCAGATGAAATTGTCTGGAGGTGCTCATTTTTGAAATCTATCGTTTCTATGAGAAGATTCTTTGTATAATCGACCTTTCTAAGAAGATACGTACAACCTTCAGGAAGGGGGATAGATAGATCTGTTTTATAGTGACTTATATCGAGGGCTAATAAGTTCGTTGCTTCTAGCTCTTTTCCATCTGGGGTGGTGATGTATAAACCTGCGAGACTTGGTACGGACCTAAGAGTATTAAACATGAAGAAGGGTAGAGAGGAATTCTCAAGAGATATGAGATTTTTTTGTTTGATGAGAGCGCCAGTAATGCTAGGGATTTGTTGTAAATCTTTAGTAAGGCAACTGAGTTTTTCTATAATGATGGAGTTGACTCGTTCTATCGTAGTTGTGGAAACATCGAGAATAGCTTTTGATTGCCTAGAGTAGGTAAACCAGATGATAGATATCGAAGATATGGTGAGTAGGAAGAGAAAAACTGTGAGGATATCAAAACGTAGGTTTCTACAGAAAATCTTTAGGATGAAACGTTCTAAGAAAGAGGTGTTTTTAGGACTCTCCATATATTGTACATTTAGCTTAGGGTGGAGATGTTGTCAAAATCCAAAATATTGTCGCTTTTAGAGATTATGTTGGAAGATCCTGCAGGCGCTCAAGGTAAAATTGTGTAGCGGCATCTTCTGGAAATCGTTGGTGTATTGCCTGAAATAGGATGCGAGCCTGGCTATAATTTTTTACATGAAAAGCTTCATAGGCCTGAGTGAAAGTTTCGCATAACTCTATTTGTCTAGGGGTGGCAAGAATCGATGGATCGCCTGCTAACAAGGCCAAGAGTTCATAAATCTTTATTTTTTCTGTCTTTCCACGTACTTCGGTAACGTCCAGAGGGCGTATGAGGAATTGCTCCCCAAGGCGTTGTTTGACGTTTTCAGAGATGAGAATACCTGTATGATACAATTTGTTCATGGGTTGAAGGCGAGCTGCAACATTAACCGCATCACCGACTGCAGTATAATTCATCCGTTCAGAAGTGCCGATATTTCCAATGATAGCAGTTCCAGTATTGATACCGATGCGCGTATATAGTGCAGGTTTCCCTTCTTTTTGATGAATGGCATTGAGTTTGGAGATTTCATCTTGGCAAAGAAGAGCGGAAATACAGGCTTGAGATGGATGATTCAAGATTTCTTGAGGAGCTCCCCAGAAAGCCATCAAGCCATCGCCAATATATTTATCGATGGTCCCTTCGTGAGCCAGGATGATTTTTGATATGACATCAAAATACTCGGCCAACAAAGACATGATGGTTTCTACAGAAAGAGATTCTGCAAGGTGGGTGAATCCTGTAATGTCTGAAAAGAAAATGGTGATTTCTTTTTTCTCCCCGCCGATCGCAATCTCTTGATTGTGTTCGATCAGCTGTTTTACCACCTCTTTGGGCATATATTTTATAAAGGAACTCATAGCCGTTCTCATAGAAAGAATTGAAGAGTCCATGAGGTCTATTTCTTTGATATTCGAATGAATTCGTACTTTACTATCAAGATCTAGGCGAGTGATTTTATCGATTTCCTTGGATAAAATAACAATGGGTTTTGCAATGCGATTAGAAAAGAAAATCACTAAAAAGGCTGAGAAGATCAAAATAACACAAGAAATAAGCAAGGCATCCCTTTGTATTTTTAAGATCCCAGAAAAAAAATCAGATAGAGGGTCAATGATCAGAATTAACCAACCATTTTTGAAATCGATGGGAAATATCCGCATAGAGGCTAAGTATTGGATCCCTTTAAATGTAAAGATGAAATTTTCTTGGGGATTTTTTAAAAACTGCGCATAAGCAAAAGAAATCGTGTCCGAAGAAATGGGGGTAGCTTCCCCTTCTTTTTTAGAGAGAGGGGGGAGAATAAGCATTCCAGAAGAGTCTAGAATAAAAGCTTTTCCAGCTTTTCCTATAGGCTGACCCTCTAAAAATTTTGAAAGACTTGTCAAAGGGAGGTCAGCTCCAATGACAGCAATCAGCCCGCCCTTAGCGTTATATACTGGATAGGAAACGGCAATTCCTAGCTCTCCAGTAGAATAATACCTATAGACATTTGTCCAATAAAGAGTTCCTGTTGCCGCGGCTCCAATATACCAAGGCCGTAGCCTAGGATCATAATACACTTTAGAAACGGATGCGGAAGAGATCGTGTTGAGATCTTTATCTTTGAAGGTCTCTGTTTCTACGGGAGGATTTTTAGTGTAATCGATGATTCTAAGAAGGTATTCACTGTTTTGAGGGAGCGGGGTAGATGTATCGGTTCGATAGTGAGAAGCGTCTAAAGCTAGCAAGTTTGTGGTTTCAATGAGTTTTCCTTGGGGAGTTGCAATGTATAAACCGGAGAGGTTAATCGACAATTTAAGAGCATTGAACATAAAAAAGGGTAAGTAGGATGTTTCCATAGAAGAGAGCTCTTCTTCTTCTAGAAGGCCACCTGTTATCTGGGGAATTTGTTGTAAAGTACTTGTAAGACAGCCAACTCTCTCCATAATGATAGAACTAACACGCTCTATTGTGGTTTTAGAAAAATCAAGAATAGATTTTGACTGTTTAGAATAGGTAAACCAAATAATAGATAGGGAAGAGAGTGTGAATAAGAGAAGAAAAACAGTAAGAATATCAAAGCGTAGTTTTCTGCGTGTGCTCTTAAGAATAATCCGTTCAAGAAGTGGAGGTTTTTTAGAACTTTCCATATGGGTACACTTAACTTAAGGTAGAGATGTTGTCAAATCTAGCCTTCTAGTCGATCTTCTTGGGTATTCGTTCAGGGGATAGTAGATCTCCTTCGCAACTGAAGTTTAGTTTTGAAAGAGCTCTATTGCTTAAAGAACACACCTTATGAGTTAAAGAAGTTCTGTGAGAAAGAGTCTGAGTTTTTCCAAAAGATAGAGATCTAGAGTGGCTTCTTCAATAGTTTGAAAGGAGCGTGCTGTAGAGAGCTGTCCAATGAGTGCCCATTCTCTGCTTGTAAGCAAATGGGATGGATGAGTCTGATGCATAGAGCAGGTTCCTACGCCATGACAAAAGTAACTTACAGAGCGTTCATTGCAGTAGACGCATTGGGCAGACCAACGTAAGAGACCTTCATGTTTTAATAGTTTAAGATAGAAGCTTGTTAGAAAATTATATGGGTTATTGCTGTGTTGTAATCTGTTTAAATAAGCTTTTGTCAAAGCATAAAGAAGAGGGGCTGGTTTCCCAGGAAGTTGTGTTTTAAGTAGAATTTGGGCTAGTTCTCCTGCGCAATGCAGACGGTTAACACAGGAACGTAACAATAAATGATCTTCTAGAATAGAGGCTTCAAGTAGGCGATAGACCTCATGTTTACCCTTTCGGTAAATGAAATCCGAGCAGGTAAGGGGAGCTGTAGCAGTTGCGAGGTGATTAAGCGAAGAGGAGGGGGTTTTCGTTGCTAGGCTGAGGATGCCTTCTTCTGGCAAGAAGACGGTCAAAATTCTTTTAGTGTCATTTAGGGGGATCACCCTAAGAACAAGGCCTTCGCTTCTCTCTTCTGTAGAAAAGGTCATAAGAGGGAGATTCCTGAGGATCTGCTTATAGGTGTTTTTCTTGTTCTAGCGGAGACCTGTTCTTTCATAAAATGGGTTTTTCTGGTAAAAAGGTCGGGTCCATTATTAGCACCGATAGCTCAATGGATAGAGTACCCGGCTTCGAACCGGGTGGTTACAGGTTCGAGTCCTGTTCGGTGCATTTTCATTCTAACCTACATGCTTTCCAAAATCTCAATTTTTCGCCATACCAAACACTCTTTTAGCAATGAGATAAAACATCGGCTAGGGAGAGGGTATTTGCATGCAGCCAGACTTTACACCGAGTGGTTTAAACAAGGAGACTTTGGATCCTTAACTTGGGTAGAACCTCAAGCATTGTCTCTTGTTCAAGAGATTATAGAGAATGTGGAGTGTGCATTTCCTCAGGAAGCGATTGTTAAACAAGCAGGATCAACTTCTAAATTTTTATTAGCCGTTGAAGGAGGATGGCAAACAGAGTCGGTGCTTATTCCCATGGAATCTAGCACAACGATCTGCATTTCCTCGCAAGTGGGGTGTCGTATGGGATGCGCTTTCTGCGAGACAGGCAGGATGGGTTTGCTTCGGCATTTGAAGGCGGAGGAAATCATAGCGCAAGTAGTTCACGCTCGATATGTCCTAAAAACTGAGATCAGAAACATTGTATTCATGGGTATGGGAGAGCCATTGGATAATTATGATGAGGTCATGTTGGCAGTCAAAGTATTAACAGATCCTTCTGGATTGCAATTTGGAACCTCTAGAATTACCATCTCGACCAGTGGAAAGGTCGATGCAATATACAGAATGATGGAAGAAATGAGCCCTGCCTTAAATCTTGCGGTTTCCGTAAATGCTCCCAATGATGCAATTCGACAAAAGCTCATGCCGGTAAATAGAAAATGGAATATGACAGCTCTCAAAGAAGCTATGATAGCGTATTGTGCCCATCCTCGCCGAGAGATCCTCATAGAATATGTTTTGATATCTGGTGTCAATGCAGAGTTGCAACATGCAGATGTACTAGCAGAATACCTGAAAGGATTGCGTGTCAGAGTCAATCTCATCCCTTATAATCCCCAGAGCTTAGATCGATTTTCTCCACCAAAATCTGAGGAGATTGAGGCTTTTATGTGTAGAATGAAGGGACATGGGTATCAGACATTACTTAGGCATACCAAAGGACAAGGGATCATGGCAGCCTGTGGACAGTTAGGCAATATGTCTTTGAGAGCTAAACTTCGTGGTTTACCTATAAGCACAAAAGAATCTATGAATCCTCCAGAGAAAAAAAGTCTTAGCGTGATAGAATAAATTAAAATGCACGAGGTAGCCCATAAGGGCAGGAGATGAATCATGGTCGATAAGTCGAAATTCGCAGAAGAAGATGCTCAAGGGTATCGTTTGAATATCATAGGACGGCATGTTCTTGTCACAGACGCAATGAAAAAGTATGCCTGGGAAAAAGTCTCTAAAGTAGAAAGAATTCACAATCACCTCATGGATATGCAAGTAACGATGGATATCCAACATCTTGAACACACTGTGGACATCGTTCTTAAATTTGAACATTTTCGTATCAAAGTGCATGCAGCTAGTACAGATATGTATGCCTCTATCGATAAGGCCATTGTTAAATTGCAAACCTTGATTCGTCGTTGGAAGGATCGCATTCAGGATCACCACAACAAAAAATTGGCTGTGATCGATATGCAGGTCAATGTGATCGATCGTCCCTATGATGAATTAGCAGAATTCAATGCGGAAATCGAAGCAGCACGTAAGTTAAATGAGCAAAAAGAGTTTGAATTACCCAAAGTCATTAAGAAAAAAACATTACCTCTGAAGACACTCACAACGAATGAAGCGGTGATGAAAATGGAGTTGTCAGGATTTGGATTCCTAGTATTCCGAGGGGAAGAAGATCGTAAACTGAAGGTCATCTATCGTCGGAAAGATGGTACATATGGGATCATGCAAGTTGAATGATTCCTCTGGACTCCTCTATGACATCATTAGAAAACGTTGGGTAAAAAAAACGCCTGAGGAAGTGATTAGGCAAATGCTTCTTCAGGCTATGGTAAAACACCTCGGATTTCCATCAGCCTTAATCGCTGTGGAAAAAGAACTTAGACAGATGCCACATCTCAAAATGTATCCCGGGCCATTGCCAGACCGCAGAGCGGATGTTGTTTGTTTTTCCACAGGCAGTGATCCTGCAGAGGCTTTGGTGCCGTTATTGCTCGTAGAGTGTAAAGAAGAGCTACTCAACGAGGCGGCAAAAAATCAAGTTCTTGGTTATAACGCATTTGTTCAAGCTCGATTTGTTGCTCTAGCAAATGCCAAAGGAGTTTGGTTGTTATTGCCACAGGGTGAGATGATTGCAGGCCTGCCACGGTATGGAGAACTTCTTCAGGCAGTCTCAAAGTCAACCACCCCCGCCTAAAGGCGGTGGCTTGAAAGGAAACTGACAAATGAAACGGCGAGAAGTGTTGTGTGTCTATGGATTTCCAGAAGAGGAAGTACAAGAGAGATTCGCTTCTTGGCTGCATGAAGAGAAATCACGAGATGTCGTGTTGCTACAGGAGAACACTGCACTCAAAGAACTAGCATGGCAGCTATTACTTACAGAACTCCGATTGGCTCTTCCTGAACATCTCCAGGAACAAGACAAGAAAAAAGCAAAAACTCTTTTTGAACAGTTGCAATTTTGGCAGCTTGGAGCTGAAGCGCTTCTTTCGGATGTGAGAGATCTTGGAAAGCGAGTTGTCGGCAATATCCTTTTGAATCTTCCACTGTTACAGGGCTCTTTGAGAGCCTCTTCTTTTAAGGATGTATTTACAGGCATCCCCGCCATTATTTGTGGTGCTGGACCCTCACTAGATCAGCATAGGTGTCATATGGAACAAGCTAAACAATCCGCTTTGATGTTTGCTGGAGGATCCAGTGTTAAATGCCTATGGACACAGGGAATACAGCCACATTTCGCAGCAGCAGTTGACCCTGATTCTCCTCGAGAACTCTTTGCAACTAAAGCAGCTGAAACCATTCCCTATATTTTTCCCTTACGCGTAGCTCCCTGGTTACTTTCTGAAGTTAAACTTAAGAAAATTTGGGCGGCCGATGGTATCAGCTATCCATTAGAAACATGGCTTACAGAACAACTTGGTCTACAGGAGCCTCCGATAGAAGGCGGATGGAATGTTGCCACGTTTTGTATCAGCTTAGCAGTGCACATGGGTTGTAACCCTGTGATTTTAGTGGGGGTAGATTTGTCGTTGCCAGAGGGAAAATCCTATGCAGAAGGGATTGGTCACACCTATGTAAAGGAGCGACTCATCGATACTGAGCAGGGGGTGACAAAAGGGGATTTTATCCTAGCAGCAGATTGGATCGAAGAGTTTAAAGAAAAGCACCCCCATATCACGTTGTACAATGTGTCTGCTGAAGCATGGAAGATCTCGGGCGTTGAGCATAAAACATTTTCTGAGGTGTTGTCCCTTTTACCTCAGCTCAACCTACAAAAAAAGGTAGATACTCTTTTAGCAGAAGCTCCACCTACAGAGTTTTTTGTCTCTGTAAAAGAGGTAATTACATGTTGGATAAAAAGTTTAGACAACGTCAAGCACTCCTGTGAAGAAATGCTCGCTTTTTTTGAAAAAGACTTTCCTTGTGATCCGAGAATCCAAGGAGAGTATATCTTGAAGGAAGTGGAGCTAGAAGAAGAACCTGTCTATCGTTTTCTTTTACAACCTGTTTGGGAAGTGTGGCGTCCTTTATTCCAACAATCACAAGTGCAAGAGCCATTCACTGGATTTCATGAAACTGTGCAGAAACTCCTATTTTGGAAACAGCTTGCAGAGGAGGTCTATGATGCAGAGATATGAGATGTTTTCTGGACTACTCCGTATCTCCGATGAGGAACTGGGTATTGATATTGCTGACTCTTTTGACCCAAAGTTGCTCGTCGTTAAAAAAGAAGAAAAAGAAGGAAGACTTTTTAGCATCAGCTCCTATCTCGAAGGTGGAATTCACGGCCCATCGCTGTTTTATGGAGAGAATGGAACCTTGGTCTCCTCAAGTTGGTTTTGTAGAAATCTCCGAGAAGGGAGACTTAGGCAGTACTATGCTACAGGGGCACTTTATGCCATACAGGGATTTGTGCATGGTGTTAGATCAGGACCTCAGCACTATTATGATCCTAATGGGTCACTTCGGACAGTAATGCATTATGAGCAGGGTGTTTTAGATGGAGAGATGATCCTTTATTGGCCAAATGGTCAAATAAAACGGCACTTGATCCTTTCTAAAGGAAAAAAAATAGGCACAGAAAGATTTTGGAATGCACAGGGAGTTGTAAGCACGGAGATCGTTCATGTTGGTTGAGAGGTATCCTGAGCTCCATTTTCGTTTGATGTGGGAAAAAGTAGAATATCCTTTTGAACAGTGTGGAGAGAATGCTGTCCGTCATATCAATCAAGTCGAGAGATCATTACATGCAGAGGATGGTCTTAAAGCCGAATTATCGAGATTTAGCAAAGAGCTCTGTTTAAACGATGTCGAAGTCTTTTATCTATATGGGTTAGGTCTTGGCCACCATATCACACTTTTCCAAGAATGGCTGCAAAGCACTCCTAAGAGAAGATTAGTTGTATTAGAAGATGACTTAGCTGTCATCGATGCGTGTTATCGCTTTGGTAGGTCTGAAGTCTTTTCTCATCCCCAGATCTATCTTCGGTTTGTTCCCCATGGAAGAGCGTGGCACAATGTTTTATTAGAGTGCGCCAAAGACTTTCCCGGCACACATTTTTCCATGAAAGCTTTAGAGTCCTATGCCAAAGACAAGAAAAAACAGCGCCTATCTAAATTAAAACTCAAATTATTTCGATTCAGTGGACTGGTGCACACCTATTTTACGGAAGCAATTCATGCACACCTCATTCATCGCAATCTCTTATGCAATCTCCAGCATCTTACGCGCTCTTTTGATGCTAGGGGATTAAAAGATACTTTCAAGGGTACTCCTGCGGTGATCTGTGGAGCTGGGCCTTCACTAAAAGGATGCATCAGTACATTACAGACATTACAAGATCGGGCATTGATCATAGCGGGTGGATCAACAATTACGGCGCTTGGCAATGCAGGTGTGATGCCTCATCTAGCCTTAGCTATTGATCCTAATGAAGAAGAGTTGCACCGACTACAAGCAAGTATTGTACAAGAAACTCCTTTTATTTATGGACAGCGTCTACATTCAAAGGTGTTTGATACATTCAACGCTCCCTTGGGATATGCCCCAACAAAGACAGGTGGGAGCGCAGAAGATTGGATCCACGGTAAACTTCATTTAGGAGAAGAGACCATAGGAGGAGAGCTAGGGCCTGAGGCTTTATCCATTACGACATTAGGACTTTCCATCGCCTACGCAATGGGGTGTGATCCTATCATCATAGCAGGTGTAGATCTTGGCTATGTAGGGCTTGAGAGGTATGCCCCTGGTGTGATGGTTCAGCAGCCGATTGAACCTCAGGGTTATGACACCCCTCGAGAGCAGTTAGAGACGATTATCAAACGCAAAGATGGCAAGGGGCGTGCCTTGTATACCCTTGTAAAATGGGTCATGGAAGCAGGAGTCTTTTCAAAATTTGCTGCTAAGCACAAAAAGGTGAAATTTTTTCGTTGTGGGGATCAAGGTTTACCTATGAAAGGTATTCCTAGTATGCCTATAGAGCAGATTGCAGAGCAGTATTGTACCAAGACTACAGATCTTTTAGGTCGTTTACATCAGGTTGTACAAGCAGCGGTTCTGCTTTCTATAACACAACAAGAAATCGCCGATCTTAAGGAGGAATTGCAAGAGAGCCTCAAAAGAATGGTAGGGATTTGCTCTGATATGCTCGAGGAAATCCAACGCGTTGAAAGCCAAGAGCATCTAAGTATGTTCCCCACGGGAAAAATGATGGCCTTAAGCATGGCCTTCGAGGAAGAACCTGCCTTTCCATGTCTGTTTGAAGCAGTTGGTTTTGCTTTTGCAGAACGATACAGAAAACAAAATAACCTTACAGAAGACTCGATAGAATTGGCAAAGCAAACATGGAACCACATGTCGATCGTAGTGCAGTACTACCTTTCTGAACCAGAATTTTGGAAATCTCCCTTGTAATACCAAACGCAACAAATAACTTCACATTTGAGCCGCGTCAAAGCGCCGAAAATCGGCGATCGTAAACGGCATTGTATT
>JAGXTH010000098.1 GCA_018333475.1 Simkania sp. | reverse complement strand
GTAACAACGGTTATTCTGTGGTTTCTCTTTTGGAGGCTGGCTGGGAAGAAAACGAGACCCCAAACTTCTTCTCTAGCGCCTCTTGATATTTAGACGACCGAGCAGATCTCAGCATCTGTCGGAAATAGTACTGCACCGCTGAATCGCTCATAATTTTTTTCATTGACACTTCCCGTCCCTGCGCTGAAAGCTCTTGTTTAAAGAGTATCTCCAAACCTTGCAAGGCAAAACTGAATGCTTGTTCAAGCGATATTGGCTCTTCTGCTTCACGCTGTGTGCGTATCTCTTGAAAGAGCGCTTGTATTCCCTGAAAAACACGAGGGTGCTCAATGATCACTTTAACTTCGTTAATTGGAATAGCGCCACCAATAGAGCCAGTCGAATCTAAGTTAGCAAAAGTGTTGATACCTATAACTTCGTCTTTTGTGTTAAGCATCACTCCACCTGAGCTACCTGAACGTATATCAGCATCTGTTCTGAAAGAAATTTGCTCATGACCATCAGGCACTGAAGTAACAGTCCCTTGAGAAAAACTCCCTCCTACACCAAGAGGATTGCCAGCAATTGTAATTGTTGCTCCTCTCCGCACCTTATCTGAATCCCCAATGGTAAGTGGTTCGTGCTTAGTTCCCGCTACTTTTAAGAGGGCGAAATCACGAACAGGATCGATATAAAAAATCTCTGCTGTTAACTTTTTCTTTGAATCCAATTGCACCACCAAAGCCTCATCTTGACTACCACCTGAAACAACATGTCTATTGGTAACAATAAGGCCGTCCTTTGACACAAAGAAACCACTTCCTTCAGCTGTTGGAGTCCAATGAGACTCTTGTGCTCGCTCAGGGCTCTTCGGGTCTATCGACCCCGTAACTTCCTTAAAGACTTTCACACTGACTACCGAGGGTGCAACACGCTCGACGGTACGCTCTAATGGAGTTTTTTCTGTATATGCTTCAATCATAATTCTTTGTATTGTACCTCATATATATCTATATGTCAATACCCGCTTAAGGGCGGGTATTGAGTAGTTAATCTATATTGAAAAAATTTATTTTTGAGCCAGTGTAGCTCCTTCTGTCGATTTCTTTGAGAGAGGTCCCCAACAAGCTTTAGAAGACGCCCAAGGCTTTGTGCCCTCTTTCTCATATAAACGCTTAGCGTAGGCAAGGTTACCGTCAAGGGTGTGCAGGTCGAGATTCATAGCCTCTGCTTGCTCTTCGTGATACTTGGTATTAATTTGCATCACACCTATATCCTTAGGGTTGACGACACCGCGCAATATATCGCCCTCTTTATCGACATGACGAATTCTGGACTCACACCATGCTATATCGGCCAAAATAGGCGTATCGGCGTAGTACTGCTTCACATACTGCCCTAAGGTTTCCACCTTTGGACCTTGTGGGTTTGTGGTCGTAGAAAGTGCTGTAGGCGTAGACATAGCAACGCTCGCTAGCAATAGCATAATTGGTAAGAACATACGATGTAATTATTTTGGCCCATAAGGGCCGTTAGTGATGATATAAACCTGCCTTGAGTTCCCCCTCATAACAATCGAGAGTGGGGTACTAAAAAAGCCGGCCCGAAAGCCGACTACCTCATTACGCTAGCACTGGGAACTTTTGGTGTCAAGGCTTGCGGAACCAAAAAACACTCTTCTATGGCTCTATAGAGCCATAGAAATGATAATGAGGAAATAGAGGTTTTTAAGATATTTTCGACGTTGAACCCTCCCGCGAAAACGACGAGGCTTGTTCCCTACGGAACCGACGAGGCGTCGCCTAAACCCTAGACCCGAGTGGCTAGTGGCTTAATTTCAGCACTTAACCAAAGTCAAAATTGCCTGATGAGCCTCCTCAGGAGTGTCGACGACAACAAAAAGGTCTAAATCCTCCTTATCGATGGTCTTATATTTAAGAAGGAGGTGATCTTTAAAGAAAGCAATAAGTGGCGTCCAGTATTCCTTATTATAAAGAACGATAGGAATCCTTTTAATTTTATTAGTCTGAACTAGGGTCAAAATTTCAAATAGCTCATCCATAGTTCCAAAACCTCCTGGGAAGTAAATATACACTTCAGATGCGAACGAAAGGACGACTTTTCTGGTGAAGAAGTAGTTAAATGTGGCAGTTTCCGTAAGGTATGGATTTGGCTTCTGCTCCATAGGAAGTTTAATATTTATTCCCACAGATTGTCCGCCGGCTTCAAATGACCCCTTACTTGCAGCCTCCATTACACCGTTTCCCCCTCCAGTAATGACTACAAAGCCCGATTGAGCCAGCTTACCTGCAAGCAAAGTTGCATCTTCATATACCTTTGGATCCATATGGGAACGCGCCGAACCAAAGAAAGTGGCTGCAAGACGATACTTACGGAGCATAGAGAACCCATCAATCAACTCACCCATTATCTTGAATATGCGCCACGACTCCATGTCCTTAGTGTGGTCGGTCTTTTCAGGATCACAGACGCGAAGATCACCTTCCATACGGTGCTCGCTTGGCGGATTTACTATTCTATATTTTCGTTGTAGATCAGACATGGTTAGAGTGTAACATCCTGAGCTAGGGGTTAGTGAATAGCGTTTAGGGTTTAGGAAGAGAGTTATTTAGACAGCCAAGGGATTGGAAAAGGAGAGAACTCTGGAAGAAGAGGCTTGCCATAGAGGAGTCGTGAAGCAACTTCAGCATGTGAAAGAGCGCCGGTAAGAGCCTTATGAGGTTTTGGCTCTTCTGGGATGCCGACATACTTGAGTGCAGCATCGAGAGTAAGCTTGGTGTGATGTTTTTCTTCATCAAACGGAGGTGTAATACCTCGCCCCACCATGTGCATATAGGTGAGAGTATGGGTATCGAGTGTGCGGTGTGCAAACGGAAAATTAATACCCCCTCTCTCGCAAGCGGTAATCAAAAAATCTCTATCAAAAGATGGGTTTTGTCCTACAAAAGTTCGATCATGTACAGTAAGTGTCCATGAAATAAAATCTTGCACGAGCTCTATTTCGCTTTTCTTTGAAAGATCAACGGCTTGTGCGTGTGAAAAACCATTAACCCCAAGTGCCTCTTCATTAATATGAGCTCCGTCCCACACTCTACATTCGCCATAAAAACGATTCGTAGGAGCAGTAACGTCAACTCCCCCGATTGAGAGTATTGAATTCTTATGGGGCTCTGTGCCTGAGCATTCGATGTCTAAGGCGATCATTTTAGTTAGTGGCTAGTGTTTAGGGTATAGGGTTTAGGGGTAAATGTACAATAAAACGAGAGTCGGTATGTAGATATCTTCTCACTCAGAATTAAGATTACATACGCTCTAAGACCTGTATAGTATAATTTAACGATCGTTAAATTATACTATACAGTCATTTTTAATTTTTATATTTGACTTAATTTGAAAAATTGAAACCTAAAACCTAACACCTAGAACCTAGCCCCTTCCCTGCTAAAGTCCATTACAACGGCCAGTGTGGTAGCCCGCACTCTCAGCGGAAGCCCTGCTGTTGAAATAAATTCTGTCCGTTGAGGAAATCTTTACCGCAAGCGGGCACCATGGGAAAAAGTAGGTACTGCCTGTTTTCGACGCTACAAAATAGCCCGCAACCTGAGGTGATGGCGGTAAAACAATTTCTTCTCTTATACCACCAAGGCCCAAGAATCCGGTGAGAGTTGAAGCGCTTTGACCATCTGGATAAAGAACCTTAAATTGACCCTTTTCTGAATAGAAAACAGAAAACCTACCAAGTCCAAAGGCCAGAAAAGCAACCAATACAATTACAAGAACAATTAGGGCGTTTTCCCGTACCCTTCCCCACAGAGCCTTGATTTTATTAGTGAAGTCACGAAACATATTGAGTAGATTCCAGTTATACCCTGTTAAATCTGGCTCAAAGCCAGCCAGCTTGAAATTTTCCCTGAAAACAGTTATATTCTATAGTATAGAGTACGCAATGAGCGGTTTTCTATACACCTAAGTCCAAGCTGGATTTAACAGGGTGTAAAAATTTCTAAGCTCGATACTCGCTAAGAACTTCTAACATGGCAACAAAAAAAGCAGCCGGCTCAGCAAAGAACCTCACCGATTCCAATCCACAATACTTGGGAGTTAAGCTCTATGAGGGTCAAAAGGCAAAGAAGGGTTCAATCATCATCCGTCAGCGTGGTACAAAGTTCATGCCGGGAAAGAATGTCGATGTAGGTAAAGACCACACACTCTATGCAGTTGAGGAAGGCACCG
>JAGXTH010000097.1 GCA_018333475.1 Simkania sp. | reverse complement strand
GAGCTTCTAATTGATCGTATGCCTCTTTAGTGCCCTGTCCTGATTTGTAGGCACTCCAGGCTCTAGATAGAAGACTGTTTTTGTCTCCGTATCCACTGCCACAAAGTTCTTGGAGTTCTTTTTCGATGTGGTGTTTTCTTTGAGGCTGTTGCTCTGCTTCTATTGCTTGATGAATCTCTGAGAGTTCCTGTTTGAGATGTTCGTAGTCGGATCGTAGATCCTTAAATCTCTTTTGCTGTGTGGGATCTTTTTCGACCTGTTTGGATGCTTGATCTAAAAGAGACTTAGGATCTTGGTAATAATCTCCTTCGAGTGCTGCAAGGCGTGTTTCTATTGTGCTTTTCTTCTGGAGCATGGCTGTGTCGGCGCAAGTTGTTTGCTGAGAGCAGGTTACGCTCAAGAGCCGTTCTCTTAAAGAGGCGATCCTCTGGTCAATCTGGGAAAGTTCTCTAGGTAGGGGTTGGGCTAAGCCGGCATTAGAAGAATCTGCACTCATTGTGTTTTGCACTGTTGACATAAACAATCCATTATATTTTTTATATTAAATATAATTATTATACAAAATAATTTGTAATAATATCAATGTTTATTTTTAAATTTATTAATTATACAATAGACTCTCTATAAGAGACTTGTGGTTGATTGCTTTATCTAGATAAATAAAAAACAATTACATTAATTAACGTATTTAATTTTATTTCAAATTTTGTTAAAATTGTCGCGTAGTTATTATAGGTGTAAAAAAGCTAGGCTATTATGAGTTTTGAGTTTCCAGAGCTACCACCCTCAATTTTTGCTCACCCAAATATGGGTTTCTTTGTCCCTGCGCGCCCTTTTGATCAGCGCCAAGCTTTAGCCATGGATATTTTAAGATTCATGCATAACCTAGACCATCCCAATCTCAATGATTTACGACCTCGGATTGCCCCCATTAACCTATACGTAGATGTCCCAAGAACGCCGCGTCCTATTGCTGCAGATGATCCCTTACATGCTGTGGCAACAGAAAACCTACCTCATCATCAAGAAGGGGGAGAGATAGCAACCCATGACACAACCAATACAAATCTTCAGCCTCAGATAAAACCGCTTAATGGAAAGGCAAGAGACATAGCATCTGGCCATGATAAGGTCCCAGCAGAAGGAGCTGTGACTTGGAATCAACAAATGTTGGCTTTCTTTATAGGAAGACTACAGATCCTTCTCAAACAAGGTTTAGACATTTCAGAGCAAGAAGCTCCAAATCAAGGAGTCAGCAATCAAATAACTCAGTTAAAATTGACGTCACAGCAACAAAAAGTTGTTGAAGCCTTAGAGCAAGGATTAGCCCAAGTAATTCTAGAGAACATGAAGCCTAAAAGCACCGGAGAACGTGGAGTTGATGGTCTTTTGAGTCGATGTTCTATTCAGAATGGGCAGGTTCCTACAGCTCTAGAACAGCGATTTATGCAGATGTTGCAAGAAATTCTTTCTAAAAGAACTACGATACCTTCTTCTAAAGAAAGCTACCCCACCGATTCTACGCAGAAAGTCCTTCCTAATGAGACGGTTCCTAAGCAGTTTACAACAACATTGGCTTTGAAGTTGCTTTCGATTAACCATCTCAGAGAGATGTTTGTAGAACAATCTGCAAAAAAAGAGAATAGCCTCGAGACAACCCGCTCAGCCTTTTTTTCTGTGATCGTAGAGATAGGAAAAATGGTTGCTTATTTGGATCAACTCACAGCCCTTTTGCAGGAGTCGTCAAGCGCTAATTCTACAAAATTGTATTCAGTCATCATGGAACGACTTAAAGAAGTGGAGACTATTGTTGGAGAACTGCTCACACAACCTACAACAACCAATATGCCCTTAGGAGAAAAACCGAAAATATTAGAGCGTCTTGTACAAGAAACTGAGTGGTTGACCACTCTGCTCTCCTCGGTGAAAAAGAGTGCAGAAGAACAAAAGGGGATTAAGGAATCTTTGCAGTCTTCTAAAGGATTTAAAGAACTGCAAGCCTTTGTCGAAAGAAACCCATCCAAGAATTTGAACGCTACAATGCAGGCGAATCAAACTGGAGCATTCCACTATGAGATGGTGCGTCCCACCTATAGAAATGAGGTAGCCCAACTTCTGTTAACTCTTGAGAATGGGAAAACCATGCCTCTTGCTATGCAAGTTCCAAAAAATGCTGCTGAATTTATGGGAATGGTACATGTGCATCTCAATAAGATCATTCCACAACCACTGCCTTTGATTATACCTTACCCTATCAGCATGCCCTTTCACGATGTTATTGATGGCATTCAGTCTAGTGGACACAAAAAAACAAAAGATGAGCAACAGAAAGAAAAAGAAGGGTTTGGTGGTGGTCAAGGACTGGGTCAGTCAATGGTATTGATACCAGGGGGGCCGGTTATTGTAGGCGATCCTTTTGAAGAGGGAAGGGAAGATGAACGACCTACCCGAATTGAACAACTCGATCCATTCATTATAGCTACGACCCCTATTACAAATAGTCAGTTTGCTTCTTGGGTATCCAGTGAACTCCTACAGAAAAGGATCCAGATTGAAAATCCTGGTAAAATCTACGATAGCAACAAACGCCTTTTAGCTATGACTGTAGAAGGGGTGATTACAAGCCAACTCGAACTCTCTAGTGATGATGGTGTTTTAGAAGTTCGTCCCGTTCGAGGAAAACATGATCACCCTGTTGTGCATGTTACCTATTTTGGAGCCAAAGCTTTTTGTGAAGCTAATGGATTTAGGCTCCCCACACAGATGGAGTGGGAAAGAGCAGCTGGTATGATGCCTACGGAATACGGCCAGCCACTCAAAAAACTTCGTTATGCTAGCGGTAGTGAACAACTCACCGCTGCTTTGGCCATATACCGAGAATCTGCAACACTGAAGAGTCCATTCAACCTCACTTTGCCAGTGGGATTTTTCAATGGACAGCGAGTATATACAAAAGATGGCCAACGTGTAGAGACGGCCCTTTCTGTTAGCCCTTGGGGCTGTTCTGACATGAGTGGTAATGTCAGAGAGTGGATAGAAGATGACTACGATAAAGACGGCTTATTTAAAATCACCAAGGGGGGAAGCTATGGAGACTCTCTCTTTGATCTACGAGTGGCCGCAAAGATCCCCCTTCCCCCAGGACTATCGGATGCCTATACAGGATTCCGAGTCGTTGTTTAATTGCCCTTCTTAGAGACTCTCTGCATAATACCAAACGCAACAAATAACTTCACATTTGAGCCGCGTCAAAGCGCCGAAAATCGGCGATCGTAAACGGCATTGTATT
>JAGXTH010000096.1 GCA_018333475.1 Simkania sp. | reverse complement strand
CGATCAAATCCAGGAGATTTGTGACAATGAGAACCTTCAACAACAAGAACAAACAGAGGCTATCGACCGTCTAGCTAAACAACAACGTCTTGAAGAACAGGCTTTGATCCATAAAAAAACGAAGGAATGGGTAGAGAAGGACAAAGCAGAGAGCTTTGCGCAGGTCTAGTGAAAGAACACCACTAGCCTACTCTACAATAGACATGCCGTAATTGCGCGATAACAAGGGGTTGCTCCTTAAATGGGGTAGTAAACTCTCTAATGTATAACCTGCTCATAAAGAGCAGAAAATTTGGAGTAACCCACGAAGCATTGTATTGGACTAGACGTTTGACGCAGCTCAAATGTGAAGTTATTTGTTGCGTTTGGTATTAAATGTTATGTTGGCAATCGCCGTAGGCCGCCTTCGACAAGAACGTCCTGAACTCATGCGCAGTTTGGTTAGGACTGTGGCGTAAGCAGATGTGCTCTTGATAAAGGAGGGGCTCTATAGAAAATAAATGATCACTTCGTGAGCCAAGTAAGTAGGCGTTTAAAAAATAAGACGATTCTAGAAGGAATCCATTATGCTCCTAGAGAAGCGCGGAGTTAAAAAATAAATTTTGCATTCCCGCTAAGCGCAGCGGGAATCGCTCCCTTTAGACAAAGGTTGACGGAAGATTCTCTATGTCTATATATGAAATCTGTGCATATGAGGTGTCTTGATTTTGTGGTGGTTCCTGTCTTTTAGTCGATGCAGATGTTTCGAAGACGTAATCAGGTTCTAGTGATGAATTTAGATTCCGGATTAGCCTAAAGGTTCTAGAGTATAGAGCCAGAGTTGGACTGTCCACTTGCCCAGGGAGTCGGCCTTCATCTGATTCTCCAAATATATCATCAGGATCTTGTTCTGTATCGGAAGAGGATCCGCTTTTACCTAACTCTTCCTCTTTGAGGATGAGGCTTAGATTTCCAAATGCCTGGCTTTTGGTTAGGGTCGAATTGGATCCTGTAAATGAGGCATCTGGATTTTGTTCTGTATCGGATTCGTTATTGAGTGAGCTTGTATCTGGTTCTTTGGGAATCATGCTTAGATTTCCAAATGCCTGGCTTTTGGTTAGGGTCGAATTGGATCCTGTAAATGAGGCATCTGGATTCTGTTCTGTATCGGATTCGTCATTGAGTGAACTTGTATCTGGTTCTTTGGGAATCATGCTTAGATTTCCAAATGCCTGGCCTAGATTTAAGGAGGGGGGCTGTTGTGTATTAGGCAGCTTTGTTAGAGATAAGGTTGTGTCGGGTTCTGGGGCGAATTCTTTTGGCAATTCTGGCCAGGTATCCATATCAGTCAGGTCTTGTTCAGCAGATAAAAGATGTTTTAGAGCTAGGCTGACTTGTTTGAGATCAGCAAAGTGTTCTCTACCATAAGAGATACATTTCCGTTCTGTGCAGTTATTTTGAAAACCAATGGAATGATACACGGCGAGTTTAAAGTTACGACTGACTTGCGTGTTGAATAGATCATGTAAAGCAGCGAGCCTTTTTTTCGGATTCTTACTAAGGACTTGATCGCTTTTCATAGTTTGGATTTTTTTTATTAAGGACTCTATGGTCGCAATGGGCAGTCTACTGGGATATCGGATTTGAAGAATAATATTACGTAATCGATCGAGATTATCAACAACATGGTTTTGTCCATAATGAGGATCTGTGCAGTGTTTAAGCTTAGCCATTTTGTATGTTTGGAGGTAAATCGTAGTCTTTAAGGCACGTGGTAACTTCGCTATAGAGGTTGCAATAGAGGCTTTGTCAGGTTTCCCCTTTACAGTCGTTATTTCAAGGAGCTCAAGTATATTTTCCAATAGACTATTGAGCCGGGCCCGTTCTTGTGTAGCTATAATATTGTCTATGCTTTGCAAGGAGAGTTGCAAGGGGTCAATTAAGCATTGGGGCATTGAAGCGCTCTTTCGCATCAGTGTCATTGCTCGGTCTCTAAGCGGTTCATATTGTCTAGTATCAACTGAAGGGGCCTCATAGGCGAGGTTCCAAACGGTGAAATCACTCGTATGAATTTTTTGGCTAACTTCATTGACAAGTGCCAATGTATCTCTACGGAATTCAACTGTTTCTGATAATTTAGTAACTCGATTTTGAAGTTTGGTGAGGCCTGATTGAACCTTGTCTAAGTTGCTTTCTAGGCGTTGCATGAGAGCTTTCTTTTCTATACTTTCTTCAGGGGGAAGCAATCTTGCAATTCCCTCAATTCTTTCTACTATTTCTAGCCTGATATGGATTATTTCGGCATCGATGTTTTCGCTATCAAGGTCATCACTAGATGAAGCGCGGTGCTCTAGCCCTTTCAATACTTCTCGAGTGTTCTCTATGAATTGGCAGTATGGTTGGAGAACAGGGGGAGATATTACTGGTGAGAATGGTTTACTCATAGGATGACCTTAATGATTATTTTTTGGTTGCTAATAGCGGTATGGTTTAAAGTTGGGAGAGCTTATATCATAAATCGCTCTTTTTAGGTAGTCATTATTGATGATATGTTCGATTGTTAATGTAGATAGGTGATATTCAGAGATTAATGGTGTGCGTTTGCTAAATTAATTAATAATTTACTTTATGAAAGTGGATTAAAACCATGTAATATTGGGTTGGTATGGTTTTAGAGATCATCCGCAAACCTTATGTTGTCGCTTTGTGGATGATCTCATAAGTCTCTTAATTTTACTGTATTGAGAATGACCGTTCTACGGAGCTAAAAAGTCCTGGTTCTACGGTATTGGTTTCATTCAATAGTTCAAGCTTGAGAGTATGTTCTCCATTTTTTAGTCCATAGATATAGTAGGGTGACCATTTTGTTAGGACCCTTTGTATTTTGCCGTCAATGGTTACACGCACTTTATAACCATCACGAGAGAGTCGGACGTTGTTTACGTAGAAATCTAGCAGTATGGGTTTTTTCTTATCAGCATTGTGAGGTCCTTGAGGTTCGTTATAAGTAATATAAGGTTTGTGCAGGTCGACATCAAAAGTAGGTGTTTTGGATTTCACAAAGAAGGTTCTTACAGCATAACAACCGTCGCCTTTTAGGCTTTCTCCATAGGAGCGTGCAGGGAATACTCTGAGGACATGCTGGCCTGGTTTTAGATGAGAGGGAAGAGGAAATTCAAGTGTTTGTTCATAATATAGATCGACATCTTCTAGGGCGTTGACAATAGCTTCATTTTCAGCAATATAGGGCTCATCATCGACTACGACATGTAAGCTTTGCCCTTCTTTGTTGTAGTTGAGAACTTCTTTTGCACGTGAAAACTGACTATACGTGCGTAATGGAAACCCATCTAAGCGGATCTGCACTTCAATAGGTTGGTCGTTTTTAAGTTCGCCCTGTTTGGGAAAGATAATTTTGGTGTTTACTCCTTCTCCTTCCGGAGTGGGGTCGACGGCAACGATTCTAATTTCTTCGTAATTAGAAGGGATATCCTCTTGGTAAGCAACGCTGAAGAGCGGTACAAGGGCTGAAGCAACACTCAGAAGAGAAAAAGATATCGATCTGGTCATACAAGAAACCTCCATGCGTGGTGCATTATTAGACTCTATACCCAAAAGGCTAGCTAATAACAAACTTTTATACCAAACGCAATAAATAATTTCATATTTGAGCTGCGTGAAAGCTGTAGACAAATTGACGATCATAAACAGCATAGTATTAATGCAATACAATGCCGTTTTAAGATCGCCGATTTTCGGCGCTTTGACGCGGCTCAAATGTGAAGTTATTTGTTGCGTTTGGTATTACTTTGTATAACTAGTCATATAACTGATTTCTATGGGAAAAGTAGTAGATGGGGTCCTCAACAAGGAGCTCTGATTGGAGTCGAAGAGAGGATCAACAGAACTTAAAAGTTAGGTGTATCTCAAGAACTTGATAATATCAACCTTGCCTAAATCGTAGGATTAGCCCTATGAAGAAGTTATGGGAACTCTAGAGATTGCAATCCTCATTGTTATATTAGGTCTACTATTTGACTATACCAATGGATTTCATGACGCGGCAAATGTGATTTCCACAGTCATTGCAACCAGGGCCTTAGCCCCGATGGCTGCAATTGTACTGACAGCTTTACTAAATACTTTGGGCGCCACACAAATCAGTGGAGTAGCACATACGATTTCTACCGGCCTAATACAAGAGGCAGCTGTCACTCAAGAGATTGTGGTCTTTGCTCTTTTTGGAGCAATTCTTTGGAATTTTGTCACATGGTACTTTGGACTGCCGAGTAGTTCTTCTTATGCATTGATCGGTGGAATGGTGGGGGCCTCAATGGTAGAAGGGGGAGTAGGTATCGTATTGTGGGAGGGGCTTACTAATAAAGTACTCATTCCTATGGTGCTGAGTCCTTTTATTGGTTTTATTTGCGCTTATGGTCTCATGAAAATTGTCTATAGGTTTTTAAAAAACCGCTCGGAGAGTCGTTTTCACAAAATATTTCGATATCTCCAGATAGGATCTGGTAGTCTTATGGCTCTTTCTCACGGTCTTAACGATGCGCAGAAGAGTATGGGTATTATTGCACTTGGTTTATTTGCTTCTGGGCTTGTTGCAACCACGCACATTCCTCTATGGGTTATTCTGGCATGTGCCCTAATGATGGGATTGGGCACGGCTACGGGAGGTTTTCGCATTATTAATACGGTCGGCTTTAAGATTACAAAACTGACATCTCCACAAGGATTTGCAGCAGAAATAAGCGCTTCTTTTGTGATTCTTTTTGCGAGTTTTCTAGGGATGCCCATTAGCTCTTCTCAGATGATTGTCGGTAGTGTGAGTGGAGTAGGTACAGCTAAAGGAACGAGTCATGTTCAATGGCAGGTGGGTAAAAAGGTTGTTTTGGCTTGGATCTGCACGCTACCTGGTGCAGCTCTTTTTTCAGCTATTGCACTGCGTATTATGAAATCTTTCTAAGAAGCTGTACTAAAACCTGGTTCAGTCGCTTTTGTGGATTATTTTGGCCGCTTTTCGACTCCAAAATTGGGGGCTATATACCTTTGTCGATATTGCCCCCCAATCATTTGGATCGAAAATCGACTGAACCAGGTTTTAGTACAGCTTCTAAGAGCCTCGTACTTGAGCAACTGAGGCTATAGGAAATCTAGTTGTTGATCTTATGCTTATTATTTAATAAGTAATTATTTTTGTCATTAGTTGTGTTTTTCAATGTTTTTATTGCTAGTTTCTTGTTTATCATTTAAATTATATAAATATCTAATATCTGTAGTTGTTAGGTTTTTTAATTATTACAGTTTCATTCCATAGTCGTAATGTATTGGTTGTGAGAGTAATGTAACTATAAAAAGCAGAGAAAACATCTTGTTTCCATATGCATTTTGCAATGCAAGTGTATTGAAATCAACCATTTGTTGATTTTTAGGCGACTCAAAAGTTTTATCGTAGTGTTTTTATTTATAAATAAATTT
>JAGXTH010000095.1 GCA_018333475.1 Simkania sp. | reverse complement strand
AGAAAAAAGTTAAAAACACTTGCCATTGAATATAAAGGTGGTCAGTGCATAACTTGCGGTTATAAAAGATGTGTCGGGGCCTTAGAACTTCATCACATTAACAAAGCCGACAAAAGTTTTGGTATCGGCGATAAAGGTTACACAAGATCTTGGGAAAAGATCAAAGCGGAACTTGATAAATGCTTGCTACTGTGCGCAAACTGCCATCGAGAAGTCGAGGCAGGGATATTGCAGCTTCCTACTGAAAAGTAGGTTGACAAACAAGGTGAATTCGGGGAAATCCAGAAGTTAAAATAATCTGGACAATCCCGAGCCAATCTCCGACGATACGTCGGAGCAGGTGTAGAGACTATCCCTTCGGGGAGTACATTGACACAGTGTCAGTGGAAGCGCCTTGGTCCTAAATCTTGAAGTAAATTTCAAGACATGGATATGATATAGTCCGTCCCCCTTAGTAATAAGAGGATAAGCGTAAGCGATTGGTCGTAGGTTCGATCCCTACCTCCCGAGCATAGTAAATAACCTTATAATACAAAGGTATTTTTTCTTACCATTCTAGGAATTATTGCGTAGTTCGAACCTAGATAGTTTTTGTGTATAATTAAGAAATGGAAATAACTTTTGTAACAGGGAATAAAAACAAGTTAAGAGAAGCTGAAGGTATCCTTGGTATTACTTTAGATAACTTTGATATGGATGTAGACGAAATACAAGGATTAGACCCTATTGTTATTTCAGAACACAAAGCACTTCAAGCTTGGAGCCAGATAAAAAAACCACTTTTTGTTTTAGACCAATCTGTCTACATTCATTGTTTAAATGGTTTCCCTGGTCCTTTAATCAAATGGTTTTGGGAGAAGGTTACTTTAAAAAAGATTTGTGAAATAGCAAACAGTTTTAATGACCATCAGATAAGAACTGAAACAATAATTACTTACTACGATGGTAATGATATGAAACATTTTTCTGGTGAAATTACAGGAACAATACCCACAGAACCTAGAGGAAATAAGGGTTGGGGCTGGGACCCAATTTTTATTCCTGATGGATACAAAGAAACATATTCGGAGATAGATCCAGGCGAAGTGTTGTCTTTGAGAAGTCATAAAATAGCTTTGGAGAAACTTCGGGATTTTCTAAAAGAAAAGATGGATTAAAAAACTATTTTAGTTAAAACAATTTATGACTAACACCTTGCATCAAAATTGCAAAAGATTACTACAAGCTTACAAAAAAGGAGATTTAGGTCAAACAAAAATGCCAGAAGATAGTAATCCTGGTTTGACCGAAGATCAAACAGAAATGAGGTTGGCGTATTTTACATTACCTATGGCTTTGAATTACCAAAGAGACAGCTACAAGCTCTGGGAAAGTGTTTTGAAAACTTGGGAAGACAAAGAAACAAGAGAAGTGTTTGATGTTAAAAAAGTTTCAAAAATGTCTGATGAAAAATTAAGAAAAATTTTAACAAAACATAAAGTAGCATTACAACCCAATAAACATATAAATACTTGGAAAAGAATAGCAACTACTATTGAAAAAGAGTGGGGTAGTTTTACTAACTTCGTTCAATCTATAGACAATGACTTTTTAATACTAAAAGATACAGTTCAAGTTAGGTATAAAAAACAATTTCCATACTTATCTGGTCCAAAGATTTTCAACTATTGGTCTTTCATTCTAGGAGAATACGGAAAAGTTGAATTAAAAAATAAAGAATATATAGATATTGCTCCCGACACACACATAATTCAGTGTTCAGTGTTGCTGGGTGTGATTACAAAAGAAGAAACCTTAAAGTTGTCTAAAGAAGAGATTTCAGAAAGGTGGAGGGTATTGCTTAAAGGGTCTGGCATTACTCCTATTGAAATGCACCCACCTCTTTGGTTTTGGAGTAGGAATGGGTTTATATTTAATTTAGATTAGATTTATAAATTAGCACATTTTTAGCTTTATTTTGTTTATATATTCAGGGATCTGACTTGTTTTTGTGTACTTCTTCCTTTATATGCACAATTTTGATATACTTTTTGTGTATGTATTCAAAAGACTTGCCATATAATGATTTGGCGCCATTGCCACCATTATTTCAATATGACGATATTGATGTGCTTAAAGCCGTTAATACTACTAATATAGCCCTTTCTGAATTAAAAGGCGCCTCTATTTCTTTGCCTAATCAGGATATTTTACTAGCACCACTTACTGTGAGGGAAGCCGTAGCAAGTAATGGAATAGAAAATATATACACGACAGTCTCTGATGTTTTTCAAGCAGAAGTATTGTCTCAAACAGAGATAAGGCTTCCTGAAAAAGAAACTTTGTTTTATAGAGAAGCTTTATTGAGGGGACTTAAATTTCTATCTGAAAATGGAAAACTTACTCAGGAAGATATTATTCTCATTCAATCTACTCTCGAACGAGAAAAAACTGGGATTAGAAAAAAACAAGAAGGAAAGATAACTAGAATTAAAAATAACATTACAAAAGAAGTTATATATACACCTCCAGATGATATTGAAGTGATCATAAACTTGCTTAATAACTTCGAAGAACATTACAATAATGGTCAAACAGAGGTAGATGCGACTGTTCAATCCGCAATACTTCACTATCAGTTTGAAGCAATACACCCTTTTGAAGATGGTAATGGGAGAACAGGTAGAATACTGATGGTTCTGTATTTCATTTTAAGAAAACGATTAGAGGTTCCTTTACTTTTTATAAGTAAATATATATTAAGCAATAGAACTGAATATTATAGATTGCTTGCAGGAGTGACCGAAAGGAGTGAATGGAAAGAATGGATTTTGTTTATTTTAAAAGGAGTAGAACAACAGGCGAATTCTACAAAAGATACTATTGTCGCTGTTAAAGCACTAATTAATGAATATAAACATACTGCTTTAGAAAAGCAATTACCTAATGACGTAGATTTTATAGATCATTTATTCTCAAATCCTTTTTATACTTATAATCGCCTTGCACAAGGACTTTCTGTTCATAGAAATACAGCAGTAAGCTATCTTAAGCAATTACAAGATGCTGGTGTTTTAAGTTCTATGACGGTAAAAAGAGAACTTGTTTTTTACTACCCACAACTTTTAGATATTCTTAGTAAATAGTTTCCTTAAACATTTATTTATTTTCTTCTAAAATAACCTCACGAACGTTATCCCAGGTTCGGAGCAAAATCAAAAAACTCATACTTTTGTATGGGCTTTTTTGGTTTCTGTTTTAGAGTAGGGGTCGAACTGCGGGCCGCAGCCTTCGAAGAGAAGGCGTAGGTTCCGAGCATAGCAATGCGAGGGGCGATCCCTAGGTTTTTGACTATTCCTGTAAGGAAAGATTCCTACCCTTAGAACCTTTCATTCACAACCGGCAGGACTAGCTCTGTTTGCTTGTAGCCTAAATCCATTTTTTTAATTTCTTCTAAGGTAAACCACCCAGCACCGCCACTTTCAGATATGATGAGGGGTTTCGGAACATCTTTTAGAGGACAGTGCCATATTTCGTTCATACCTCGTCCTGAGTGAGTAACAGAAGTTCCTATCTTTTTACATTCATTTGGTTTTAAGTCTATACCAAATTCTTCTTTCGCTTCTCTGATGACAGTTTGCAAAGTCTCTTCTCCTTCATCTTTTGCACCACCAGGAAA
>JAGXTH010000094.1 GCA_018333475.1 Simkania sp. | reverse complement strand
GAAGCTGTACTAAAACCTGGGTTCGTCGCTTTTGTGGATTATTTTGGCCGCTTTTCGACTCCAAAATTGGGGGGCTATATACCTTTGTCGATATTGCCCCCCAATCATTTGGATCGAAAATCGACTCAAAAGAACCGCAAAATCGACTGAACCAGGTTTTAGTACAGCTTCTTAGGGATTGGATACCCAAGCTATCTATTCCGAGAGCTAAAACTTATTAACGGTCTGTTTAGAGGAGCTCGCCTCAAACAGCTCCGACAACTGTGGGAACAGTCTACCAGAGACCAAAAGTTAAAAACAAGGGGCGCCTTATAAATTAGTAAATGGAAAATAAACAGGATCTTGGGTTTTATCCTGGGGTTTTCTGAGATATTTCGCTACTTTTGGGCGTTCAGGACACCGGCCTTCATGGCATTCAGCAAAAGTAGGTACTTCAAGCAAAATCGTTTCTCTGAGGAGTTGTGTATAGTCAAAAATATGATTAATGATTTCAGCGACAGGCTCAACATGGGTAAAATTTTCTATACGTATGGGGAGAGAAAATAATTCATTACAAATTGCACAAGGTATCATGATTTCGGTAGAAATTTGTAGCTGTACAATCAGGTGATCATCCGATAGATAGGTCTTTCCCTTCACTATAATAGGGAAAGGAAAGCGGAGTTCTTGTTCTTGAATTTCCAGAAAATCAGGGGCGGTCGTTTCTTCGATGAAAAGAGTTTGTCCTTCTTTAAAACGATCAATAAAGATGCACAATTGAGACATGGATCCTACCTCATCAAAGATGGTTTAGTATTGAAAGGGCCGCTTCATGACTAGCATCACGCTGGCCAAGTCGGCTTAAAATATCACGACATTGTTCCTTGCACCGGGCATAGGCAAGATCGTCATTTAGAAAATGCGTTGCTTTCTCCAAGAGGGTCTCTTCTGTGAAATTCGGACCGAAGAGTTCGGGGAAAATTTCCTGATTCCCTATGATATTCGGAAGAGCATAATAGGGTAAGCGGATCCTCAGCAAGTATTTTACAATAAAGAGATCTAACTTGGAAATCGCATACACGACCACGGTAGGGACTTGAAGCAATGCTAGTTCAAGCGTTACAGTTCCCGATTTTGCTAGTGCAAGTACGCTTTGTTTCATGAGGTCATAAGAGCGATCTGCTCCCAAGAGAGTTATCGTTGTGTGTTCTTGAAGGCCGCTGCGGAGAAGATGATCATGTAGAAAAGGAAGAAAACAGGATTGGCTATAAGAAAGGGCAAAATGAAGGTCTGGGTAAAGTTGATGAAGTCGGTAGGCCACCTGCAACAACAATGGCAGATTGCGTTTGAGTTCTTTTAGGCGGCTGCCAGGAAAAATGGCAATAAGTCGCTTGCCTTGAGGAATATTTATTGCTTGAAAACGATGTTCTTCTAAGCTTGAGACTAGAGGATGGCCAATAAATTCGACCGGAAGGTGTGTGTGTTCGAAATAACTAGCTTCGAAAGGAAGAATGCTAAGTAGCCGTGAGTAGTATGTTGCCATGAAAGGAATTCTCTTTTTCCCCCATGCCCATACGCTCGGGCAAATATATTGAAAAATCTTGCCCATATACCCCTTTTTACGCAGGGCCTTTGCTAAACGGAGATTAAACCCTGGGTAGTCAATCAGTACGACCATTGGTGGTTGATGATCGAGAATCATTTTCAATACCTGCCTAAATTGCTTAAATAATTTGGGCAATGCAAAAAAAACGTCGATAAATCCCATGACTTGAAACTGTTCTGTAGGAAGCAAACAGGTAAAGGGTTCTTTACGCATCTGTTCGCCGCCGACACCATATACCTTTAATCCAGGGTTCAGTGAAAGAAGGGCCTTGAGCAGTTTGCCCCCATATAAATCACCACTTTTTTCCCCAGCAAATATAAAGACATCAAAGGTATTAGACATGAGCGGCACCAAGTTGTTTAGCCATCCATGAGGCGCCCTGGTGGAAAATATGTTCAGAGGTTCCATGCCCTAAGTAGCCGATAGAAGGGCTGATGATGAGTTCGATTTGAGGAGAACGTATTTTTTTTTGATAGGCTGTTTCTGCTAAACCCTGGACGAAGGCGAAACAAGAAGCGGTGCTGACGCGTTCATCTCGATTGCCAATATATAAACGTATCGTTTTATCAATAAGATGTTCGTAACAATGGGCAAGGTCTAAGCGATCTACTAGAGGATGAGGTGTAATAGGAAAAAATTCTTTTGCAAGACTTAAGCGTGTTAATGGAGCAAATCCAAGCACAGTACTGAACAAAGGCGATTTTGCAGCAGCATGAATAGCAAGAAATCCTCCTCGGGATAGTCCGCAGATGCCTAAAGTAGAGGCTATATTTTTTTGCACGAGCATAGTGGCTGCTCGGCAAATAGTATCGACGAAGGGAGAGAGAATATCCTCATGATGAGCAAATCGTTCTGCCCATTCCTTTAGAGCATGCTGGGGTTCTATAGGAGGTTCATGGGCTGGCAACGTAAGAGAAAAAACTCGAAGTTGATAGTTCTTTTCAAGAAAAGCGACGGGTTGGTTAAAAGGATCAAGAACAAGGCTATCATGACCAGAGATGGCTAGATAAAAAAGAGCTGGCAATGGGCCTTTGTTTAAATCGGGACCCACCCAATGAAGATCTATATCGCCTGGGAACAGGATGGAAGGAGTGGACATGGAATGACCGATCAAGAGGCATCCCCATCTGCGGGTCGCGAGGAGGGGGGGCGTTTTTTTCTTTGGCGGCGCCTACGGCGAGGCAAAGGGTGATCAGGGGAGACAAGTATCTCTTGCCATTCTTCCCAAACCATTTGCAGTCCAGGTTCAATAGTAGCTCGAATCTCAAGAAATTTGATGGCTAAAGGAAAATCTGGATCAGTGGGAATACGAAAACGGTGTTGTTTTTTCTTTTCAAATGGGGTGAGTCGATATTGAGAAACCAGAATCGAGGCTAATCCATATTTTAATCGTCTTGGAAGTCTGCAAAGAGGAGGAAAAAGCTCATCAAGCAGTATAAAGGCCTCGTTCTGGATTTCACCTAAATGGGGGAGTTTATCACGGTCTAAAAAACGGGTCTTGAGTCTTTTTTCAAAGCTAGGAAACGTGAGACAGGCAAGAAGGATCGTGCGGTCGAGAAGAGGTTGGTGGGGTTGATGAAATGTTGTATCGACTTCTTGCAGGTATTGATAAATGTCTTCTCCCGCAGCGGTTTCTAGGAATTCTCCGAGAGCTGGGAAGATAAGTTGTAAAAGGCCATGGTGTGTGATCAATGAAAAAAAAGAGCGCGCAGCACCTGACTCTAACATGCGTAAGAGTTCTTCAAGCACTCGAGCTGGAGCGCTTTTAACGATGTCTCCACGACACTCCGCCAAAGCAATTTTGGCTTCGTCATCGATATCAAACCCAAAACGGGCCTGAAACTTGAGCAGGCGGATCATTCTAACGGGATCTTGCTTAAAGCGTAAATAAGGTTGTCCGATGGTGCGCAATCGCCCCCGTTTGAGATCAGCATACCCATCAACAAAGTCGATGATTGTGTTGTTGAAGGGATCGTATAAAAGGCCGTTGATTGTAAAATCTCGGCGTAGGGCATCTTCTTCCGGAGTGCCCCATTCATTATCGCGGATGATCAGACTATCTGAAGCGATGTCTCCAGAGCGAAACGTGGCAACTTCGATGATTTTCCTTCCAAAGCGGACATGTGCCAGACGGAAACGGCGACCAATCAACAGACAATTACGAAATACTTTTTTTACTTCTTCGGGTTTTGCGGAAGTAGAAATATCAAAATCTTTCGGAGTTTTTCGCAACAGAAGATCGCGTACACTTCCCCCCACAAGATAGGCAGTATAACCAGCATTTTTCAGTTTTTCCATAACGTAAAGAGCATCCTTATCGACTTGGTCGATAGGAAAGTTATGCTCGTCAGGATGATAAATCTTCTGTTGCACTATTGGATCTTGAAAGGTTTTAAATAGGAATTCAATCTGCTAGTTCTTTTGTAATTGCTCTTTTCGAGGTTTTCCGCGCCTTTGAAACGATCTTCTCAAGAATTTGAGAAATTTTTTAGCATCTAGTTTTAGACCCAAACAATCTCAAAAACCCCCAACTTCAGGACGAGGTCTATTGAGAATTCTCTAGGAGCTTACTAAAAAAGTCAAGTAAGGGACTGTGTAATAATAAAATGAACAAGTGCCCTAGAGCAAGATTCTTTACTGTCGAATAGTCGTAATCGCCTAAATATCAATGTGATACATGTTTTTATGAGGCCATTAATCCCAAGGTTTCAGAGTTGTTCATGCATTCCTTTTATTGCTGCACAACTCCTGCAAGTAAAAAACTTCGTTTCTATTAAACGTCGTAGATTTTAAACTCTTCGGGAATGGCACACCGAATATATTCATTTTTTAACGGAACTCTTTTAGTTGCAGGTACAGCCATTGGGGCAGGTATGTTAGCCTTGCCGGTGGCCACGTGTCTTGCTGGTTTTTTACCGGCGTGTATTGTCTATGGCATCTGTTGGTTGTTTATGGCAGCTACGGGGTTATTATTGCTTGAGGTATGTCTTTGGATGCCGGAGGATGCAAATATTGTTTCAATGGCCTCTCATCTTTTAGGGCCTGCCGGTAAGATGGTTAGTTGGGTTCTTTACCTCTTTCTTTTCTACTGCCTTATGATTGCATATACCTCCGGAGGAGGAGGGTTTATAAAGGCTTTAGTCAGCTCTCTCACTCAGTACTCTTTGCCGCATTGGACAGCGCTTTTGCTGTTTGTTGGGATATTTTCCCCTGTTGTGCATCTAGGTGCTAGATTCGTTGATCGTGCTAACTCTATTCTGATGATTGGTCTGATCGTGACATATGTTGGATTTGTCGTGCTCGGTTGGAAACATATCATTCCGACTAATCTACAAACTGCGGACCTATGGCAAGGAATGGTAGCATTGCCCATTGTCTTTTCGGCCTTTAGTTATCAAGGCATCATACCAAGTCTTACTACGTATTTGAGACGCAACACGGCATTAGTAAAACGTGCTATTTGGTTTGGAACAGCGCTGCCTCTTGTTATTTACATTATTTGGGAGGGGTTGATTCTTGGTATTATCCCTGTTAGGGGGGAACATGGATTGTTCCTTGCGAAGGAAATGGGAGTTTCTGCAATTGACCCTTTAAAGTACTTCTTGTCTTCTTCATTAGTTACCTCGCTGGGGCAAGGATTTGCATTTTTTGCATTGACGAGTTCCTTTCTTGGCGTGAGCTTAGGGTTGATAGATTTCTTGGCAGATGGGTTTAAAATTTCCAAAACAGGCATGAATAAGTGGTTTCTCAGTTTAGCGGTATTTACGCCTCCCTTTTTCATTGCACTGGGTAACCCGGCCATTTTCCTTTCTGCATTAACCTATGCAGGAGGTATCGGATGTGCTCTTCTTCTTGGATTGCTGCCGGTTGTAATGGTATGGGTTGGACGGTATCACAAAGGGTATAGAGGGCATGTCCAACTCCTAGGTGGAAAGCCATTTCTTATTCTATTAGCACTTTTTGTGCTGTTTGAGCTTCTCATCGAACTCAAACATACGAGTTATGGATAGGTCATTGTTATAAATGTCGGTTAATTTCTGATTCAGGAATCACAGGTGCTTCAGGGTGATTGATCCCTTCGCACTGTTTAGCCGCCTCTTTCCAAGCTTCTGGAGAGGAAAGATGCTCAGGCCACCAAGGAAATGTTCGGCATTGTTTGGGTCTTGCAGAGTACACTTCGCAACGATTGCCTTTTAGAAAGACGCAGTCGTAGGTTTTGCGGTCCTCTTTAAGAGAAATTCTGTGAAATAATTGCCTTGTATAACGATCAAAAAACTCTTTTCTAGAGATCTTAAGGTGATCGATAAGTTGAGAAATATCTTCTTCGCTAAGCCATACGTATCCAGGGCCACCAGTACAACACTGTCCACAGCCAGTACATTTGAAATTTAGTCCATCTTTATACCAAGGGTTCTCCATCAGAGGAAACTCCATGTTAGTTGGCGAAAGGGTCGCCAGGTTGATTGTGGTGTGCCATGGTTGCAAAAGGCCTGTACTTTTGCATGGTGAGGCATAAGATCAAGAAGATTCCAGCTGCCTCGTTGGAGGTCTGCAGTGCTGCCGCTGTCGAGAATAATAGGCAGTCCATTTGACCTAAGATCTGCCACACAATGTTTGTGTGTATGACCGTGAAGGTAAAAGCGCACATTGGGGAATTGTCGTAATAATGCTTTTAGAGCTGGGGCTCTTTCTAGGGTTTTTGAGTTTCTTTCATGCTGGAAAAGAGGGAAGTGGTTGATCATGAGGATGTTTTTGGAAGTTGGAATACGGCGTAAAACTTTTAAGAGTTTATCTTCATGGCTCTGAGTAAAAGATCCTCGGGACGAGGTGAGAGAAGTAGCCAATGCAGTGTCGAGAGCTATCATTGTCCAAGAGGCGTTGAGATCTATGGCTGCGAGTCCATCATTTCTCAAACTCAGATCATTCCCCTGAATATCTGGAAAGTAATCATAGAAGCGCTTTTTTTTCCAGGCGCCTTGCGTATAGTGGTCATGATTGCCAGGGATGGAGATCACCTTGATTTGGAGACTTTGCATCTGGTCAAGAAATTCCTTTGCCTTCAAGAATTCTTTGTTCAAACTAGTCGTTGATAGATCTCCTGTAACGACAACGAGATCTACTTTTATCTCGTGGAATAAGGAGACTAGTGGAAGGAGTCGTTGTGGAGCTAAAGCATGTTTTCTGGAAACAATAAGATTGAGGTTGCCAATCCATCTTTTAGAGAAAAATTGCAGAGGGGAGAAAGACACCTTAGCAAAATGCAAATCGGAAATGTGAGCGACCCGGAGCTTATCCATGGGGGACTGAGGATACACGGTTTCCCCATTAAAATTCAACTTTTGGCTCGTCTTTTGCCCATTTTATTTCTTAGGGTGTGCGTTTTAAGTAGAGTTTGTTTTTCAGTTGTTTGTATCCAACGTTTGCCTTCTCTATGAGGGGAGGCTGGTGCAGTGGGGGTCCCTTCAATGCTCCCAGGCGCAGTACGCTTACTAGAAGCAGAGGCTGCTTTGTTTCTTTTGGTCTCTATGATCTTTTTTAAAGCCTTAGCTCTGGAAGCTTCCTGTACCGTGTCTTTGCGTGGCCGTTTAGCTAGGTTTTGTCCGCGTAAATTACGTGGGGCTGGCGGAGATGACTTTGTTTCGACAGAGGAGCGTACGATTTTCTTGATTTTTTTTTTGGCGCGAATATTGAGGGGTTCTTCTCGGTGGTTCATGGACAAACCTTTTTTTAGCATTCTTGTTCCCCGGTTCTCTAGAGAACGTGCGGGTAACTAGAACGTTTGGGTGTTTAATTTTCAAAATAGAGAATTAAAAAATTAATTACAACCGTGTATGGATGGGTTGTTGGTGATTGAATTTGTTAGGTGAGCTATCCTGGATGTAACCTTTGTGAATTGTATGATAAATAAGCCCTGTCGCTCTAGGTGGATTAACCACCCATTCATGCCGGAATCTGTTGCCTGTTTTATGGAAGGATATTCTTTTTCAACTCTTCGCAAGGATATTCTGGCAGGGATTACTGTAGGTGTTATCGCACTTCCGTTAGCAATGGCTTTTGCGATTGCATCCGGAGTAGAACCTTCAAGAGGTTTGTATACAGCAATTATAGCCGGTTTTTTGATCTCCCTTTTGGGAGGTAGCCGCATCCAGATAGGTGGCCCAACGGGTGCCTTTGTTGTGATAGTCTACAGCACTCTAGAAAGACATGGATATGATGGGCTTGTCGTCGCAACCCTCATGGCAGCACTCCTTCTTGTTATCATGGGGTTATTCAGAGTAGGGGAATTAATCCGATTTGTTCCTTACCCTCTGATCATAGGGTTTACCTCGGGATTGGCCTTATTAATTTTTACATCACAGGTAAAGGAATTTTTTGGGTTTTCAATAAGCGCGCTGCCTATAGATTTTATCGGAAAATGGTCGGTGTACCTTTCTCAAAATTCCCAGGTGAATACGACAGCATTTATGATTGGTGCATTAACGTTAAGCTGTATTCTTCTCGTAAGGCGTTTTATCCCTTCACTCCCCTGGGGGATTACAGCAATGGTTTTCGCGACGATTGTCACAACTGTGTTTCAGTTGGATATTGAAACGATAGGATCGCGTTATGGAAAATTACCACATGAGTTTCCTTCTATAACATTTCCGCAAGTGACTTGGAATTTAGGATGGTTTCAGCAGCTAATTCCCGATGCAGTAGCGATTGCATTGCTAGCTGGTCTAGAATCGCTTCTTTCTGCATTGATGGGAGACAGAATGTCCGGAGGGCGGCATAAGTCAGATTGTGAATTAGTAGGTCTAGGCATTGCGAATTTTGCTTCAGTTCTTTTTGGTGGTATCCCTGCCACTGGAGCTATAGCTCGTACTGCTGCTAATGTTAAAACTGGGGCTAAGACTCCTGTTTCCGGTATTATACATGCAGTCACATTACTGATCATCATGGCTATTTGTGCACCTCTTGTGAGCTGCATTCCCCTAGCTGCTTTGTCAGCTGTTCTTATGGTGGTTGCGTGGAATATGGCAGAAATGGAACGGTTTATACATCTTTTTCGAGCCCCTCGAGGAGATGTTGCAGTGATGCTCACTGCATTTGTTCTCACAGTATTAGTCGATCTCTCCTTCGCAGTGCAAATGGCGATGTTGTTGGCGCTTTTTTTATTTATGAAGAGAATGAGCGAGAAGGCAGGGCTGTATAAAACGGAAAAATCTGATACTGCAATTCATCAAAAGGAGGTCGATATTTATGAACTTCAAGGTCCTCTTTTCTTTGGAGTTGTCGATAGAATTCGAGATTTAGCTCATCCTGTACAAGAGCAACCTAAAGTGTGTATTCTGCGGATGCAGAGAGTTTCTATTTTAGATGCAAGTGGGATGCATGCTTTAACAGAACTCTTTGAGCGTTGTCAAAAAGTGGGCACTCGGCTTGTACTAGCAGGGGTTCATAAGGAAGTTAAAGAGGCCATGAGTAAATTTGGTCTAAAACGAACTATTGGACGAGAACATCTTTTTGAGCACATCGATGATGCAATGCTTTTTGCTAAAAAGTATGTTGCTGGGGTTCCGACCGTGAATGATTCAGAGAACAAAATGTCAGAGTCTTCAAGTATCAAATAGGTAGAAACTGCTACAGTTTAAGAAATCCCACAACGAAGCCTTGGTTTTGAAAGAGCTCTATTTATGAATTTTCATTTTAAATAATCACTTTTTCATTTTCGCAAATAGATAAGAGATGTAAATCTTATACCAAACGCAACAAATAACTTCACATTTGAGCCGCGTCAAAGCGCCGATTTGTCGACAGCTTTCACGCAGCTCAAATATGAAATTATTTATTGCGTTTGGTATTACTAGCTGCGGATAAGCGTTATCTCCAAGTTGGTTCTTGTCCAGTTTCTACAATTTTAGCTTTAGCTCCCACACGCAAAGCCCCTTCTGCATAATTGAATACCTTGCCCCCCTTAGGGAAATGAAGATCCCCCTCAGGAAAAATCTGTCGCAAGTATGAACGACAAGCGCTCTGTAGACGTTGTTTAGGAATGTGGTAGGTTTTTTCTGCAATTTCTGCAATGCGATCAAAAGGGACTCGCATCGCTTGATCGTAAATTAAACTGACCGTAGTTCCTTGTGGAGCTTCTTCTGTATCTTTGCTCTGAAACAATTCATAAGGATTGAGTCCCTCTAATGACCCTTTATGTTTTTCGGTGTAAATGTCTTTATTTACATAGGTATCAAAGTCTCGGAAGATAAACCGGCTGATTTGTCCACTTTCGGATAATTCCAAGCAGACATTTTGCCCATGGGCTTCTAATAAAATGCCAGTATTGGTGTAGACGTCAACCCAGCATTTAAGGAGCGGGAAGAAAATTTGCTGTAAAATACATTGTTCAGGATCAACACCTGATTCACCAATAAGTTCATGGAGTAAAGGCGGCCGATTTGGATGTGCTACATCTGGGGAGTAAAGAGAAAATAGAGGAATAAAAGATGAATTAGGCAGATAGGGACGTGGTGTCATGTCTCGTACAAGAAATCCCCAAGAATCAAAAGCGTTTCCATAGACAATACCAAGAGATTCTGGAAAATAGGCAAATGCGGGGTTTGCTCGCATTGCTGTTGAGTGCGCTAGGGCATTTGACACCGTAATACTATGTTCAATCTTTCTTTTTTCTAAATGTCTGGTCGATCTAGTAATTTGTATGGGACAATGAAGCTTGAGACAGTGAGGTGGTAAATGAGGGTCTAGAACAAATACTGTACGAGATGATGCTGTAGGTGAAACTACGATATCAGAAGCTTTAGGATGACTGACAATTTCTTGCATCTTGTTAACACTTAAATCTTTCGATATTTGAGGGTGAACAGCTAATGAAGCATGTTCATTAGAGAGATAATGGTTGAAAATTTTTGGATTTATATCAGAAGAACACAACACCATAACATTTTTTTTAGGAATTTGAAAATTAGGGACCTGGAAAGAGTCAGCTGAACTATTGGGTCGATATTGGGGCTCTAGTTCAGAGTAAGTCGCAAGCGGGTTATTAGGTCTTGGTTGGATACCATTTACATACCTCTCAAAATAGATCCATTGAGGGGGGGCAGCTTCGGCTGTGCGTTCTGCTATAGCAACTCTAGAAAACCCTTTAAAGTAACCGGTTTTTATATTTCTCATGGAATGAGATATTCCAGATTTGATTTGCGGCATTATTTTATTTGATAAATTAATAAAACAAGACATTGCGTTTACCGTTTTTTATTATATAATTCAATAAATAATACAGTATAAAAGAAATAAAAAGCAATATTAAATTAATAACACTGTAAATGACAATTTTTGTTTAATTAAACTTTTTTTATATAACATTCTGTTGTGGTAACAATAGAAAAAATACACCATCAAACAGACTGTATGCTAGCAGGTTTTTCTAGAGTTTGACAGTTCCGGATTATCAGAGCTGGAGTGTGTAAGAGATTTTTTTATCAACATCTATGGTATGCATACAAAAGTTAAATAAATTTTTTTATCAAAAAAGAGAACTCATTTTACTTTGGATTGTTTGGGAAGAAAACAAGTAATCAGAATAGCAAAGAGGCCGACAGCAAAGAGAAACCAAAAGGTGTTTTGGTAACCGGCCAGAAATGCTTCTCTAAGAACTGGGATGATAGGAGAGTTAGGACCTAGTTGGGCTTCCACTGCAGAGGGATTTGTGAGGAGAGATTGAATTTGGTCAGGCGAGTTAGAAGAAAGAGCGGAATGGATATGGGATAGATCAGGAGCTAGGACTTGTGCATTGGTAGAGCGGAATAGGGCTCCGGCAATAGCTAAGGAGATGATCGCTCCTAGTTCTTGGAGGGTGGTGAACATCCCTGAGGCAACGCCAGCGAGCTTATGAGGGATGGAAGATAAAGCACAGGAGATCGAGGGGCCCCAGGCTAATACCCAACCGAGACCTACAGCTAGACACCCTAGGCCAATTGTCCAGAAAGAAGGGGTAAAGAGAGATTGTAAAAGGAAAGCGATAATAAAGAAGAAAAGACCGGTAACTATTAGAGGTTTTGCACCAATCTTACGATATAGTTTACTGATAGGCACGGATAAGAACGCAACGGGGAGTGTGATCAAAAGCAGGATAATACTGGTTGTAAGAGGTGTAAGTTGTTGGATATTTTGCAAGTAGAGAGGGATTATAAAAAAGACGGTCCAAATAAAACCAATCGTACAGCCATTAGGAATGGAGCTGAAGAGAAAAGAGCGAT
The DNA here is from genome assembly GCA_018333475.1 of Simkania sp. Classification (GTDB taxonomy): domain Bacteria; phylum Chlamydiota; class Chlamydiia; order Chlamydiales; family Rhabdochlamydiaceae; genus JAGXTH01. Next base: position 1,306 of record JAGXTH010000094.1, on the reverse strand, counting down.
GGGAAAAAAGGTCGGGACGAAAAAGAGGGGTTGTTGTTTTTCGTTCTAGGATGATGAATAGGAGCAGGCTTAAAAGACAAAGGACAAAAAGAGCTAGGATTGGATAAGAGGCCCATCCCCATGTGGGTCCTTGCATGATACCGATGATGAGGGAGCCAACAACAAGAGCTAAAAGACCAACGCCTGCCCAATCGCAATGAGGTTTATGGTGTTCTTTTTCATTTTTTACAAAGAAAAAGACAAGGGGAATTGTGAAAAGAACCACAGGTACATTAATCCAATAAATCCATCGCCATCCAAGCCAGTTCAAAATCACGCCGCCGACTAAGGGGCCACATGCAAGAGATAGAGAAGCGAAGGTAGACCAAAGAGCGACGGCCTTTCCCTTTTCTGCTTCAGGGAATTGATGGACGAGCAAAGCCTGAGAGAGCGGTAGGATGATCGATCCGGCAAGGCCAAATAGACCCATGCAGCCAATGAGTGTGGTTACTTGAGTGGAAAAGCCTGCGATCGTCGATGCTGCTAAAGCTCCAATGAGACCGTAGAGAAAGAGTTTTCTTCTTCCATACGCATCGCCGAGTTTTCCCATGGTCAGAAGGGGAATGCAGAGAAAGATTCCAAAACAGTTCATCATCCATTGGAGCTCTAGAACAGTGGCGGAGAGATCTTTTTGGATGGTGGCAAGAGCTGTATTAACAATGGACCAGATCATCCCTAGGACAACTACACCTAGTCCGATTCCGATGACGGCTAAAATACGCTTTGACATGTGCATTTCCTTACACCACAAAAGGTGGTCTTTTTGGATGATAGAGCTCTCTCGGAATTAAGCTTCAGTCGATTTAGGCCTCTTTTGAGGCTCTTTTCTTTATGGTAATATCAACATCCGTATATTACTCCAAAGAAAAGCGGCCAAAATAATCCCAAAAATCGACGAAGCCTTAATTCCAAAAGAGCTCTAATAGAAAAAGGTGAGTCATGTGGAAGAGACTCCTGCATAACCCAGTACCTTCGTTAAAAATGCTCGTTTTGCGATCTTTCGTTTTTTGCTCGCTCCCTATGAGATGTCTCGCATATGTGGGCTCGCTCAAATCCGAAATCTCGCTAAAACGAATCATTTTTTCCAAAGGTACTGAGTTATGCAGGAGTCTCTAGAAGCAAGAGAAAAATCATTTTCTGGAAGGTCCACAAGATTTTTTCAGACAGAGCTGGGGCTTTTTGCGCATATAGTCGGTTATACCAAACGCAATAAATAACTTCACATTTGAGCCGCGTCAAAGCGCCGAAAATCGGCGATCGTAAACGG
>JAGXTH010000093.1 GCA_018333475.1 Simkania sp. | reverse complement strand
GAAGCTGTACTAAAACCTGGGTTCGTCGCTTTTGTGGATTATTTTGGCCGCTTTTCGACTCCAAAATTGGGGGGCTATATACCTTTGTCGATAGTGCCCCCCAATCATTTGGATCGAAAACCGACTGAACCCAAGTTTTAGTACAGCTTCTTAGGTATGGGTTTTTCTATTGGGGAAATCCAACAACAGCTTCATAGCATTGAAGTAAGTGATTCACACCGTTCATAGCGCGGTGAGGCTGCGCTTCAGGAGGAAGATGGTAGGCAGCAGCGATTTTGTCCTTAGAGTAACCTGCCATCCAAGGTAACTTGCCTTGAGCGATCGAAACAGCCCAAAACATCGAGGCTAAATCTAGCCAATGATAGGGCAATTTCTGCGCTTCTTGTTCCTCTGTTGTGAAAATTTGACTGAAGAAAGCGCGATCGAAAGAAGGATTTTGACAGATGAAAACAGCCTGTCCTCTTATGATGTTTTGCCTGGTTAGAAGAATGCGGACCTCTTCAGCAACCGCAGTGATGGGTTTCCCTACTTGCACATCACTCCAAGAAAAACCATTCACTTTTAAACTTTCAGGATCACTATTTTTCCAATCAGACGGAGAGATAGAGACCAACGATTGAAAAGACTCTTTCAATAGGCCACTCTCGACATCGATAATTTTAAACGCGATTTCGATGATTTTGTGTTTAAAAGGATTCAGGCCATTAGTCTCTGTATCGAGAAAGACACCAAGCACAGTGCACCGCCAAGTTGCTAAACCTAACTGAAGATGCGATTTGAGATCAAGTCAAACGCACCCATTGTCAAACTTTCTTTAAACTATACTGGAGAATTGCTATCAAACAAAAAAGATACATTCTCAAATTTAAGAGGATGTACCAAAAAAGAGGTAACAGGAGAATATCGATGGATATAGGGATGGCTGCTGAATCGAGACAAACTATCGGCGAAGGATTAAATGGGTTGCTCGCAGATCTTTATGCAACCTATGTAATGACGCAAAATTTACATTGGAATTTAACAGGTAAGGAATTTTTTTCTTTGCATGTAATGCTTGAAAAACAATACGAAGGCTTAGCTGAAATCGTTGATGAAGTGGCCGAGCGTGTTCGAGCTTTAGGACTGTATGTTAATGGATCTCTTGACTGTTTTCAAAAACATTGCACTATTAAAGAGTGTAAACAAGTACTTACAGCGTCCGATGGACTGCAGCATCTCTTACAGGCTCTTGGGGTTGTAGTAAAACGCGCTAGAACTCTTGGCAATATGGCGGATGAGAAAAGTGATCATGCTACAGTGGATCTTATAGGTAGACTTCTGAATCACCTGGAGAAATCTGCCTGGATGGTTCGCTCTAGTTTGTAAAAATATAGTATGAGATCTTCTAAGAGTTAGAATTTAATAAAAGCACTGTGTTATGATGCCCGCTACTTATGGCGCTATCTCAACAAAAAATACGAGAAATTCTGTTATTGCTTCTCTATAGCTATGACTTTGTGCAGGGCGATGACGAAGATGCAATGGCGCTTGTCATGAAGGAACTCGCTGTTCCAAAAAAATATGTGTTGCAAGCACAGGAAGTTCGAAGGGAGATTGAAGCAAAATTACCTCTTATCGATGAGAAAATTACTCGAGCTGCGACAGCCTATGAATTTAACCGTATTCCTCGCATTGAACAAAACATCTTACGTCTTGGTGTTTTTGAGCTCTTGTACTCTCCGCACATTCCTGGCAAAGTGGCCTTAGCTGAAGCTGTACGGCTTACAAGGAAATTTGCAAGCCCAGAGGGCGCGACCTTTGTGAATGCTGTACTAGATGCAATATACCACAGTGAGGGAAGAGATGTGGCTGGAGCGTTGCAACAAGAACAAACTTCTTAAAGAGATTTCCACATTTGGTATTGGCGGTCCTGCGAGGTGGTTTCTTGAGGTCAATACTGTAGAGCTCCTTCAAGAAGCGATATGTCAGGCTGATCAAGCTAAAATTCCTTATCTTATCGTTGGTAAAGGTTCCAATACTCTCTTTGATGATCGTGGGTTCAATGGCCTTGTGTTATTGAATAAAATCTCTTTTATGCAAGAAGAGGAAAACCTCATTCATGTGAGCTCAGGATATAGCTTTTCTCTTCTAGGGGCTCAAACAGCCAAGAAGGGTTGGTCTGGCCTTGAATTTGCTTCGGGGATTCCAGCTACCGTTGGTGGGGCGGTCTATATGAATGCAGGAGCTGGAGGGCATGAGACGTGTGATCATCTTCTACGTGTCACATATATGACTACAACAGGAGACATGGTTACTTATAATAAAGAAGAGCTTCAGTTTTCCTACCGTTTTTCTTCATTTCAAACGATGAAAGGGGCTATTGTTATAGCTACATTTGAGCTCTTGAGAAATCAGGAGGCTCGTAATCAACAATTAGCTATGATTGATTATCGAACTCGTACACAGCCCTACGGAGACAAATCTGCGGGGTGCGTATTCCGCAATCCTAAGGCAGCTTCTGCTGGGGCTTTAATTGAGCAATGTGGTCTTAAAGGACTTAAAGTAGGTGATGCTGAAGTGTCGACGTTGCATGCCAATTTTATAGTGAATAAAGGCTGTGCCACGGCTCGAGATGTGCTAGAGCTGGCGCGGTTGGTGCAAAATAAAGTACATGAGGCTACTGGAGTGGAACTTGAAATGGAGATTCGCTGTCAGCCTTATGAAAATACATAGGTGAGTAAGGGGCTGTGAAATAATAAAATAAACTATTTGACCTGTGCGAAATCGCCTAAAATCGACGATCAAAAATGGGGTTGTATTCATAGTGATACAACCCCATTTTTGATCGTCGGTTTTCGGTTGATTTGGTGCGGTGAAATGGTTTACTTTATTATTTCACAGTCCCTAGCTCCTAATCCTAAAAAAGGCTGCGATGTACGCGGTCAAAGATATGACATGTTTCGTGCGGATCTACATTGCCATACCCATTGTTCAGATGGATCATTAAGTCCTGAGGAGCTGATCTTGCTCGCAGAGAAGATTGGACTCAAGGGTCTTGCTATTACGGATCATGACAGTATAGCTGCGTATTCGATAGCTCTACCTTTAGCTAAGCAAAGAGATATTCTGTTGGGCACTGGAGTGGAATTTTCTTGTGTGCATCAAGGGGTGAGCGTGCATGTTCTAGGTTATGCATTTACTCCCGATGCCCTACCTGTAAAAACATTATGTGAAAAACATCAAAAGCGGCGTAAAGAGCGGAATGCTGCTATTCTTGCTAATTTACGGCGGCATTCTTTATTCATAGAAGAAAGAGAGTTGCCTCAAAAAGGGACAATTGGACGTCCCCATATCGCACAGATCATGCTACAAAAAAACTATGTGGGGAGTCTTCAGGAAGCTTTTCAACGATACCTTGCTGAAGGGAAGTGTTGTTATGAGCAGGGGGCCTCATTCAGTGTAGAAGAGACTCTGGAGGTCTTGCATAGTGCACAAGCAAAAGCATTTTTAGCGCACCCACATCTCATGGAAAAAGCTGCTTTTGCTAGAAAATTACTAGAGCTGCCTTTTGATGGAGTAGAATGCTATTATGCCAAGTGCCTTCCCCAAGACGAGGGTCGTTGGTTGCGTTTGGCTAAAGAAAGGAAGTTGCTTGTTAGTGGAGGATCTGATTTTCATGGCAGCTTTAAGCCGCATATTCCATTAGGTGCCAGTTGGGTCGATGAGCAGACCTTCTATACAATCTTCCAACATGCTTAATCTGTTTTTAGAAAAGCTATTTGCTTTACAACGTAAACAGCCGGTCATCGAAAACCTGGATCATCTTATCCCCGTGCTTCAAGCGTTGGGCAATCCTCATTTGGATTTTGCATCGATTCATGTTGCAGGTACAAACGGTAAAGGATCTGTCACCAGCAAAATTGCTGCTGGCTTACAAGCTTCTGGGAAAATAGTTGGGTTATACACTTCACCACACCTGTTGCGTTTCTCTGAAAGAATTCGCATCAATGACAAAGAAATTGACAGTGACAAAATCATAGAGCTTGGAATGCATGTGATGGAAGCGGCTAAGCGATCTCCCTTGCCTTTGCATTTCTTTGAAATCACAACGCTTATGGCGTTTCTTTATTTTGCGCACAGTGGTGTCGATATAGCAGTTCTTGAAACGGGATTGGGTGGATCTTTAGATGCCACCAATGTAGTCTACCCGCTACTTTCTGTGATCACATCGATTAGCCTAGACCATACAGATCGTTTAGGAGATACAATAGAGAGCATCGCTATGCAAAAGGCGGGAATTATTAAAAAGAGAGTACCTGTTATTTTAGGTCCCAATGCCAGATGCGTCTCCTGCATGCAAAAAGCCAAAGAGCAGGACTCTATCGTGCACTTTGTTAAGGAATATACATGCTCTTTTGAAGAAGAAAACCAGGCAATTGCTAAAAAGGCCTTGGACATTTTAGGCCTAGATCAACAAGCCATTCAGATAGGACTAGAGTATACACCACCTTGTCGATTTCAAATACAAGGCGACGTCATTTTTGATGTAGCACATAATCCGGATGGGTTTCTCAAATTATTTACGATGTTCCGACGCCGCTTTCCTCATCATAGAGCTAGGCTGGTCCTAGGTGTTTCCTTGGATAAGGATATCGAGACGATATTGAAGATTGTGGCAGACAATGCTAGCTTTGTCCATTTGGTAGAAGCGCAATCTCTAAGAGCTGTATCTTGGAAGAGGATGTCTTTATCTTGTCCATATAGCAAAGAGCCCTCTCTAGTTGGAGGGGGACTAGAGAGGGCTCTCATCGAAAAACAGAAGGATGAAAAAATCATCATCTGCGGTAGTTTTTATGTCGTAGCAGAATCTCTTGCTTCTCTAAATAATTCTTCGAGTTCCTGGGGGGTAAACACGGGTTCTTTACCTTTTCCCATCACAAGATCATAAGCTGTAGCTACTAAAGCTTGAGCCGTTGCTGTAAGGTCCTCTGTTGGGGAAGAAACGCCAAGTTCAGCAAAACGATCTTTACAAAGACGTTTGATCTCTTCTGGGAGTTGATGATAACCTTTCATAGCTTCTCTGCGCGATCCATAATAAAAGGCTTCTGCTATATCAAATAATTCCACGGATAGATCGCCGTCGATCTCGTCTTGACCATAGTGATATTTTTGGATCTCAAGCAGGTTCATTTGGTTCATTAATGGGGGAATCGATTCACCCAATGTATGCGCTTTGAGAAACTGATCAGCTCGTTTAGCTACGTTTTTAGCCACGGCCACTGTACTACGGTTTTCTAGGCCAAGGGCATGTCTACTGTGGATAGACTGGATATGTTCTTTAAGTTGGGTCACTTTTTGGGCAACAGCTTTGGTATCCCCTTTTTTCAATCGGGTTTCTAACTGTTTTGCCTCTTTAGCAACTTTCTCAACCTCAGTGTCTACGGCTAGGTTATAAATGCGTCCGTAAAGTTCAACGATTTTTTCAGGAAGATCTTCTAGATCGTGTTCAATCTGTGCACGAGAGAACTCACTGACTGCAAAGGATGTGCTTTGCAAGGTTTCCATAGAATGTCTTGTCGCATCAAGCTGTCCGAACAGTTTGTTGCGTAATGCCAGAGAGATGGAAGGCTTAATACCTACCTTCTCCTCGATATCAAGCACTTGCTGACGCAAGGCTGCTGGTGTTCCCGCTAGGGATTGGATTCGCGTGCTGCCCATAAGACCTTATTACTAATTATATATTTATTTTTGGACAGAAATCTTAATCGCCACGGGCCTCTACCTTTCAGGAGATTGACCGGGCGCACCCTAATTCTACCTGAAATTGGTCTCCGAGTCAATTAGTAGACGTTTTTTAAATTCTAATATATTGATTGTTAGGCGTTATTAATTGTAATATCCGTTTATTGTAAAAAAATTATTTTAAAGCAATTGAATGTGTTGTTTTGTTGTTTTTGTTTAACTTCATTTGGACGTATAATTCTTAAAAACAAAAACAATTAAAGAGATTTTATGTCTTTTGTAGAAACACGTAGTAAGTTTGATGATCAGTTTATGGCTCCAGCAGGGTGGGTGCCAGTAAGGAATGCGCAGGACCTGAGAGCAGATACACCCCTACATTTTGAGAGTATTGCAGACAGCGAGGCTGTTTCACCAGGGCCGAGCCTTGTTGAAAATGCAGAGGCCCAAATAATTCGAGAACTTCTAGGGCTGCAGCCGCAAACAGTCAATGACGTAGGAGAGCTCATGGAGCCAATGGAAAGCGATGGGAAATACTCCTCCGAGGAGTTAAATGGTGTTTTTAAGTATCTCGATAGCACTATTGTATCGTGGAAAAAACAGAAACGCCAGCTGCTAGCAGCTCCAGATTTAGAGGTGTACGACCCATCTCTTAAGATGACGGAAGCTGAAAAACTTCAGCAAGTGCTTGAGAATAGACTTTTGGCTTTTGAGCCCTACGTTAAAGGAGAGACTGTTCAAATTCTTAAAGAAATTTTCGCAAAGTCTCCACAAAATCTCGAGGAAGCTGTATCTATTATTGAAGCGATAAGAGTATCTGATCGGCATTCTAAGATGGAATTGCTGATCGTTTCCGATTTTCTTACGCAGGGAATCTCTGATTGGAAACAAGAGAAAAAGGAAGCTGATGCGGTTTGTGCATTGACACCTTGTCAACTGCCTCTAGAGTTGAGCATTTTTACAGAAGCTCGAATGCTCCAGAAATTGATGAAAGACATGATTCGTGATCTCTGTAGCGTGGATGAGCAAATAGCAAAGGTAGGGATCTTAGCGGCCTCAGAGGAACGCGAAGATGAGCTCAGGCGGGACCTTATTATAAAGCGTATGGTGCAACATGAAGAACCATATTGGACAGATCTTGGACGAGCGGCTGCTGAGAATGAGATTAAAATGCAGGTGGCTGACTCCATTTTCGATGATCTTATCAGAGATACTACTCGTTGGTTGGAAGGGATAGGGAAATCTAAGGAAGTTGTCAAAGAGCGGGTGACTGAAACATTGCCAAAACCTCGTGAAGTTCTCGATGTATCAACGGCTTCACCTGAGGATGAGAAGAGTAAAGGCACTGGAACGGCACTTCATCAGGATGCAGTTCGACTCCTCGAGATAGCTGAGTATGTACATAGAAAGCCGATTTCTCGGCACATTGCGGCATTAGCAAAAAAACACCAACAAAATATGGATGCATTTGCTACTAAATGTTCATTTAGACAAATTTTCTTCAATGTGTACCAGATTTATTCCAGACAAACGGGTAAAACTCCTTCAGAGCCTAAATTTGGTCGGCATGCTTTTTATCGACAGAACTCCAAGGATGTGTCGCAAGAGATTCGAAGTCAGGCTGTGTATTTAGCTGCTGTTAAGCAAATTGGGTTGGTGTTCGAGGCCTCTCAGCAAGCTAAGATTCCTCTTGAGCTTTTTAACCAATTGCCAAAAACCACACGTGATCAAGTGTTTGGTCATACCTATGTATTTGCAAAAAGATGTGGAATCAAGCTTAAGGGTCTTAAGTCCGGGCAGGAGTTGTTTATGGATGCCAAACGGTTGTCAAATGAACGAAGGGCAACGATCATTAAAAGCTATGTGGAATCAAAAGTGGGTGTGAATAAATCATCAAAGTGATTCAGGAGGCCAGACCTCTGCGTTAGGGGTCTCTTGTACTATTAGAGCCCACATTCCGCGCCCTCTCCGCAAGGTAAGAGAGCCCTGCTTATTTTTTTCGTGGGTCCGTATCGGGTTATTTTCGGAAGAATTTTTTCCTATCATTCCTTTAAAATCAAAACCTTTCTTGAACGAAGGGTGTGTTATGGAAGAAGAGTATACGAGTAAGAATTTTGATCACTTGGGGATTGTCTCTGTTATCTGCGATGAGATTGGAATCCAAGAAAAACTAGATAGTCTTATTCCACCTGATCCACAGGTGAAAATG
>JAGXTH010000092.1 GCA_018333475.1 Simkania sp. | reverse complement strand
CATTAATACTATGCTGTTTATGATCGTCAATTTGTCGACAGCTTTCACGCAGCTCAAATATGAAATTATTTATTGCGTTTGGTATTACGATCGTCCAACCCCGAGGTTTTGGCTACGTCCTATATAGGTTAATCATTGAGGATTGGTATAACGCTAAAGGCATTTAGAAGAGACCCCTGCATAACTCAGTACCTTCGTTAAAAATGCTCGTTTTGCGATCTTTCGTTTTTTACTCGCCCCCTATGAGATGTCTCGCATATGTGGGCTTGCTCAAATCCGAAATCTCACCAAAACGATTCATTTTTTTCAAAGGTACTGAGTTATGCAGGAGTCTCTAGAACGCTGAAAATCGAGTAGCAGTTGAGCAAATAATTTTGGAACTTCTTCCATAATCTCAGGAGGCTCTACATAGGCAAAGCGCATCTGTGTTTTACCCGGGTTGCGTTCTCCAGGCTGTGGAGAATAAAAACCTGCCATTGGGGCCAGTAAAAGTGTCTTTTTAACATCTTTGACAAGCACTTGCCCTTTCTGAGCGCAGTACATGACAAAATCTGTCACATCAAAATCTGCGCCAAAAATATTTCGCATATCGATCACGGTATATAAAGCTGCGTCTGGTGTAGAAATAATTAACTGTGGAAGTTCCTTTTTTAGACCAGCGGTGACAGTACTTGCCATTTGATAATAATAGGTTCGTTGCTGCTGGAACCAAGCCTGAAGCTGGTTTTTAGATTCGTGGAGAAGAGATCCAAAAATATATTGGCCAATGACATTGGAACATAAGCTGGCTGTGTTTTCAGCTACAGCTTGTTGGTGAAATTCTTTATTGTCTGTCACAAGCGCGCCAATGCGCAAGCCGCATGCATTCCAGATTTTTGAGGCAGATTCAATGCTGATGCGGCGGCCAGTAATGCCGGGGACATCTTTTTCAGTGATACCCCAGAGACTACTTGTCTGGTCTTGAGTATAAAATAGTTCGCGATAGGCTTCATCGCTCAGTAGCCATAAATTGTACTTTACGCAGAGAGCTGCGAGATCGTTAAGTATTTTTTGAGGAAAAAACTGCCCAGTAGGATTGTCATAGGGTATGACTAATAAAGCGGCTGGCTGTGTTTTTTGAATCACCTTTTCAATTTCCGATAGCTTGGGCAAGGTGAATTTTCCATTGTCTTCTAAGTACCGAGTCACCGCAACGGTTGAACGCCCAGTACGTTCAGCTATAGAAGCATAGTTAGAATAGGTAGGGTCAATAAGTAGTAAGGGCTTAGTTGCAGAACCCGCCGGTCCGCATACGCCAAGAATGGCTAACTCCATAGCCTGGCTACCACCATCTGTGACTTGGCTATACAAACCTTGTGTAGAAAAACCGCTACTCTCGATCAAGTGCAAAAACGTTTGATTTGTTTCTACTTCGCCAACGGTTGTTGAATATTTCACGACGCCTTGATGAAAAGGGCTGCTAGGTGTATCCAGAGAAAACATTCGTTTGAGCATTGCTGGATGCATAGGTAAAGAAACATTTCCGATAGCTGTGTTCACGGCAACTACTCGATCGGTACGCTTTAAGAATTCAATTTGTGTTAAGCGGACTGCCGAAGGCGCTCGAGATTGGAAATGCGATGAAAGAGATGGTCCCATAACCGTAGTGTAATATGGACCATGCAAATTGGCTACATAAACTCTGATTTGGTTGAAAAAATAATGTAGTGAGTTGGTTTTTAATATGTTATGCTGTAGCTATTATGTGCTGTTACAGACTCTGAATGCATTTTTCATGCGAGTACGAGTGTTCTTTTTTGCGATATTCCAAGGGTGTATCTCCAGGAATCTTCTTAGAAGCTGTACTAAAAACCTAAAAATCGACGAACCCTTAGATTTTAAACAGGCTCTTCGGACCGTTGAGCGCATCAACCATTTCAAAGCAGTTGACAATGACGTCAACTTGGGTAGGATCAAGCCCTAGTGTTAAGCGAATTGTTGTAAATTCTTTACTAAAAAGTACGGAGAGATTGGGATGGTAGAATCCTAAGCTGGGTCGATACAAAAGCGGATGACCTGCCTCCAGACATTTCATAGTGAGCAAAACTGCAAGGAGTACCCCTCCTCTAATCTCATGTAAAGGCCCGAAAATTTTAATATCAATAAAGGAAGGGTCAGCACTTGAATCGATAGGGATGATGCGATAGTTAAGATCATCATTACTAAGAAGTCGTGCTGGAACTTTATTTAATACAGCTCGCGTGTTGTCAAACACTTGCTTTCTGTACAACTCTAAATAGGGAGAAGCGTGTTGATAGGCAAGGCAAAACCAATTGAGACTTAAACGGTCTGTTTGCAGAACAGGATCGGTCAAAAGAGAATCTAATGAAGACCATTGTGTGTCTTGACTGTGAATCATGAAGAAAGGGGCGCCACAGTAATTATCCATACCGAATAGATCGAATTTAGAACCACTTCGGTACCCAATGATGCTGAGTTTACCGCTTTTGATCTCTTCTTTAAACTCATAGAGCAATCTACCGACTCTATTTGAATCGCTAAAATCAAGGGTGCAGTCTAGGGCAAGAGTTAGAGGTTTTCCTTCCCTTGCGCTTAAAGCTTGATGAAGGGTCTCCTCTATCTTTTCTGCATGATACTCTGTAGCTTTAAAAGTGATTCTTTTAAGTGCAGGATTGAATTGAGCTAAGATGAGATCGACTTCTTTCCACTCTTGTTCAGTCGCTTCTTGGACTGATAATCCATTTGTGATGCGCTCTACGACATAGATACATTCAAAGTAGGTGTTTTCTCCATAGAGGGTACATGGAGGTTTGCCTAAAGTACTTTTAAGCGCTTTAAAGATGCCTGCTAGACTGGTCATTGCAGAAGTGTGAATTCCATAGCGTGTCAATGGTTGTAGATCTTTAGGAATAGAGGTAAGGTGTTGTCGGAAAATAATGGGAAAATCTTCAGCGGTAAAAGGGGCGAAAATTTCTAGAAGAGAGGAGAGATTGGCATGAATCTGTTCTATATGGGTCGCAGTATCGTTAAATGAAAATAGTTCATCATTTTGAACGAGGGCGTGAAATTGTTGTTGTATTTTTGCAAAAGATAATTGAGCTGCGGAAGAGCGTGTGGGAGAGTGCATAACTTCTTCCCAGTTTTTCTGAGAGAGGGCAGCGCATAGATCTTTGAGGAGTTGTAGTGTGCCCTTAACCATTAAAGTCTTTTGCGCATGGTTTGATTTCCAAACGCGATCTACAGAATCAAGGAAAGAGATCCACTGTTCTTTTGATGCACATTCTAGAGTGGGTGGGGTAATAGAGCCTAGTGCATCGAAAGAAGAATTAGAAGCGGGAAGGAATCGATCTAATTCTATTCGATTGGCTGAGAGACCAAGTTTAGATATCCATTCCAAAAGAAATTGGTGGTGTTTTTCTATACTTTCCTTAGATGAAAAAGAAAAAGGAAGTAGACGAATGCCTCCGATGTTTTCTTGTTGTACTCTATGGATGCAGAGGATCTGGTTAAGATCTAACTGATGCTCTTTACACCAGGTAGACAATCGACTTTCATAAGAGTGCCAGATGTTGAGCCATTGCGCTTGATTTAATGTAGTCTTTGGAAGGAGTGAAGTGGCGTCGATAATTAAGGGAGAATCTATTGTAGGCTTTATGAGTGCTAGTTTTTCAACAGAGCAAGGAATCTCCCCATTGTGCAAAATTTCAAGATAGAAAGGGAGGTAGCCTCGGATATCGGAAGGGCGAGTCAAAACCAAAGGAAAATATTGCGGGTGAGGAAGAAAATATTTCCAAGCCTCAACTCTATTCTTATATGTCTGAGACAATTTGTTAGAGGGATCCCTGGCATAAGAATTCGTCGTCTCAGGGTGTGCTTGAAGAGAAATGCCAAAAGAAGGGCACATCCACTTTGCAAAAAAAGGATAGCAACCTGTCGATTTGGCAAGCCATCTCTCCTGCAAGAAATGGAGGAGTTCCATATCTTTGGGTGAAAAAGCTGGAATTTGAAGAAGCATTTTTTTGTTGAGATCCCATGAAGAATAGGGAGGGGGTATCTTTTTGAAAAAGAAAGAAAAAAGTGGGGAGATTTTGAACATTTGGGTGAAAGAATGCAGAGCCCCAGTCCCTAAGAGTTGGCTGGAAAGAAGGCACTCATTTCCCATTGTTGCAGTCCAAGGAGAGAGGTGACAAACAACCCAACCTACGCCAGTTAGACAAGCTGCTGACCCAAGGATAGTTCCAGATCCAAAATAGAAAGTCGTATCGATAAGAGAATGAAAAAAAGAGTCAGTGGTTTCATTCAAATTTACATCCGTTGTAGGGGAATAAGTGGTGACCTCTACAAGGGGAGCTGAGATGATGGGTTGTGAAAATAAGAGGGATCCAGCAGAAAGAAATAACACAGAGAGTAGAGCCATGTTGTTAAAACTACCCCATGAGAGCTCGTGCTTTTTACTTCTATAACGGATAAAGTTGTTTTTTTCTATCAGAAGTCATTAGAGATGTAGGTACGTGGTTTTAGCTGAGATGATGTCCTCCTAGTAAACTGATTAAGTTTTTGGGATCAGACAATTCGGGAATGATTGGCAAAACAGTCCCTATGTTATAAATCTGAGATAAATCACGTACTAGACGCAATACAGAATAATCTTCTAATGCGAATCCAACTGAATCATACAAAGTGATATCAGCGTCTGTTTCGCGTCCTTTCTTTTGATGAGTAACAAGCTCCCACAACTCTCCACGCACATGCACAGCTCGTTCTTGAGGTGTCAATTGTTGGATTTCTCCCTCTATTTGCGTTTGTGGCATAAATTCTACAAAGATTTTTGACCGTTTTAATATTGCTAGAGCCAATTCTGTTTTTCCAGGAGAATCACCCCCAATGCCATTGATGTGTACTCCAGGTTTTACCCACGTATCCTTCACTACTTCTTGGTGTCCTGGGGCCGCTGTGGTGACCACTATAATTTCGCTGCCAATAAGAGTTTCTTCCGCAGAACGGCATTCAATCAGATGCAGCCCCGTTCCCTCCATATTTTTTTTAAAACGAAGCATGGTATGAGGGTCTAGATCAAAATATCGGATCGTGTCAATAGGACGAACTACACGATGAGCTAATACTTGAAATTCACTCTGAGCTCCAGTTCCAATCACAGCCATTGTAGTCACGCCATGCTTTGCTAATAGATCGCTAGCAAGAGCGGAAGTTGCAGCAGTACGAATACCTGTTAGAACTGTCATTTCGCTGAGAAGTAAAGGATAACCTGTTGCGATATCTGCAAGGCACCCCAAAGCAACAACAGTTAAATGACCAGATGCTGTGTTGTTCGGATGGCCATTGACGTATTTATAGCTGTAATAACGATCATCCCATATGGGCATGAGTTCAATAATCCCATTAGGCACATGAGCTGCAATACGAGGGATTTTATGAAACTTGTCCCAACGTGCAAAGTCTTCTTTAAGATACCGAAGAAGGTCTCGGTAAAAAGTCTGCATGCCATGTTGAGCAATAAGTTGTTCAAGGTCTGGAATAGTGATGATTTTTGTCATAGATAACTCAGCACGCAATTAAGTGAATGTTAACCCTCTTCTAATTCAATGTTGAATATTTGCTCAATTTAAAAAATCAAAAAACTATTAGTTTTAAATAATTCTGTTTTTTTATATCGGTTGGTTTGGAGTAACAATAGGAATGAAAATGAACTATCGTCTGATTGGAGCGGCAAGTGGTTGGGGTGCTCAGATACGAGAATGTGAACATGGTCCGGAAATTTTGAGAGATGAACAGATTGTAGAAAAGCTCCAGGAGAGAAAATTTTCCATAAGAGAACTAAAAATCCTCTATCCAGAGAAAAAAGCGAGAGAGGCTACGATCACGCTTCCCAATGTGTTGCCCCTTATCCATGACTTTAATCTTCATTTGGCAAAAGAAGTGGAAACCACCCTAGAATCTGGCTGTTTTCCGATTGTATTAGGGGGGGATCACTCTATTGCTGTAGGAACGTGGAATGGGGCATATCAGTTCTTTAAAAAAAAGAATGAGTTACCCATGGGACTGATCTGGATAGATGCACATATGGATGCACATACCCCAAAGACATCGCCTTCGGGGGCTTGGCATGGAATGCCTGTTGCTGGACTTTTAGGTCATGGAGATGCAGCTTTAGCCAAATTAGAACAAAAAGATCCTGTTCTTTGGCCTGAAAACATCTGTCTTATTGGGACCCGTTCTTTCGAAGAGGGGGAGGCTCAACTTTTAAAGCGTTTAAATGTCCGTATCTATTTTGAAAAAGAAGTAGAAGAAAGGGGCATTGAAGAGGTGCTTAAAGAAGCTATAGCATATGTTTCAAGACAGACAAAAGTCTTTGGAGTCAGTTTAGATTTGGATGTCATCTGTCCTGAAGAGGCTCCTGGAGTAGGGAGTCCTGAAAAGGGCGGGGTACATGCAAAAGATCTTCTAAGAGCGCTTTCTCATCTACAAAAAAATAAACACTTCAAGGCATTTGAACTTGTAGAATACAATCCCAAGAGAAATCATCATAAACAAACAGCAAAACTTTGTTTAGAAATCCTATCGCAGGTGATGAATTCTGAGAGATAATCCCTGAGTAGTAAAGAGTAATCCGTTTTTGTTTGGCTCCTAATAGACAGGCATTTACAGCATTTGAGATACATCTAAGAATTCCTTCTTCTCTTTGAACCACAATTACTTTTACCTTTTTTGTTAAAGACAAGCCACTGTCAACTTTCGTTTGCGCCATGTAAATTATTTGAACTTTATACCAAACGCAACAAATAACTTCACATTTGAGCCGCGTCAAAGCGCCGAAAATCGGCGATCGTAAACGGCATTGTATTGCATTAATACTATGCTGTTTATGATCGTCAATTTGTCGACAGCTTTCACGCAGCTCAAATATGAAATTATTTATTGCGTTTGGTATTACATGGTGCAAACGAAAGTTGACAGTGGCTTGTCTTTTAGTTTGGTATCAGTAGTGTTTCCAGATTTGTTCTATGGAGTATGGGCTCTCAAACCTATAGAAAATCGACCAAAAAATTTATTGAGATAGGTTCTTATGATTTTTTGTAAAAACGACTTGTTTTGTTTGATTTTAATAAAAAAACCACTCAAAGTATGCAGGGTGTTCTCGGGATAAATCATGTTTGATCAGATGTATAAATTAACTGGGTTAATTAACGAGGACGCTTTTTTTTGGTTTTTCGCTCTTACTGGATCTGGGATGTTCCTTATCCAAGGCGTCCTGAGCTTATTTGGAGCCATGGAACAGGACTCTCTTGTTGAGGATGCCAACAGTCTGGATGCGGGAAAATTCAAATGGCTCTCTAAGCAGGCCGTCACAGGATTTTTGATGATGTTCGGTTGGGTTGGGCTCACTTGTCATAAACAATTTGGCCTCCAATGGCAAGCTACGATAGCAATTGCATTCGCTGGTGGGCTGACGACGTCTCTAATCGCAGCCTGTATTTTTAAAATGGCAAGGCAACTTCATAGTTCAGGAACGGTATTTAATATCGAGGACGCAGTAGGGAAAAAAGCGGTGATCTACCAGCGTATTCCAAGCGGTGGTACAGGTAAGGTCTCTGTCTCGCTGCATCATCTTACGTATGAGCTTAATGCCATTTCTCTACAGCAGGAAGAACTACCTTCCTTTAGTCACGTTCAGATTATAAAAACGGCCGATGACAAAACTGTCGTTGTCGTACCGATAGGTTATTCTTCACAATAGGAAAAGCATGGATATTACATATTTTGGTACCACGATCATTGGATTTCTTCTCTTTCTTTTTTCAACGGTCTTTTTTTTGGCGAAATTATACCGAAGATGTCCCTCTAATAAAGTTCTCGTTGTTTACGGGCGTGTTGGAGGAAATAAAACAGTACAGTGCTATCACGGTGGTGGTACATTTGTTTGGCCCTTGATTCAGGGTTGTACATTTTTGGATTTGACTCCTCGCACCATCCACATCCCTTTAAAGGGAGCTCTCTCTCACCAGAATATTCGTGTTAATGTTCCAAGTACGTTTACTGTAGCAGTGGGCTTAACTCCTGATATTATGAATAATGCAGCAGTCAGGTTGCTCGATTTGGATCAGAGAGGCATTGAATCTATGGCCACGGAAATCATCATTGGCCAGCTACGACTTACCGTCGCATCCCTTCGCATAGAAGAGATCAACCAGGATAGAGAGCGTTTTCTCGAATCGATTAAAAATAATATCGAGCCAGAGCTTCATAAAATCGGATTGACTCTACTTAACGTCAATATTACAGATATTACGGATGAATCTGAATATATTGAAAGTATAGGAAAAAAGGCTTCTGCAACTGCTGTGAATCAAGCCAAGGTTGATGTAGCAGAGCAGGAAAAGCAGGGGGATATCGGTAAGGCTCTAGCGGAAAGGGATCGACGTGTTTCAGTCGCCTCTTATAATGCAGAAGCTGTAAAGGGTGAAAATGATTCTAAAGCACAAGTAGCGCTTACTAATGCGACTTTAGCAGAGAGAGAAGCGGAAGCTTCCCAACGCAGCCAAGTGGCTAGGCAACATGCGGAAGCAGAGATTCAAAGAGCACGGGCTCTTGCTCAAACGCAACTTCTAGAAGCTGAGCAGATTGTTCCTCAGGAAATTGAAAAACGAAAGATCCAGATTGATGCTGAAGCTGAAGCAACGAGAAAGGTGCTGATAGCACGTGGCGATGCCGAAGCGATCCTAGCGATTAAACAGGCAGAAGCAGAGGGTATTCAAAAGTTGCTAGATGCTAAAGCAAAAGGGTATAAACAGCTTGTAGAGGCTTGTGGTGATGATGCTAAGAGTGCTTCTACAATGCTTCTCATCGAGAAATTAGAAGAGATCGTCAAACTCCAAACAGAAGCTATCAAGAGTATCAAAATCGATAAAATTACAGTTTGGGACAGTGGTAACAACCAAGCCAATGGGGATCAGGGGTCTACAACCTCAAACTTCATCAGTCAATTTGTTAAGTCTTTGCCAGCATTGCACGACATCACATCACTCGCAGGTCTAAAACTACCTAAGTTCCTAGGTCAGGTGTGTGATGATCCTAAAGACAATGTAGATGAGGAACTTGCAAAAATAAAATAGCCTTTTGCACTCTTTTTGCAAAAGAATAAGGGCTAGGAACTGTCTAAGAATACAACGAACAACTTCACTATGCGAAATTGTTTGTTGTATTCTTAGACAGTTCCTAACTCACCCGGATTGATGAGTTCATCTTATGTTGGCACTTTTTCAAGCCACTTCTGAAACCATGCTGTTGCTAATCTTGAGACCTCTTCAAGGGTACCTGATTCCTCAAAAAGGTGTGTGGCTCCTGGGACAATAGTCAATTTTTTGGTACATTGTAGTTGTTGCATCGCCTGTTCATTAAGCTCGATCACTTGCGTATCATCTCCTCCGACGATGAAAAGAGTCGGCGCTTTGACTTCTGCTAAGTGCTTTCCTGCTAAATCTGGGCGTCCCCCTCTGGATACGACTGCTTTTACCTGAAGGGGTCTTTCTGCAGCCGCAAGTAAGGCGGCCGCAGCACCTGTACTGGCACCAAAACATCCGATATTGAGCTTTCTATTTTCCAGCCAATCGATAACGGCGACTAATCTCTTGGCTAAAAAAGGGATATCAAATCTTAAATGACGCGTTATGCTGTCTACTTTTTCTTCCTCGATGGTCAGCAAATCGATAAGCAATGTCCCCAATCCACCCTTTTCTAAAACCTTAGCAACAAATTGATTGCGTGGGCTTAATCTGCTACTTCCACTGCCATGAGCAAATAATACAATACTTGTAGCTCCTTGAGGAATATGCAAGTCTCCGACTAAAACCACGTCTTCGGTCTTGATTTTGATAGCATTTTCTTCTTTCATTTTAGCATTCCCTTTAGGGCAGATCGGTCTTAATTGAACATACCTATTAAGCGTAAAAAAAAATATAATCGAGTCTCTAAGAGACAATCTCTGAATTAAACATTAATTCAGAGATTGTCTCTCTAAGACATCGATCTATAGGGGTTTACTCGTAATCTCAGACGAACCTATTCGCTTGAACTTCTCTTTTCTAAAAAAGAGAGAAGTTCAAACATAGTTCAAAGTTTTTTGGTTCCTGGATGGACAAGTTTAATCTGTGGCAGAACATCAAAACTTCTCCTGGCCCAATGGATATCTTCTGTTGTTAGTCTACGATAATTTTTAGGATTATCTCTTAAGGGATCATAATCCTTAATCATTCCATTGCGCGTATCCAGAGCAATGCTTCTAGACGCATCATTTGCAGATTCTAGCGGGTCAGAGGAGCGGATTTGAAGAGAAATGTCTTTGGATGTTTTTGTCCATATTTTGATTGCATCAAAGATCTTTGCGGAAATCGGGTGGCTGGTAATTCCTCCTTTCAAATCTACTATAAAGTTTCCCAAGCTATGCTTTAGAAACCTTTTAACAACGGTTGTAATGACCTGAGTGCCTGGTGATACTTCGCCAAAATGGCTAAAATGGGCAATAAAACCGACTTTTTGATCAGGTTCATAGCCGCAGATAATAACACAGGGACCAGCACCATAAGAGGCTATGATGGGCTTATCATCGAGGGCATGAGATACAATAGCCTCTGCTTGAAAAGCTTCTGCAATGGGATTGTCTATAATTATTAACGAGCGGAACAGCTGTATCAGTTTAGCCTCTCTTAAAGCATCCTGTTCAGCAATCTGCTTGTTCTTTATATGTTCATTGATTGAAAAATACGGAACTAATTCCTTACATAATGGAGTTGTCATTGTTCTGCTTATAGTTTATTTTTTTAAATTTTAATTAAACTAGCTGTTTTTTTCAACAAAAAATGAAATAATATTTAAAGTTAAAGTTGTTTTTTTAAATTATTATCGACGTTATTTGTACGCGTTCAGCTCGTGCAGCTCACTGCACTCTATGTCTCTAACAACCAGCTCCAAAGCTTGCCTAGAGAGATCGGCCAGCTCGTGCAGCTCACTGCACTCTATGTCTCTTTTAACCAGCTCCAAAGCTTGCCTAGAGAGATCGGCCAGCTCGTGCAGCTCACTGCACTCTATGTCTTTTTTAACCGGCTCCAAAGCTTGCCGGCAACATTGGCACGGCTACAGAGATCTTGTACCATTATTGCAGAAGGTAATCATCTTACCCTAAGAGCGATCCAAGCATTTCAGCAAGAAATTGCAATACAGCAGGCTACCAATGCAACCTTAGGTCCTCGATTTTTGTTTTCTATTTACGA
>JAGXTH010000091.1 GCA_018333475.1 Simkania sp. | reverse complement strand
GGAAGGACAGTTCAGGTGAAAGGACCTGTTAAGGTGTATTGCCATCTAATGTTTGGAATACTGGCGCTAACTGCTGACCAGTTGCTACGATTGTATATGTAGCGATGTCGAAAAGAGGAAAGGACTCATGAGCGAGAACTGAAAGGATGCAGCTGCCCGCAAGAGGGCATTTTTGGCGAGAAAAACAGAGATCTTGTCGCATTTTGGCTGAAAATGGAAATGACAAGCGAATCAGAGGGACCATTTTACATTACAAAACCCGACGAAGGAGGGTTTTGCAATCGGTTCGTTTTTCAGTAAGATAAAAAATCACCGATCGATATTGATACCCAATGTCTGGTCCTTGCCGCATAGTTTGAGTAGGATCGTGAATCTCAAAAAAAAGTTTAGCTAAGGTTTCATAAGTCACTATTGCAGGATCAAAAATCACTTCCACAGCCTCTACATGACCCGTTTTATCTGTACATACCTCTTTGTAACTTGGATTGACAACATCGCCTCCTATATATCCCACAGTTGCGCTCACCACACCCCTCTCTCTTGCGAGTAGATATTCTACTCCCCAAAAACAGCCTCCAGCAAATATGGCTCTTTCATACCCTTCTTTAGTCCAAGCAGGCACAAAGGATAACGAAAGAGAATTCACACAATGCCTGATATTCTTAGCTGTTAGCTGCTCTCCGGAGAAGGCATGCCCTAAGTGTGCACCACAATGCTTGCATAGAATTTCGATACGTTCTCCATCTGCATCGATAGTTTTCTCTACTGCATGAGGGATTTCTTCATCAAAACTCGGCCATCCACATCTTGAAAAGAATTTATCTTTGGAAAAGTACAAAGGAGCATCGCACTGTTTACAGACATACACACCCACCCCATCGAATTGATCATACAACCCACTGCCAGGCATTTCCGTATGTTTATGTATGATAATAGCTTCTTCTTCCTGGGATAGATTGTGATATCTGGACATGTTCCTACCTCAATCAAAGTAACGAAATACAACAACTTGTGCTACGGACTCAGCTCAGCAATATACCCACTTGCCCTTAAGGTTTCATAATGATTGCGAATATATTCTGGAAAGGATTCATCGATTGGAACCGCATGGAATCTTTGAAATGAACGTTCGAGGTCAGTATCTGAAGGGATATTATCGCCTCCTTCAATAACGCTGAAAAATTTTTTACGAATTGCGTCATTTCCACCCATTGATGAGAAATGCCACCCTGCACGCTGAATCAATGGCCATCTTGTAGAATTCCGACGATCACGAAAGTATTGAGCCCTACGTTTATGCCTTGAAAAATGTTTGTAATTCGTGGCTACAGTCCCAATCCAATCTTCTCCTCCATGAGTTTTACCTAGAGGATTTTGCCAATTGAGCTTGTAATAGTAGATGTCTTGATGTAACCGAACGGCTTCGTTACCTTGATCCAAAAGATTCCGTATCTGCGAAATCACTTCTCGCCGCGGAATTTCATCTAGATCGGAGATGATAATTAAATCCTTAGACCTGCATTTTCCTTTTAGACCTCGCGCTATGCAATTACGCTGAAATTTCTCTCTACCCCAACCTTTTAGTTCTGGATGCGTTTCTCGAACTGCAACATGAATGATTTTATCAAGATAGGGCGCAAATAGATGTTTATTTTCTTCAAAATATAGAGGTTTTGGATGCCCTCTCTGTGTTTCAATAGATTCTACTAAGACAAAATAGTCTACCACATCGTGCAGCTCATCAAGGCGAATCCTAAGCACTTCAAATTCATTGAAAAAGGGAAAGCAATCATACACTTTAGGCTCTTTGAAAACCCATGAACGCAATCCGAGTGCAAAAATGAACAAACCAGAAAAAACAACTCCGCAAAGTAAACCAAGTCGAATCATTCTCATTGCTATTACTCACCCATGAAATCTGGTTAATGGCTGTCGATTTTTTTGGAGGAATTATATCAACTTTTACATATTCCTCCCCAATAAAGATTCGCTAATCCTTAAAAATGACTCCAAAGAACGGTGAAATCGTATTCATTAGAAGAGCTCCCCTACATAACCCAATGCCTCCGTTAAAAATGCTCGTTTTGCAATCTTTCGTTTTTTGCTCGCCCCCTATGAGATGTCTCCCATATATGGGTTCGCTCAAATCCGAAATCTCGCTAAAACGAATCATTTTTTCCAAAGATACTGGGTTATGCAGGGGTTTCTAGAAGATAAAAAGTGATAACGCTCTAAATAACTTACGTACGTAGCTACTTTCCCATTCCACTATTCCTTGACAATACTGCGAAGTTTCTTATCAGAATAGAAAGAGTACACAGAGACAAGTCTTGCCACTAAGATGGCGATGTAAAACTGGCCAATAATACCTTCGATGACTACAGCAGTTTGTCCCACTTCCTTTACAGCAACAATATCACCATAACCAATCGTCAGCAGCGTAATAAAACTAAAATAGAGCATTTCAGAAAGATACTGTGTGTAGAAATAGGTAAACGTCTCTTGCTGTAACAGTTGAAAAGATCCTGGAGTGATAAATTCAATAAGGTAGTAAATATAGCCAAAAACAAAAGCCACCATGAAATATGCGCAAATCACTCCTCTCAAGGTTTCCAAGGTGACTCGTGCCTTGACAACGACATCATAGACAATAGATCCCGTACAGATAAGCAGAAACACCACAGTCACGACGGCATTGGCAACAAAGACCAGCTCTGCATTATGAAAAAGATTGAACCAACTTAAGATAATAGACGGAACAGCTAAAATACCGGTGATGATCTTGATCGAGCGAGGATGATTACAATTAAAAACAGCGCAAAAGCACACAACAGCTAAAAGAAACTTCCAAATACCTAGATAAATATCCGAGTGCGTGTGCGGCCTAAAAATAAACATCAAGAAGAGAAACCCTAGTAACGAATTATACTGTCCGCAAAAGAGTTTACAAAGAGTTTGTTTTGTTTTACCAACCACGAGCTGCCTTATGTACTTGTGTGATATGATCTATAAAAAGAACCCTTGCTACTCGCAAAAAAGATTAGCTCTCTTTCTTCTTCATATAAATCCTTTGCTCAAAAAGATCTACTTCCGATTCCTTAGAAAATTCATCCATTGAGTCTGTAAAGGGTTCTTTTCTCTTGGTCATTTACCTTGCATAAAATCGCTTTTTTTCCAAAAATTGCCCAATTTATCAATTTTCAGCCAAATTTTGAGTGCTTCATGAAATACATTATTCTTAGTTTCTCGTGCTTTGCAAATATCGCAGGACATGCCCAAACACAAGCTCTGAATCAGCTTGTTTATGAAATTCGCGACCCAAAAACGGATGCTCTACATTTCCGTAATGCCTTGGAAACTATTGGAGAGTATTTAGCGCTCGATGTTCTTGAAGAACTAAATACCAAAGAAGCCACAGTACAAACTCTTACTGGTGCAGATGCTACGCATTCTCTCGTCGATGAGATCCCTGTTTTAGTGACAATTCTTCGAGCTGGACTTCCTCTTAATTCAGGAGTGCAGAAGGTTTTTCCTCACTCAGAAGTAGGGTTCCTTGCTATGTCTCGAAATGAAACCACCTTAAAAGCACAAGTAGATTATATAGCTCTTCCTAACCTTAAAAATCGCCGCATTATTCTTACCGATACAATGCTCGCTACTGGGGGATCCTTACTCGATGCCATTCGCATTATTAAGCAATATCAACCAAAAACTATTTTTGTACTTGCTGCGATTGCCTCTAAACCTGGCATAGCTCGAATTACCCAATACGATCCCTCCATTAAAATTTTTGCAGCAGCCATCGATCCTTCTTTAAATGATAAAGGATATATCATCCCAGGTTTAGGGGATGCTGGAGATCGTTCTTATGGAGATAAATATTACCTACCATCTTCTGAATCAGAACATAGAAAATAACAAAGAAGGGGCAGTTCCCCAACTTTGCATCAAAAACTCCGGAAATATTCTTAGCAATGTTTCCGGAAGCATATAGGCAATCGGATACACTCCGAACTTTTGATTGGCAAAAACCGCAAAAGCCCTTACAAGGGTGCGTGATTATGTATTGTATCCAAGGAAATCGAACGCATGCGCATCATCGATATTTTCAACACTGCTCTTTTGACAGTATTCTCAACAGTGAATCTCCTAGCCTCTTCTGACTACCCATTACCTGAGGGGTGTCTGTCCTTCGAAGAATTCAAAAGCAAATTTAATCTAGGTAGTACATCCACAGAAAAACGCCATCCGAAAACATATAAACTTAGCCAATCCATGTATCGTAACCCGATCCAGGGCTTAAGAATGTTATTAGATGTCGATGAAGATCTCATCGAAAGTTTTGACAAGCACATCCTTCAACTATCCGCATCCTTGTTGCCTTGTTTTAAAATGACGCTCCAAAATCATGGTCGAATTTTTTTTATTGGATCTGGTTCCAGTGGACGCATCGCCATTGATCTTGCTGCAAAGGCAAAATGTTTTGCTCCACATCTAGAAACACAAATAGAGGGAATTATTGCTGGTGGCGATGCCGCCTTCGTGCGGCCAAAGGAAGGGTTTGAGGATTCAGAAGCAGATGGTCGCAGGACGCTAATGTCCCTTGATCTAAAGCCTGTGGATACTATTGTCCTTATCTCAGGAAGCGGTTCTGCTAGTTTTAATGTTGGGTGCGGCCACTTTGCAGCAGATCAAGGTTGTAACGTCTACTATTTTTACAATAGCAAAGACATTCCAGAACGTACTCAAAGTCTATTCCGACGATATGATCACCCAGTGATCCCTCTTCTTGTTGATTTTGGGCCTCAAGCGATCACAGGCTCAACTCGTCTACAAGCTGCAACATTAGCCGAAATTTGTCTTGGAACAATATTAGCCACAGCACTGGGTAATACACCTCTAGAGGAATACCATTACCTGATCTCACAAGGCTTAAGAACAACACTATCCCAGATTCGAGTCAAGCTACCGCATCTCCATTCGATCGTTCAAGAAGAAGTACATACATTTTCCAACCCATCTTCGAATTTTCGACGATTACGAGATGTTTCTGATCAGGGTTACGTAACACTGCTCGCACCTTCAAATAGCCTCAGAGAAACCCTGATCGATTCCACAGAGATGTCCCCTACTTTCTCGACAAATCCTCCTCGCAAAGAAGTGGAAACACAAAGAAAAAGAGAAGAGTTTCGTGCCTATCTTCTAGATTGCGAAAAGAATGAGATAGCCTGGAACGCTCTTCTAGGAAGAACGCTTCAGGCTGAAGATCGATTAGAAGCTATGCAATTTATCCTAGCCGACCAGGAAGACGGCACCAATGCCTATTTTCGGCGACCCAAGGGATCTGGAAATATGGTTATTGGAGTCTTAAAAAGACGGCAATCCGATCCATTTCCAAAAAACATGTTCGATGTGCTCTTGCAAGCTCAACAATTAGGAGCTTCAGCCTGCTTCATAGGTGTTACTGAAAATTCTTTCCCTGAAGATTGGAAATCCCCCTTTGAGCAGACCTGCGACCATACTCTTTTTCTAGAAAACATACCCGTCGATCCCTTTGGTATTCTCCCAACTGTTGCAGTAAAAGTTACACTGAATCTCTTATCAAACAGCTCGATGGTTCTCATGAATAAAATTTATGGAAACCTTATGATCGATGTTCGGGCATCCAATTACAAACTCATCGATCGATGTATGCGTCTTGTTAAAGAACTCTGGAGTGAATCCTTTCCTTCTCAGCCCCTAGATGATGAAATCCTTTATACCTATATCCAATGCGTCTATGCCGAACAGAATAAAAAGCTAAATGCTGGCATTTATACGCCTTCTATAGTGAATATCGTGTTGAATATGCTCTTTAATAATCTAACACCTAAAGATTTCGAAAAAACCCTACAAATAATCTCCGAAAATCAAGAACGAATTTTTGTAAACAGGAATGATCTATTATGATTATGCAGAGTCTTTTCTTTTTCTCATTATTCATTTTCTTTGTGCAGGCACAGGCACATGCACTCCTTGATTTATCCCTTACTTCATTCAAATACATTGTATGTCTAGATGGCGGAGGGTCGAAAACATCTCTGCAAATCTTAGATCGCTCTGGAAAACCCTTACAGTTGGAACAACAAGGCGTCACTTCCGAGACTCTTCTCGGTTCCTCATCAAACATCAATACCATTGGCGCCGAAGGATTTGCACAAACACTCGATGATCTATTCCAATCTCTTACAGTAGGAGAACAGAAAATTCCATTTTCAAGCCTCCAAACAGACTGTTTAGTCATAGGTGGAATTGCAGGATTAGCTAGTCCTACTAACCTAGAAAAAGCGAAAAACCTTTTCCAAAGCAAAGGGTTTCAGATGGACCATTTGATCCTGGCTTCGGATGTAAATCTCGCTTTAGAACTAGTCGATGGTACAGGAATTGTCTTGATTGCTGGCACGGGATCCGTCGCTATTGGGACCGAAGAGGGTAGAGAACTTCGAGCAGGCGGCTTTGGGCCACTTTTAGGCGATGAAGGGAGTGGTTATGCAATGGGAATTCGTGCAATTCAATCTGCTCTGGAAGAAGAGTTCGGCTATGGCGAGTCCACATGTCTTAGTGAGCAAATTAAAACAACCTACCACGTGGAGAAAGTTCGCGATTTGATCCCTGCTATTTACTCTGGTAAAATTCAACCTTCTGCAATCGCACAACTCGCACCTCATGTATTTGCATCTGCAGAAGCAGGTGATCTTATCTCGCTTCAGATCGTAACTGAAGCCACTCAAGACTTATCTCATCTCGTACTATACGTCATCAGTCAAATGCATACCTCAGGCCCCATTCCTCTTATATTAATGGGAGGACTCTTTCATGGATCTCCTATCTTCGCTCAAAGAATTCTTCAATCTGAACCTCTCCGCACCTTCCTTGAACAACAGAGGAAATCGATTCTCCTTTGCGATTTAAACACTAAAAATGTCGCATCGCAAGTTGTACAAAAATCCCTAAAAACCATTCCATTTGATCCAAAAATAGACTGAAATTTAATTCGGAGATTGTCTCTTATTGGGCTGTGTTGAAAAATTCTCTAGAGGATTTTTCAACACAGCCAATACAAGATCAGACAAGCCTCCAATCTTGTTCTTCTTGTTCAAAAAAATCTTGAAGCAATTTTAGCTCAGATGCACAAACCTGTTTTTGTTCTTCTAGTGCGATGATTGATGCGGATAGAGCGCTGATTTCTTTATTTAGTCCACAATATACCCTGTTCTGTACATCCTGAGCATAGGATATGGCTGTTTCGAAGCGTGTGAATGTAGCCATATCTCTATAGTGACGAAAGAGATTGGTATATTCACAACGGGTAGCGGTTTTTGATGCCAATAACTCCTTGTTACTTTTGAGTTCTTTTTCTAAGTCTTGCACTTTTAGATGCCAAGAATTTAAAAATTTTTTTACTCCAAGATGTAGTTCCACTGAGGTTTTTTTTTGCGAGGTTAGTTGTCCTAAAGTATTATGGTATATTGCACTTGAGGAGAGATCTATAGAATCTGGTTGCTCGCGGTCTTTCATAGATGTTGCGAATGTTGGGTTTTTGTGAATCTCATCCAAATTCTTCTTAGCTGTGATTATGCAATCAGACCATTTTTGTTCAGCTTGTTGTTGCAAAGGGCTTTTTTTTGCACTAGCTGCAGCAGGCGGATTCAAGAATAACAGCGCCTTGATCTGTCGATACCTAGTAACCTGTGCTATAAGAGCATCTTCTTCTGTTTGGGTTAAAGAAGAGATTTGTATTTTCTTTAGCAAGGCCTTAATTTTACCCTCTAAGGACGTGAGGCTTTTTTGATAGACGATTTGTGCATCGCTACCTTTTCGCACAGACAAAACACTGAATATAGTTTCTGTGATTTTCAGCTCAGTTTCTGCGTAGTCGAGAATCGACTGCCAGAATCTTTCTTTGGAATAAAGAGAGAGCTCTGCTTTTTTGGACTCTAAGCTCTCCATAGAGGCTTGTGCCAAACGAAGAGGTATACATTCAGACTGTTTTAGGTCTGTAGCTTCCTTAGGAGCTCGAGAGAGCTCTTCTGGATGAAATGCACGACGAATGGTATTGATTTCTTCTAGAGTGATCGACATATTCGATTAACGGCACGGACACCCTGAAAGAGTTGGGCAAAGTGCCGTTCTCCTTAAGCGTTCAAAAAGCGAAGAGCCTTGTTACTCCTGTTGCACCCACTAGGGTCCAGTCATGGAGTTTTATTAGCTCGCTTTCCTAGGCCATGTTATACAAGGCGTGTTCCATCCGCTTCGCTAATACTTGGAGCCGTAGTAGGACAGAACTGACGTCCTTGGTTCCCATTCCTAGCTTCTGTATAGCCCAAGCTATTTTGTGATGACTTGGGCTTATGAATTGTTCTACACACCACATACGGGCATGTGAACTATCAAAAGAAATTTAAGAAATCTTAATCTAAAATGCAATGAAAAAACCGAATAACTCTAACGAGCTATTCGGTTAGGAATGCCGATGACCGGACTCGAACCAGCACTCTATTGCTAGAAGTAGAGTTTGAGTCTACCGCGTCTACCGTTCCGCCACATCGGCATAAAAAGGCCGGACAAAGCGGTGAGGATACTCCTGTTAGCTGTTATAGATCAATACCCAATTTTCACTACCAGATTGGAAATCTCTGCAGAAGATCTTTGGTAACTTATACCAAACGCAACAAATAACTTCACATTTGAGCCGCGTCAAAGCGCCGAAAATCGGCGATCGTAAACGGCATTGTATTGCATTAATACTATGCTGTTTATGATCGTCAATTTGTCGACAGCTTTCACGCAGCTCAAATATGAAATTATTTATTGCGTTTGGTATTACCTTACGCACCTAGAGGGAGTTTGGTAATACTTCCTCTACAAGCCCAGTTAAAAGATTAGGCCTATGACAGCGTAAAAAAATAGAACGAAAGAACTTAAGGACCGACTCTAATACCTCCTAAAGCCTCCATTTGCTTTAGGCCAGGAATAGATCACCTTTTCGTCGCGATCACGATCGTACCGGACTTGCAAAGATACATAGGGATACGGATGCCGGTTATCCCAATCTCTCCCCTCATTCTTTTTATACAGTTTAATAAAGACTTCCTTGTTGTACCAAGGTTGCGTCGACACATCTACATCCGTCTTATCATAGCGAATGAACTCTTCAAATTCTTTTTTACCATGATACTTCGGATGTTTTTTGTAATAGCTCATAATCCACTTCACCGCTTCCTCAGGTTGGAACTCCAGGCCTTGCACATAAAAATCCACTTCAGCACCCACCATATGCTTAGACACTTGCGCTTTAGATGAACTATCCGCATAGACGTTATGCTGTGGACATCGATGCCCACAAGTAATAATCACTTTTTTCCCCGTTTTGGCCTGTATTTCATTCAGGAGCTCTATAAGAATAGGAAAGATAAATTCTTCTTCATTTTGGATCGGTAAGCTGTGTTTTCCCGTTCCCCCGCAATCATAAAAATGCGCGGGAGCTCCCTGTTGTTTTTCCTCGATTTTTGGGGCATTCCCGCTTGTGCCCTTGCAACGAAACCATTCCTTTGTGATTTTTGGAATAGAACCTATGTACGATTGTTCCCAGGGATACAAATCTCGAATCCGCGGTTCAATAGGAGGAATTTCATAAACAATCTCATTAGATCTACGATAAATGAACTCTCCTTTGGCATTTTGCTGCCGAAGCTTGTCTTGCTCAGAATGTTGTATACCCGAGCACCTGCAGAACAGAAAAAGGATAAAAAAAATAGACCGTTTCATGCCTATTTTTATAATCCGGAACCCTCCTTGTTCACAAGTACCGTTGAACATTCTAGAGGAAAAGGAAAAGCTTGTTGCAAGCAACTCCACAATCTCTATCCTTGCAAATAAGGCCGAAATATAGGATGTGATCATATACATATGACCTCTAATGCACTGATCATTGACTCCTCTCCGTTGTTTAATGCCCCTCTTGCGCAATACCTTGCCGAAAAAGGATTTAATGTCGCTATTGTCGAGCACCCTTCTGAAGCCATCGCACTGCTTAGACAAACAAAGTTTCGATTCGTTGCTATTGGCAAAGGAGATCCTGGATTCCCCTTCTTTGAATTGTGCTCTTTAGTCAAAGAACTCCAACCAGAGGCCCACCTGGTCACCCTAGGAATCCTAGGAGAATCGACCCGCGTTCAACATGAGCATGCTTTAGGAGCTCTTGCTCATTTAAACCGTCCCTTTTCCATCCATGCCCTTCAATATCTCTTCGAACATCTTCCAGAAAATCCTAGATCGCCACAGCCCAATACAACTGCATGCCCTAAACTACCTACTTCTTTAATTGCAGAAAGTCCTGCCATGAGAGCCATCGTACGCGAGCTGTTTTCGATTGCTGATAGCAAAGCTCACGTCTTTCTCACCGGAGAATCGGGGACAGGAAAAGAAATCATTGCAGAGACCATCCACGCTCTATCTCCAAGAAAAGAAAAACCCTTCATCAAAATCAATTGCGCAGCGATTCCAGAATCTCTGATTGAATCAGAATTTTTTGGTCATGAGAAAGGAGCTTTTACCGGAGCTTTGCTGAAAAAATCTGGACGTCTTGAACTCGCCCATGAAGGGACTTTACTCCTCGATGAGATCACAGAATCTCCTCTTTCCTTTCAAGCAAAACTCCTAAGAGCCGTGCAACAACAACAATTCGAAAGAGTAGGTAGCTG
>JAGXTH010000090.1 GCA_018333475.1 Simkania sp. | reverse complement strand
AAATGAGCCATGAAGTCTTTTTATGCTAGAGCCTGTCGGGGGCGCTGCCCCCAGACCCCTGCCCCCGCCCTACGGTTGGTCTCGAACATCTTATTTCTAAATTTTTCTATGAATGGGATACCCCCTCAAACTCCCCCAATCGAAGAAATATTTTTACATATCTTGCGAGCTTCTTCCCATAAATCTCTCCAAAGCACCTGAGATCGGTCTTTTCCACCAAGGTTAGGGGGTCAATATCTACCAGTATAGTTCCGCAAATGTGAAGTTATTTGTTGCGTTTGGTATAATTCCCAAGAAGCCGTTTCTGAAAAACAAACACTCTAACTACTCGATTTTTTTGCCAATACGAGCCTCTAGACATCTATTCTAGATTCTACGCACTCTAGTCGCTCCAATGAGTGAATATTTATTCAAACAGCAAAACTCAACTAGCTCATTATAAATAATTTGACGAAAGTTGATGAATAAATATGCGCACAATGCTACCATTTAGTCATGTTTACGATATTGAAATATACCTCTATCCATCCAGTTTGCAGGAGCGGCTGTTCCTCTGCTAAGAGTCGTCGCCATCGGGCGTAACCCGCATCTAATCTTTTTTTAATTTATTTTTTGTCATTTTCACCAAATCAATTAAGAGGGTTTTATATGTCCATGCAATCAATTCATAGTATTTTATTTTCTATTACAAAATTAAATGAGAAAGCATACCAATTAGACACGGTTTTTTTGGATGCAACAGCCAGTTCAGTATCCAAAAAAACCGCTGTTTTTATTCAGCAAAAACCTTTGGGACCAGACCAAACATTGGATGTCTATTCCCAGAATGGAAAGTGTTGCGATCCCCCGTCAAATCTTTTCAAAAACAAACACCTGCAACTGTTGACAAGTCAAGATGAGATTGGAATCAAAAGCGCTGCGCAAAAAATGCAGACAGTAGAGTCCCTGGGGCTGTCTGTACTCGTTCTGGACATGAAAGATGAGAATGCAAGTTATTTAGATCGGGAATCCATCATAGAAGCTGAAGAAACCATTTGCGATTTCTACAAGCAACCAAGCGTAGATCCAGGTTATCTAACAAGAGCCAAAAAAGTTCACGCTCTGTTTCAGACAACCCTTCCTCTTGACTTTGTCCTTTGTGAAGGAGCTCTAAAGTGCAATATTCTAAAAAACTTTTCAGAACCCGAGGCCGAGTTTCTTTTACATACAAAAAAAGGAGCCATCGCCTTTTGTCAATACGCTGAATTTTACATGAACAGTTTTAAATTTGGCCAAGAGACAAGAGATTCTTTTGCTGAAGACTATTTCAGGCCTGTTTCCTCTCGATTCGATGCTTTTCAACCGCAATCTAAAAACACGACTTGGTACCCCGCCGCCTACAAAGAAATCTATTCTCCCAGGGGGGAGTTTTTCCAGGTATTGAAACCCATTTTTTCGATCTCAGGAGAGTTGGATGAAGCCAGAGCAATCACCTCGATCAGCATGGAGATGAAATCATGAAGTACCATCTAGTAGAGGGCTCTCAAAATACCTTTGTGCTTTTCGATTGCCTAAATCTCGTTCAAGTGGATGACGTATATCTCCAGTTAGCACATCAGCGTCTTAAACAAGAAAATCGAGACGATGCTCTTATTTTATTGAATGGTCAGGGTGAGGAAGATTCTTTCTTAGCACAGATGCTCGTACTAGGGCTCGATGGAGAACTCGCCGAATTTTGCGGGAACGGAGCCCTTGCCTCTGCGGCATATTTATTTGCCAACTACCCATCCTTTAAAACATTTGCTTTAAAGACGAATCGCGGAGTCCATCCATTGATCAAACGGGGGAAAACACTCTATTCTGTACAGCTTCCTCCAGCTAGTTTTTCATGGAATACAAAATTTATTTCCAACCCTGCGTTATTGCAGGGGCACTGTAATTATGCAGAAACTGGCGAGCCGCATCTCATGTTTGAAAAAATGATAGATGATGATCTGCTGCTATTTATTGGCAGAGAACTCAATCAACGAAAAGATCTTTTTCCCCTAGGGATCAATGTGAATGCTTGGCACGTCTTAGAAGAGGGCTTGATTTTTGTAAAAACCTACGAGAGAGGAGTTCAAAGATTAACACAGTCTTGTGGCACAGGCTCTATGGCTTGTGCTGCATTATACCAAGGAAAAGGAATAGTGCGCATTGTCACTCCAGGAGGCCCCCTAGAAGTCACCTTATCTGATCATTCCATTGAACTTTGTGGCGAAGGTCTAATCACCAAAACAATCGATATACTATGAACAAAAAAATCTCTTTTCTTTCTCTTGTCATCCTGATTATTTCAGCCATTGACAACATGAAAAATATGCCTGGAGCTGCTCTTTTTGGGAGCTCTCTACTCTTTTTTTTCTCTTTTTCTGCGATTCTTTTTTTAATTCCTACTGCACTTGTATCCGCAGAATTGTCGGCAGCCTTTCCAGAAAAAGGAGGGGTGTACCAATGGGTAAACAAAGCCTTTGGCAGTCGTTGGGCCATGATGGCCATCTGGCTGCAATGGATTAACACAATGGTTTGGTATCCTACAATGCTCTCTTTCATTGCAGGAACATTAGCCTATTTAATCTATCCTGAGTTGGCGGAAAACAAAATCTATCTCATTACATGCATTCTTACCATATTCTGGGGACTTACATGGATCAATTTAAAGGGGATCCACGCTTCATCAAAGCTCACAAATATCTGTTCCATTGTAGGAACGATTTTGCCAATGACGTTTTTGATAGCTCTAGGAGCTCTTTGGGTCTTTAGTGGTCAAACCCTCCAGATTAGTTTGAAGCCATCTGACATGATCCCCTCTCTCGCTCATTCGGAAAGTTGGGTCTCTTTAATCGCGATTATGGCTTCATTTTTAGGAATGGAGTTGTCTGGTGTTCACGTCAATGATATTCATCAACCTCAAAAAAACTTCCCCAGAGCAGTTTGCTTATCCGCTTTATTCATCTTTCTATCAATGAGTTTAAGCTCCCTTGCAATCGCGCTCGTATTGCCAGAAAAAGAGATCCTTTTGATTTCTGGAGTGATGCAAGTATTCAGCAGTTTTTTCGACGTATTTGGCCTTGGGTTCCTGACACCTATTTTGGCCCTTTCCATTGCAATTGGATCCATTGGCACTATGGTAAACTGGCTAATTTCTCCAGCTAAAGGACTTCTTCATGCTGCGGAATTTGGATTTTTACCCCCATTTTTCACTCGTAAAAACAAAGCGGGTGTAGCTTCAAATATTCTATTAGCACAAGCAATGCTTGTGAGCGTGTTCTGCCTTGTTTTTCTATTCCAACCAAGCGTCAACGGATTTTTTTGGTTCTTAACCGCCTTGAGCACCGAACTCTATATGATCATGTACATCTTAATGTTTTGTGCTGCTCTTAAGCTGCATCACAAATACCTAGATCGCCCCACAACATTCAAAATTCCCGGGGGCAACTTCGGTATGTGGAGCCTATCTCTTTTTGGACTCATTGGATGCTTTACCACGATCATTGTCACTTTTTTTCCTCCGGGAAATATCACTATTGGCAATCCGATGCGCTATTTATTCATGATTGGGATAGGAAATCTCGTAACAATTAGCCCGCTCCTTCTCTTTTCCTTGTATAAGAAAAGAAAAAAGATCTGCTACTGCGAGAAAACTTAATCTTAATCATGCTATTTTGAGCATGTCTCAATAAAGATTTTCGATGAGATTGGAGATGCTTTTTTTCCAGGTGCGGTACCCTAAATTGATTAAAACCCTAAATCCTTTTCTCAATCGAAAAAATTTAAAAAGCTCTAGGCTGGAAAGAACATGAAAACTCTTTTTTTCTTAATGACTTTCCTCTCCTCCTGGGCCATAGCTCAGGATCCTCATCATGAAAATCTATCCATGCACGGGATGTACGGCACCTACGCCATGGAACAAGATGCCACAGGCACAAGCTGGGCACCTGCTTCCACACAAATGCCAGGCATTCACCGATCTCCCGATCAATGGCTCCTGATGACTCATGGATTTCTCATGGCAATTTATGACAATCAGGGAGGCCCTCTCGGAGGAAACAAATTTTTCAGCGAAAATATGTTCATGTTCACCGCGCAAAAAGACTTTGGAGATAGTACCTTTGCTCTACGTAATATGATTAGCATTGAGCCTGCCACTATTGGCTGTGATGGTTATCCTCTTCTTTTACAAACAGGTGAAACCTGCAACGGGAAAACCCCTCTTATCAATCGTCAACATCCTCATGATTTTCTGATGGAATTGGCCACTGTTTATACATATCGTTTTTCAAAAGAAAACTCTCTATTTGCTTATTTTGGTTATCCAGGGGAACCTGCTCTTGGCCCACCTGCCTATATTCATCGGTTTTCGGCGTTTTTCAATCCTGAAGCTCCTATTACTCATCACTGGTTTGATTCCACCCACATCGTCTTTGGAGTGGCAACAATTGGGTATGTTCACGATTGGGTGAAAATTGACGCCTCTATTTTTACTGGTAGAGAACCCGATCAGTATCGATGGAATTTTGATTCCCCCCGATTCGATTCTTATTCTGCTCGCCTTTCCATCAATCCCACAAATAATACCGCTGCTCAAGTCAGCTATGGCTTTCTGAAAAGTCCTGAACAGCTAGAGCCCAATGTAAATACTCAGCGAACAACCGCTTCCATCAGCTACAACAAAGCATGGGCAACTAGCAATTGGCAAATCACCGCTGCTTGGGGGCTCAATTGCAATAGCTCTGGCCATAATTTAAATGGCTGTCTTATAGAATCCGCCGTAGAAATCGACAGTAAACATGTGATTTTCGGCCGCGCTGAGTATATTGCAAAGGATGAATTATTCATTCTGCCGAGTCCTTATGCCAATAAAATTTTTAACGTAGGGAAAGTGGATCTCGGTTACCTTTTTGAATTTCCTCTGATCCCTTATACTCTTTGGGGACTTGGATTTGTCGGTAGCGCTTCTTTTGTTCCAAGCTCAATCAAACCTGCATATGGAGGAACGCCGCTTTCGTACATGGCATTTTTAAGAATCGAACTAAAAGATAAAAAGAAGTAGGCCTTTAGAAACACTGAAATCTTCATTCTCATAATCGTGCTTTTTTGCTAACTCACCTTAAGGTGAGTTGGTAATTCCTAGGATCTCAAAATCCTATTTGTTCCCTTGTAGAGGCACACCCAAAAGGTGGACGACGAACTAAATTCAGAAATGTGCTAAAAAGCACCCAAAGACCAAGGGCTCAGATCTATTGAACTAGATTCAACGGGAAAACTATTCGAGAACACATATGGATAAAAAAAAATCTGGAAACAATATTCAACCACTAGTCGATGCTTTACGTAAACTACTCATGGGAAGAAAATCGAATAGCCAAGAAACCATCTGTACCGCCTTAGAACGGTTGGGCTATGAAGTCAATCAAACAAAAATCTCCAGGTTACTTAGAAAAGTAGGCGCTGTAAAAATCATCAATCCCCAGGGACAAACCGTCTATTCATTGCCCCGGGAACCTGCTCCCCCTTCGATGAAAACCTGCATTAGGGATTTAATTCTCGATATTGTTGCCAATGAAACAACAGTGGTGATTTCTACTAGCCCGGGCTCAGCCTCAATGGTCGCACGAGTACTTGATTACAACCAAATCACCACTGCAATTCTAGGCACTATCGCTGGTGATGACACTATTTTTGTGGCTCCAAAAACTATTAAAGACATTCATAAACTGACTGAAGAAATTAAGAGCCTCCTTAGAGACTAACCAACAGAAAGAAATTATCCATGTTGACTCTTACAGTAATGCCTATTCCACTGGCCATAGTTCGTCTTGAACCCTCTTTCTCGATTCCCTCTTGGGGAATGGAAGGAGCAGAATTGAAACTCTCAGCTCTATCAAGAAAGGGTACTTATGACAAAAATAGAATGTCTTGGCGGAGCACACTATAAAAAACACAAAACTACACTTGCAAGATAGTCTAGAGCGAGAAGAACATGAAGACTACCCTGTAAAATCTCGCCTTCATCCTCTTCGCTCTTTCGGAAAAAAGGAAGCGCACTGTTTTGTAAAGAGAGAAGATGAGCTAGGTTTCAGCATCTCGGGAACAAAATTTCGAAAATATCGAACCTTGATCCCATTCCTAAAGAGACAAGAGTGCAATGAAGCGGTCGTCATTGGAGGAGCCTACTCTAATCATGTATTGTCAATCACGCAGTTGTTGATAGAAAATGGCATCAAACCTACGCTGTTTTTAAAAGGCCCTCTGCCCTACCAAAAGCATGGAAATTTCCGTTTCCTACAAATGCTCATCCCAGATTCGTCCATTCATTGGGTACCTAAGACTAACTGGCCAAAAGTGACTCAGTATGCTTCTGCGTATGCTGATGGTAGCGCAAGAACAGTGATCCTTCCTGAGGGAGCCACTGTGTTTCCTGCTTTTCTAGGTGGACTGAGCCTACCACTAGACATTCTTCGTAATGAAGAGGAACACAAGATTGAATTTGACCATCTATTTATTGAAGTGGGGACAGGTTTTTCGGCAGCAGCGCTTCTTTTAGGATTTGCCTACTTGAAAAAGAAAACCTTTTGTCACCTTTTACTTTTGGCTGGGACTGAGGAAGAGTTCCTCAAACAATTACAAATTCTACATGCTGATTTTGAGAGGTGGCTGGGTCAAAAGTGCTCTTTTCCTATACATTTTAGTTGTGAGAGTTCTTCTCTAGCTCCTTCCTTTGGTTCTACGAACAGTGAACTGTTTCAATTTCTCATTCGGATAGCTAGAGAAGAAGGATTTTTTCTCGATCCGATCTACTCGGGAAAGTTGTTCTATCATGCTAAAAAGAAGATGGAAGCCAATCCATTCTCTGGAAATATCCTTGTCGTTCACTCTGGCGGAGCTTTGACACTTGCAGGTTTTCAAGATCAATTAGAAACTAATTCACCCTCCTAGCAAAGTCACGAGACAGTAATTCGAAATTCTTCGACGATATTGCCTTTAACGAGATGTTCTTGAAGGATTTTCTCCAACACTTCGGGAGTACACGAGTGATACCAAATGGCATCGGGATACACTACGGCAATAGGGCCATTCGTGCATACTCTGAGACAATTGGCCTTAGTTCGCCAAAGATGAACATGTCCTTGTAGATTCATTTCTTCGACACGATGCTTTAAATACTCCCAAGAAGCTATGCTAAGTTCCTTTTGACAGCATTTAGGTACATTCTGATCACAGCACAAGAAAATATGTCGACCTGTTTGACCAATTTTTAGTTTTCTTGCTGCCTCTTGCATTTTTTCTAAATCCATTTTTTACTCCTTATAGGTAGTCTATTCTGGTTCCTTAGAGAAAATCTTCGATGAATCCAGGAGGTTCTAATGTAGATCAAACACCAATTTTTCAAGTTGTTTGAGCATAAAATAAGAAAATTTAATTTTACAAACTAACACAACTAATTAACGATAAATAATTGCAAAATTATTGCAAAAAATCAAGGTTTTCCAAGATAATCTACGGGGATTATTGAAATCAAAGGTCATCGCCATGGTCGTCAAAAGCGCAACTTCAACAATTGCTACATCTCCAGGTGTGCTCGATTATATTCTTCCTAGGAATCCCGTCACGCAATATAGAGAATTCCGACTCGTTCCTGAATCTATAGAATTAGCACTCGGCAAATACCTGTACCCATCGATGATGGACTCTCAAGGCGGCCAATCCATCAACAGCAAGTATCACGATATCCTTACGACCGTTGGGAAAAGAATCGCACGGCACACCGATAGACGCGATCTTCCCTTTGAATTTTCTGTGGTCGATTCCAGCGTTCTAAATGCTTGGTGTATTCCCGGAGGAAAAATCGCCTTTTATCGTGGGCTCATCGAGAGAATGGAGGCCGAAACCGACACCTTTGGCGTAGGTAAGTTCACATTAGAAGAAAAAATTGCTGCCGTCATGTCCCATGAAGAGACACATGCCTGTGCTCGTCATTCCGCTAGAAGTTTAGAATTCGTGGTCTTCCTTACAGCAGCCTTCAAAGTTTTCCAATATGGACTCTCTTTCTTCATTGCAAATACAGAAAAAGAGCTCGACCGAGCAAGGGCTCATCAACCTAACATCAATCTTTCTCACCAACATGCCATGCTAGGCATTGCAAAAACCGCGAATTTTCTCTTCCATAGTGCCTATGATCTCTTCTTTAAATTGCTTCAGACTCACGGCAGCAGACAACACGAATTAGAAGCAGATCGTTATGGGATGCTCTACTTACAACGCGCTGGATACAACCCTAAAGTTGCAGTCTGGCTACAAGAGTTCTTTGCAAAACAACGTCCCGATGACAACACCTTCCTAGACAAGGTCATCCACCTCTTTTCCAGCCACCCCACAAGTAAAGAACGAGCTGCATTAAACCGTAAAACCCTCGAAGACCTTACTCAAGGGCTGCTCAAGTAATCCATCCCCCACCTTAAGGGAGATCCTACTTCTTAGGGTGGAAAACTAGATCTTCAAAGTTATACCAAACGCAACAAATAACTTCACATTTGAGCCGCGTCAAAGCGCCGAAAATCGGCGATCGTAAACGGCATTGTATTGCATTAATACTATGC
>JAGXTH010000089.1 GCA_018333475.1 Simkania sp. | reverse complement strand
GGGTGTATAGTCAAACAGTTGGGAGAGAAAATGGCCATTTTTACGTTTGCATTTTTCTGATTCCTACAGGGAGCTCTCGGCGACTTGATTGCCGTCGTTTCTCCGGATCGTTATTGTGCCTTGGGCAATGGGGAAGCCGGCAGCGTGAAAAATGCCATTTCCTCTCCCAACTGTTTGGCTATACACCCGCCGATTTTCGGCGCTTTGACGCGGCTCAAATGTGAAGTTATTTGTTGCGTTTGGTATTATTCGAATTCTAAAGTTCATTAGAGCTCTTTCGAAACTAAGGCTTCGTCGATTTTGGGGATTATTTTGGCCGTTTTTTCAAAAAGAGTTTAGTGATGCAGAAGTCTATCTAGAATATGATGAGAATCTCTTAAAAGGCGGGAAGGATTTCCCCATGAAAGTGCTCCAGGATATAGGCACGTGTTTTTGCTGATGTTAGAGCAGCTTTTAATTTGAGTAGATCTTCCCTAGATTCATCGCCGCAGCGAACGACAAGTTCATTGGTGTAGGGAGAGGAGGCGTCCTCTTTAGCCAAAGCATCGTTTTCTGGGGATAGCTTTGCTTGCAAGGCATAATTGGTAGGAATTGCTGCAAGTGCTACGTCATCAAGAAACATAGGTAGTATTGAGGCATCAATTACAAAGAATTGCAAGTGTTTGGGGTTTGTTTCTATCGAAAAAAGAGAGATCTGATTTGTAGCGTCTTGGTTAAGAGTGATCAAACCTTCCTTTGCAAGGAGTCGTAGCGCTCTGGCTTCGTTTGTTGGGTCGCTAGGAATAGCGACTTTACTTCCATCAGGAAGATCATTCAAAGAGGTGAGCGTTTTGGAATAGAGTCCTAAAGGTTCGATATGTACTTTAGCTAAGGGGACTAAGCAGTAGTGGAATTGGGCCTCTTGATTTTCCAAAAATGCTTCATGTTGGAAATAGTTTGCGTCGATTTCTTTATTGGCTAAGCTTTGATTAGGTATATTATAATCATAGACCTTGATAATTTTTAGATCGATGCCTTCTTTTTTGAGATCATCTTTAACAAACTTAAGAATTTCAGCTTGAGGCGTTGGAGTAGCG
This sequence comes from Simkania sp., assembly GCA_018333475.1. GTDB lineage: Bacteria > Chlamydiota > Chlamydiia > Chlamydiales > Rhabdochlamydiaceae > JAGXTH01. The sequence continues at coordinate 9,710 of JAGXTH010000089.1, read as the reverse complement.
GCTACTTTTAGTTCATGTCTAGGGGAGGTACATGCGGCCAAACAGAGCGCAATAGCGCATAGACTGGTGATGAAGGTATGCATACTTCTTTTAAAGTAGCAGAAATAGATCTAATCGGACAATGGCCAAAGAGAGGAGTTACGAAGCAGCCTTAGCAGCTCTTCTTGGTCTTCAATGCCAAAATTAGCTGCTAAGCGTTCCGCTTCTTTCAGAAGCTTGCCCATAATAGGTCCTGGAGAGATTCCTGCAAGAAGAAGGTCTTGGGAAGAAAGAATAGGTAGGTTTCGGCGAAGTCTCTCGATGAATCGCCACAGTGCTTTTTCTCTTGAGGCGTGTGTAGTATAGAATTCTTCACGCTCTTCGACGTAGAGATGCGCTGCAAAAATTTTTAAATATAGGTGAGAGCGTTCATCAGCGTAAAATCGCACCCATTCAATAGGCTCTAGATTTGTTTGCCAGTCCTCAGGCATTTGTAGCATGGAAAAACAGGCGTGGAGTTTACCAGCGAATTCTTTGTCTTCTCTAGAGAGTTTGAGGTAGTCGCATAGGCCTAGCCATTCTTCAAGAGAGTTGCGGGGGAAGAGCTGAAGAAGCTCAGCTATAGGAGGGGTCCCTTTGGGGAAATATTCGACGGGAGCTAGTCGTTTTTCGATATCTGCCGCGGGGATGCCTCGTAGTTGGGGGAAAATAGTAGGCAACAATTTTAACCTCTGTAATTCGGCTAATCCTTCATCAAAGTGGGCGAATTGCGCCATTTTTTTAAATTCTTGCCAAATTCTTTCCATGGCAACAGCAGGTAGTAGCGTTTCTGCTTGATCGAGAATGGCTTCTCTCGTCTTTGTATCAATAGTAAAATTAAAACGTGTTGCATAACGTACAGCACGCATCATTCTTAAGCGGTCCTCCTGGAAACGAGCGGCAGGATCTCCAATAGCGCGGATTGTCTTATTGGCAATATCCGTTTTACCTTCCGTAAAGTCATAAATGGTTTCAGAGAGAGGATCATAGAACATGCCGTTGATAGTAAAATCTCGTCTGAGAGCATCTTCTTGAGGAGTGGCTGGATCAAAGCCTATGGGGCGTCTACCATCTACATAGTCACGATCTTTACGGAAGGTAGCTACTTCGAACTGATGCCCGCGGTCGACGACAATGACAATCCCAAAAGAAATACCGATGGGAATTGTTTTAGGGAATAGGGCTTGGATTTCTTCTACGGAAGCACTAGTGGCGATATCAATATCATCGGAGGGGTGTTGCATTACAAGGTCACGTACCCATCCCCCAGCAAAATAGGCAAGGTGCCCGGATTCTTGGAGCTGTTTAACAATAGCGGTTGCGATCGATAGTTTCGTCATGGCACACTTTGGTGTGTCCTAAGTATGACTCAGGTGCGTGCTTTTTTTCTATGGGATCCTTAATACGCGTTCTTCCAGACCTTTTAATTAATCAGATCGCAGCTGGTGAAGTGATTGAAGATCCAGCTTCAGTAGTCAAGGAACTCATTGAAAACGCATTAGATGCGGGTGCCAGATGCATTGACGTTGAACTTGTAGCAGGGGGGCATCGTTTAATTCGAGTGAGCGATGATGGGCGAGGAATGAGTGGAGATGACGCTGTACTGTGTTTTGAGAGACATGCGACATCAAAAATTCATGACCAAAAAGATCTCGAATCTTTTTTAACCATGGGATTTAGAGGAGAAGCATTAGCAGCCATTGCTGCTATTAGCAAGGTCACTCTACAAACTTCGATGTCTCAGGATTTAGGAGTGCTAGTAGATATCCAAGGCGGTAAGCTCATTAAGGTGCATCCTTGTGCAAGGAGTCGGGGCACAACGATTGAAGTACGCGATCTTTTCTATAATACCCCAGCACGCCGCAAATTTCAAAAAAACCATACAGCTGCTAGCACAAAGATTGAACGTTGGATAGAGCAGTTTTCTTTGGGGTATCCCCAGATTGAATTTTCCTTAAAAGAACTAGAAAAGACCCGGCAATTTCCTCGATATGAACAGCAGAATTTTCTTGAAATTCTTCAGTGGAGGATGGCTGATGTGTATGGGCAAGAGTTTTCTAAACAGCAAATGAAAGTGGAAGCGGAAGATACATTGGTTTCTTTGCAAGGCTATATTAGTCCCCCTGAACAGCACCGACCTCAACGTAGTGGACAGGTGCTTTTTATCAATGGACGGCTTGTTCAGTCTCCTGCGGTGGGGCATGCGATTAAGGAAGCATATTCTACGCGTTTACCTGAAGGGCGGCATCCTCTTTTTTTGATCCATTGTACTCTTCCTCCTTATGAAATAGATGTGAATGTACATCCTCAAAAGAAAGAGGTGCGTTTTAGGCAAGAAGAACGGGTCAAACAATGTATTCGCCAAGGGGTTCTTCAAGCATTGGAACGGGGAAAAGAATATATAAGGTGTCCGGGGCCTGTATATGTAAACTTTAACGATAGTATCCAACTGCCTTGGATGTTCATGGAATCAAAATGCGATAGAGAATTTCAACCCGTTTTACCTCTTCCTTCTGTGACGCCGAAAGTTATAGCTCTTTTCTCTCAATATGTATTTATCGAAGGAAGTGCGATTCCTGCTTTTGGACAAGGAGTAGCTATTGTTGATTTGCAGAAGGCAGTAGAGAGAATTATGTATGATAATAGCACATCAAAACAAGCGTCATTAGCAACACAAAGGTTACTGATCCCTCTTAACCTAAGTGTGAGCAAGCAGGAAGCCGCGGAACTCAGAGACAATATCGATGTATTAAAGAGCTTGGGTATTACGATTGCGGAGATGGGAGAAAGGGTATTTTCTATCGAGGAAATTCCTGCAGCTTGGGATTCTGAACAGGTGGTTAATGCATTGTTTTTATTTCTTGCAGAAGAACAGAAAACTGAACCTTTTCAAACGTTTCGCCGATGCATCAAAACAACGTTTCTGTTACAAGAGGCAGAGGGGATTTTGCTTGCGCTTTTAAGGAGCCCTCAACCTCTTAAGACCCCCCTAGGCCATCCAATAATGGTATATCTAGAAGAGAACGGATTACGTCGACTATTTACACATGCGCAGTCATAAGATAGATCGTTTGAATATGCTCTTGCAGAGCAAGGGGCTGGATTCCTGTCTCCTTGAAGATCCCATGGATCTTTTTTATTTGTCTGGATTATCTATGTCTGCGGGCTCCCTCTTGCTAACACCTCAAACTGCAACTTTGTTTGTTGATAGTAGGTATATCGAAATGGCTAAGCAACAAAGCGCCATGGAAGTGCTATTACTTGATAAACTCAAACGGACTTTGATTGATCGCAAGGTGACATGTCTAGCTTTTGACAGTGCTAAAACTACCGTAGAGAAGCTGCAGCATAAAAAACAGGAATATCGAGATATCGAATGGGTGGCATTTCCTCATATGCTAAAAACTCTTCGAGTAATTAAAGATGCGACGGAACAAGACCAGATGCGAGAGTCGGCAAATTTATCTAAAAAGGCCTTTCAACATGCTATAGAATGGCTTGAAGAAGGTGTTACTGAACTAGATATTGCCTGGAGATATGAAACCTATTGCCGAGAACGTGGCGCAGCGGCAATGGCTTTTGACCCCACTGTCGCTTTTGGGAGTAATAGCGCTTTTCCTCATCATCGTGCTTCTAAGAAAAAACTAGGAAAAGAAGATGTTATTTTGATCGATGTAGGGTGTAAACTCAATGCATATGCTTCTGATATGACCCGTACATTGCTGGGTCCACATGTTCATGCTGATATAAAGAAACTCGATGAGATAGTGAAACGAGCTCATCGGGCTGCTCTCAAACATTGCAAGCCGGGTGCAAAGATAAAAGAGATCGATATAGCAGCAAGAGAAGAAATGCGCACGGCTGGGATGGAATCATTGTTCATACATAGCCTGGGGCATGGGATTGGGCTTGAAACGCATGAATACCCTCTGATTAATGCAAATAGACAAGATGCTGATGTCGTTTTAGAAGAAGGGATGGTATTGACCATTGAGCCAGGATTATATCTTCCAGGCCATGGAGGTGTGCGGCATGAAGACACTGTGATCATCACGAGTCATGGTGTAGACAATCTGTATGGAGATTTATAGGATGAAACTTCGGTTTCGCATGTTTCTTTGGATCGGATCTTTGTTCCTCATTTGCTTTTTGCTGGCTGTATATGTTGAGGCGTTTTTGACAAAGCAGATGCTAGAAAAAGCAGAAACCAACATATCGGGTTTAATCGAAGAGGTTCACGAGCAAAAAAGAGGACGGATAGAAAACTTTCTTACAGAAGTGATTGCTGAAAGATTAGGGTGGATAGAAACATTATTAACTTCTGTCGGCTCTAATCCTCTTTCTTCAATAGGATTTACGAATGATGAGGGAACTTGGAAGGCTGCAGGGGATCTTATTTTTTCAAATAAGTGGGTGGATTTTTTACAGAATTCTACGAATGGAAAACTAGGTTCTGCTTTAGTCGTTGAGGATCAAGCGCTGCGGTTTGCCCAAAAGGTGTCCATTGCTTCAGAAAGTGATGCTATTGCCAAAGTAATTTTGAGTGGGAAAGAGTGGGTAGCAGTATCCATTCCTCTTACGCTAACACAGCCCATGTCTACCGAAGAAAAACAAGGCTCGATGCACTTATATTTGTTGTTTTCTCAAGAACAACTTTCTCTTCTTGGTCAAGTCCACTTCGATGCGTCAAGTATGAACGAGCTAGCACTTCTTACCAGTGAGCTTGAACGACGATTGCACTTGGCAAGCGGTCCCTTACATTGGCTTCCTGTTTCGAGAGCGCAGAACATTCCCGCTCTGGAAAAACCAAACGGGATAGGGCAGTTGTTCCTTGAAAAAGTCCGTTCTTTACATGACCGTTCAGATCTCATCACGATGATTCATGCGCTCACAGTGTTTTTTTCTCAGCCACTATTTGGTGTAGATCCAACATCACCTTCTTCTCCTTTAGGGATCACATTATTTTTAGGTGATGAAGAGGCTGGACGAGGGGTTCTATTGACATCTATTCTAGATGAAACAGCTTTACCAAAAACTAAAGAGCCTGATGATGCCCTTAAGACGTTACCATTTAACCCCATTGTGATAGATCGAGGGGGAAGAGAACTCTATCTAGGAGCATCGCTGCCGTTGCTTTCTAAAAACAATAGAAGCGATCTTACAATAGGGGTATCTATCAACGGCATAGCAAAGCTTCTCTCTCAAGCGGTCAATCTCCCCGTTTTCTGTGTTTATGAAGGGAGTATTTTTCTTTTAGGCTCTCCTTGGGACGATGTATTCAAACATTTTCCTTTACAAGAGACTCTAAATCAAACCTATGGGGTGGCAACAGCTGATGGGAATGAACTCTTTTTCTTTCAGATGCAGCCAATTCCTGGCATTGACCTACATTTTTATACGGTGAATCTTGCAAGCAAGGAATTTGCTGTCCTAGATTCCGTAAAAGAAGGGGCTACTTTAGTGATTGAAGGGGTTTCTCAGCGCATGTGGGTAGTTGCTTTAGCTGTTGTCATCATTGTTCTTGTTCTTTTGAATCGTTTAGCGAAAAGAATCACAGATCCTATTTCCAAATTGGCTACGGCGACAAGTGCGTTGCGAGGTGGCCGATTATTAGAAATTGATCTTCCTAAGATCCATATCAAGCGTAAAGATGAAGTACAGACTCTATACCTTGCTTTCAGTGATATGGTGCAATCCCTTAAGGATAAAGAAAGAGTACGTGCCGTTCTTAATAAAGTGGTTTCACCTACAATTGCAAATGAGATTTTAAAAAGTGATATGAAGCTCGGGGGAGAAAAAAAACGAGTTTGTGTCATGTTTGCCGATATCCGAGGTTTTACTAAGATGACGGAAACTATGGAACCGGAGCATGTGATTGTCATGCTTAATCATTGCATGACAAAAGTGGCTATGGTTGTAGATGAACGAGGTGGTTTAATCGACAAATATGTTGGAGATGCTGTGATGGCATTATTCGGCATTCCACAAATTGAAAGCCAAGATACCGTTGAAGCTGTCGAGGCTGCTTACGAAATTCAAAGCGTTTTGCACAATTGGAATAAAGAGAGACAACAGCAGGGCAAGCCGTTGATTCATATGGGAATCGGCATTGATATAGGAGATGTTATAGCGGGGAATATGGGAGCAGAAGATCGTCAGAACTATACGGTACTTGGGAGCCATGTCAACATGGCAGCGCGTCTTTGCAGTATGGCTAATCCAGGTCAAATTCTTCTTTCCGAGGCTGTGGCAAAGTCACAGAGAGTGAGTGAACAGTTTACTATTCGTGAAATAGGAAAAGAGATGTTAAAGGGGTTCAGCGAACCAACTCCTGTTTACGAGGTCGTCCGTCGATGTTCTATAACTTGACTTTTCGCGCTAAAATTTTTTTTAGCCAAGTCATTCTCTTCATTGTTTTTTTTGCAGTACTTACGCCGTTTGTTGAAAATACGGCAGCAGAAATTGTACAGCGCGCATTCATTGATGAAACTAAAGATGTGATTGCCGTTTTAAAACCTGCAGTCAATGAACAAGAGATGATCGAACTAATTAATAAAGAGAAAACGTTTCTTTATATGCGGCTGAGCCTTTACAACGCAGATGGGAAAGAGGTTGCTGAGGGTTCTGATCAAGAAGAAGGAGCGGTTGTCACAAGTTCTATCGAAAATAGTGTTGTGAATGAGGCTCTTCAAAAAGGATATAGCTATCAAGAAGGTTTTCCTAGAGGATACCGTGGTCGGTTTGTTTTCATTGCTGTGGCTTTTGTATCCCATGAGAAGAGATATGTTATTTGTACATCATATCCCTATTGGCAGATCGAAAAAATGCTACAGAATTTCGAAAAAAGTTATCTCGCCCTAGGTTCGATCATCTTACTATTTTTTATGTTCATGACGTGGTTGGTTTTCGCACGGCTGAGTCAGCCTATTAAGCAGATTATTCAGACCATTATTCCCTACCAAGAGGGAAAAACGGATGAACTCCCAATCATCACCCTAAGTAGTAAGGTGGAAGAGGGGGATGAAATGCAAAAATTAGCGGATACACTCAATTCTCTTTCTGGACGCGTTAAGGCGCAAGTACAAAGAATACGCGAAGAGCGGAATGAAAAGGAAGCGATTCTCGAATCTCTTGGAGAAGGGGTGATGGCAGTCGATGCTACCTTATGTATCCAGTACGTGAATTTCATAGCAGCCAAAATGCTGGGATTATCTCGTAAACAACTAATAGGCACGCCACTCCTATCGATCGAAGAAAAAGCAAAGCAGATACTTATCGAGAGGTGTTGTCAATTATTAGTGAGTTGCCAACAACAAAAAGTTGTCATGACAGACTCTGTTTCTTTAGGAGATGCTAGAAAACTATATCTCGATCTTATTGCCGCTCCAAAAGCAGATGAGCGTGGCGCAATTATCGTCATGCAAGATAATTCTAATCATTATCGGATTCTCGAAATGGGGAAGGATTTTGTTGCTAATGCCTCTCATGAGCTAAGAACACCGATTACGATCATTAGGGGGTTTGCCGAAACACTGCAAGACCTTCCAGAAATATCTGCAGAAATGCTTCATGATATCACAGATAAGATCTTACGCAGCTGCCACAGGATGGACCATCTCATTAAGAGTTTGCTTGTTCTTGCAGATATTGAGAATTTACCCCTCGCCAATTTACAGAATTACAATCTTGGACAGCTTATTGAGGAATGTCGCGAGCATTTGTTAAGTGTTAAACCAGATGCTAGAGTAGAGATTATTATTCATGGGGAGCAACCTATTATGGCTTTGGTTGTTGCAGATCTTTTTGAACTAGCATTATTTAACCTTCTTGAAAATGCTGTTAAATATTCTGCTTCTCCTGCTTACATTACTATTGTGTTACAAAAACAGGAAGACACAATATCTATCTCTGTGACCGATCGAGGGATGGGAATTCCAGAGGCCGACTTAGATCAAATCTTTAGTCGGTTTTATACAGTTAACAAGGCGCATTCTCGTAAATTAGGAGGTGCTGGATTAGGCCTTTCGATTGTGAAGACAATCATTGAAAAACACGACGGGAGTATCTCTGCTGTATCAGAAATAGGTAAGGGGAGTTGTTTTACTATTTTGCTTCCTGCTCAACATCTTTAATCATACGACGCAATGCAATACCACTGTGCTCTTCGATTCCTTGAACAAAGGACCGCTTGCCTACAGAGGGGCTGAAATAACAAAAGGTCTCTACGGTATGAGTTAATGTAGCGCACTGAGCATGTTTAGAAAGCAGAGGGAGAAGCTCTTGTTTAGTACAATAGCGACGTTTGTGGTCTTTTTGCCATTTCAGGGTTTCAATATCTACGATTTGTATGGCTATGTCTTTTCCAAGTAAAGCTCTTAAAATCGGTAAAGGTGCAAAGGGAAAATGGCAAAAATGTTTGACCTTGGATGAAGAAAAGTCGACAAAATCTCCAAGAGGAGGGTAGCCCACTCGAGTTTCTGTATTATATAGTTGGGTTCCTTTCAGCATTCGATACCAAAGAGGATATAGTTCCGCATCCAGTGTGGTCATGAACGTTTCAGAATGAAGCTCGTTGGTTGTTGTAATCAGGACAGACAGGAGTTGGTCCATTTTTTTTGCATCATACCATGAAGTATGACCATATAATTCTTCAAAAAGTCGTTTGAAAATGGGTTGTAAAATAGGCGCATATTCCTTCATTTGCAAGCAAGCTATATGTACGCGTCCTTGTTCTACGGGCGGATTCATTAAACGATGACTTACAAAAGGAACGTGCGTAGAGAGAGATTTGCTTTCCTTTTTTACAACTGTAGAAGGCTCGGAGCTTCGTGCACGTTGGAACCTCTTATCCTCACTTTTATTCTGTGTAATTCGTGCTGCCTCAAAAAAACCACGTGCTATGCGCAGCGTTTCTGTAGAATTTTTAGCCTCTCTCCAGAATAAGCTAGCGCTGATGCTGAATACTAAGAGCAAAGAGAATGTAGTGATTAAGATATTCATGTTGAAGAGGGGGGGGGGATCAGGGGAAAAAGAAACTCTATTTCGCCATAGTCTTTTTTATATTGGATCCACATCCATCCAGGGCTACCTACACTGTCTTTAGACCACGCATTCAGCCAAGACTTTGTTTCATTAGAGAAAAAACGAAAATTCCATTCTTTGACACCATGAGCTAAAGCATCAATGTGTTCCTGCCCAGTAGGATTTGTTGTCGTTAAATATAAGTGTTGCGTCGTAGGATCATGCCAGATCATGCAAGCATGGATGCCAAGATCTGAAGGATGTGTTGTCAGAGGAGCATCGATAAAAAAGCGAATACGACCTTTTTCAGCAGTTATCGAAGAGGATGCTTTGGCCTCTGACTTCGGGGAAGTGAGATGCGCGCATAATTCAGACAGGCGGATATGAAGTGCTTGTCTTTCTAGACATTCTGTCTCTACGGTTTTAAGATCGTTTCGTAAAAAGGAATGTTCACGGATTTTAGACAACAAAATAGCAAATAAAATTCCAGCCAGACTCATTGCAATTAGAATCTCAAGGAGAGTAAAGGCACGTTTCTTCATAGAGAAACGAGTATAGTCTAGGAAGAACAATCTTTCTACAGCTTATACCAAACGCAATAAATAATTTCATATTTGAGCTGCGTGAAAGCTGTCGACAAATTGACGATCATAAACAGCATAGTATTAATG
>JAGXTH010000088.1 GCA_018333475.1 Simkania sp. | reverse complement strand
GATACCCGAGTATTCAAAAAGGTTTATGGGGCGGTAGTCTTTGGTCTCCTAGCTATTTTGCAGGGTCATGCGGAGGAGCCCCTCTTACTGTGATCCGACAGTATATCGAGCAACAATCTCCTCTTGAAGATTAAAAAGCGCCTTGTATCCCAGCCCTAAAGGACTGGGTTTTACGCCGTCATGGATAAAATAGATCGTTGCGGTCTTATCCCAGCAATAGGCCAGTATGGAGGTCTTCAGCTCAAAGAGCGCGAAATCTCCTTAAGAAAAGAGAATGTTCAAATAAGCATCTATGATGAAAAACTGCAGGCGATTTTAAAAAGACTCGAAAATGAAAACCACAAAGATACGGATCGAGACCTCCCTTACTTTTATGGCGCTGAAGGAATTATCGAATTCAATCGCTACTTGCACGGGTCGGATATTGACCTAAACAGCCCTGACTACTACAAGCACTTACCCAAGACAAACATTTTCCTATCCACAGAGGAGATGCAAAAGTCCGTCCCAGATCCTATTCAGGAAGGAGAATGGGTCATTATCATGAAGGCTGGACGCCGTCACCCCAATGTTGGTGTCCGTGAGACTCACTCTTGGATCGAAGTGTATTCTCCTACACAAGAAGGTCTCTACGAACTACTTATGAGTGTGGGTTTGTGGCAAAAAAAGGTGCCAGAAAGCAACTGGGAGTACTTTAAAATCACAATGGGGGCTATCCCAGGATGCCTGGCGATTTTCGAGCATCGATCATTCGATCGTCTACAACAAGTAAGAGCAGAAGGATTCAATATTTCCCCTGAAGCTGGGTTTGAATTCGTAGGCCGAAAGATCCGAACTGCATTCATCGATGCAAAAAATGGCCATCTCCCTTTTCAAATTTGCGATCACAATTGCCTGAAATTTGCCGCTGATTTCACCCGTTCTGCTGTGGGAGAAGAAAGGTTTAACTCACGGATTACAGAAGATCAGCTCACGCGGTCGCTTTTTACGATCGACCATGAACCCTCCGCACAAAAGATCCTCAGTACTATTCAAAATTTTCCGAGTTATCTATCTACCTTTGCTTATTGGCTATTGAAAACAAGTACGGGGCAATACCAACGTTTCACAATTAGAGAAAGAGATGGTCAACTACGCCAAATAAGCATTGCCCATGATTCGTTATTTGGTAGAACTGGCCGACTCTACCTCCCTTCACATTTCATAGCCTCAAAATGAAGAAATAGACTTCTTCTGGGTCTAGGTGATTGACAAGTTTTCCTGAGACATTTCGTATTATTTTTAGGAACCTGTATGACATTCCATATCTTTAGCTAAGCCTAATCACCTAGCACTGAAAGCATGAACTCTGTGATTAAGAACTAATCTCTTACTGTTTTATAACTACCAAAAATCATCCCGACTTTGTAAAAGAAGGAAAAGGAGCTATAAATGGCATTATCTATATTCTTAGCTAAATTACTTGGAGTTTACTTTCTTATTATTGCAATAGATCTTCTCCTGCGTAGACGTGAACTCGAGGGAGCAGTAAGAGATTTTTCTTCTTCAAAAGGGCTGCTTGTTTTTTCAGGATCCATCTCTCTTTTATTAGGTCTTAGCATTGCCATTGCCCACCCTATTTATATGTGGAATTGGCGAGGCCTCATTACCCTCTTAGGTTATCTCTTGATAGTAAGAGGCATCATGAGAGTTGCCTTTCCAACACATATTCAAAGAAAAATTCTCTCTCTCTTCCATCAAGGTCGTTGGATTTTGTTCCTTCTTCTGCTGATCGTAGGGGTATACCTGACCTATTCCGGATTTACTGCCCATTAAAAACGACCCTGCTAGCCTCGTGTCCGAAGAGGCCAAGACCGAAGAACTAGTGGAAATCTCCCAACATACGCAGGGGTTCGATCAACTTTTCATAAACATATGCCCCTGCAACGCCACCGAGAATAGGGCCTACTATCGGAACCCATGCATATCCCCAATCGGAAGATCCTTTGGCACGCATAGGAACAATGGCATGAATGATACGGGGGCACAAATCACGTACAGGATTAATAGCATAACCTGTGGGACCTCCCAAGCTCATACCAATGGCAACGATTAAAATGCCAACAGCATACGGTCCCATGCCACTAGCAATGGCATTATGTGCATTAAAAATCCCCAAAATCCCTATAATGAGCACAGCCGTTCCAATGAATTCTGTAACAAAGTTCCAGCCTAGACGACGTATTGCCGGTTTGGTTGCAAAGCATTTTAGTTTAGTTTCTCCATCTGGCGTAGCCACCCAATGAGGATAATAAGCTAGCCAAGCAGCAAAAGCTCCTAGCAATCCTCCAATGACTTGGCCTAAAAAATAGAAAGGCATCGCCCAGAAAGGGCTTTTGCCGCATAGGGTCAATGCAATCGTGACTGCTGGATTCAGGTGACCTCCACTCGCCCAACCTGCGACATAGACCCCCACAGCAACAGCAAATCCCCAACCCCAAGTAATGACAATCCAACCACTACCCTGACCTTTAGATCGGTTAAGCAACACGTTAGCTGTGACGCCAACACCCAGTAAAATCAGCAAAAATGTGCCAACAAGTTCCCCTAAAAAAATATTCATCGCACCCATGAATCCCCCCTTTGACGTAGGTCATTCATACTACTTAAGGAATTTCTTGACAATTCTACTGAAGTTTTGCTGAATAGATTTTTGCGGGAGATCTTGCAATGAAGTATATTTTAGCTTTAGATCAAGGTACGACAAGTAGTCGAGCGTTAATCATTGATCATACTGCGATGGTCAAAGCCTCTGCACAGAAAGAATTCAAACAAATCTTTCCCAAACCAGGCCTTGTTGAACACGATCCAGATGAAATTTGGTCTTCACAAGCTTCTGTAATTACAGAAGTACTGATTAAGGCAGGCCTTTCCAGCGACGCCATTGTAGCTATTGGTATCACGAATCAACGCGAAACCACCGTTGTTTGGGATCGCAAAAGTGGCAAGCCTCTATTTAATGCCATCGTATGGCAAGATCGTAGAACCTCTGCTTTTTGCCAAACTCTCAAGCAACAAGGATTAGAACCCTTATTCCAACAAAGAACAGGCCTCGTCCTCGACCCTTATTTTTCCGGGACAAAACTACGCTGGATTCTCGATAACGTCCCAGGAGCAAAAGAAAAAGCACATCGAGGAGAGTTAGCCTTTGGAACAGTGGATGCGTGGTTAATTTGGAAACTCTCTGGGGGTAAACATCACGTCACCGATATTACGAATGCATCTCGCACCCTCTTATTCAATATTCATAAAAAAGTATGGGACGAAGAACTCTTAGATATTTTAGGAATCCCCTCTTCCTTACTCCCTGACGTCGTCAGCTGTAGTGAACACATTTGCAATACCCACTCTCCCCTGTTTTCCTCCCCTCTCCCTATCTGTGGACTAGCCGGAGATCAACAGGCCGCCCTATTCGGACAAGTTTGCTTGGAAAAAGGGATGGCTAAAGCCACTTATGGAACAGGTGGGTTTATGCTCATGAATACTGGAACTGAGCCAGTGACCTCAAAAAACAACCTCATCACCACAATTGGTTATACGCTAGGCGGAGAGGTTCACTATGCTCTGGAAGGAAGCGTTTTTATAGCTGGGGCTGTCGTTCAATGGCTAAAAAATAATCTTGGCTTGATTAAAGCCTCCAAAGATGTGGAAGCTCTTGCCTCTAGTGTTCCAGATACTGCGGGCGTTTTCTTTGTGCCAGCATTTACTGGACTTGGCGCTCCTTATTGGGATCCAGAAGCTAGAGGAACCATCGTAGGGTTAACAAGAGGAACTCAAGCAGCTCATTTAGCTCGAGCCGCTTTGCAAGGTATAGTCTTTCAAGTCTGTGATGTCCTAAAAGCTATGGAGTCCGATGCAAATACCACGATCCAACAACTTCGAGTTGATGGGGGCGCTGTAAGAAATAACCTCTTGATGCAAATGCAAGCAGACCTCTTAGGTGTTAACGTCATCAGACCTAAGATGACTGAATTAACAGCGCTAGGTGCAGCCTTTTTAGCTGGCTTGGCTATCCAGTTTTGGAAAGATCCTGAGGAAATTAAACAGTTCTGGCAGATAGACAAAACCTTTGAACCTGCCATGCCAATAACCCTAGCCAATAAAGCTCTTGAAGATTGGAAACATGCAGTACGCTGTGCAAGAGCTTGGGAAGTGAAATGAACCGCAACGAGATGCTCAAAACCATTGCCCAAGATAAACTATGGGATCTCATCATCATCGGCGGAGGCGCAACAGGACTTGGCATCGCCGTTGATGCAGCATCCAGAGGATTTACAACCTTACTCCTTGAGCAACAAGACTTTGCTAAAGGAACTTCAAGTCGAAGCACAAAACTCATCCATGGCGGCCTACGTTATTTACAACAAGGTAATCTAACACTTGTCTCTGAGGCCTTAAAAGAACGGGGTCTGCTTTGTAAAAATGCCCCTCAACTAGTTCACCCACTTGCTTTTCTAGTACCCAATTACAAGTGGTGGGAAGGCCCTCTATACGGCGTTGGCATTAAAATTTACGATCTTTTAGCTGGAAAACTCAACATAGAACCCTCAAGGCACCTCTCAAGACAAGAAACTCTTAAAGAAATGCCTACAATTCAAAAAACAGGCCTTCGTGGTTCTGTTTTGTATTACGACGGACAATTTGATGATGCCAGATTAGCCATTACGCTAGCTCACACAGCGACTCATTTGGGAGCGACACTACTGAATTATATGCCAGTTGTCTCTCTTGTCAAAAAAAGAGGGGCCTTGCAGGGGCTCATCGCCACAGATACTCTACATAAAACAACCTATGAACTGCGTGCTCGTATCATCATTAATGCTACAGGAGCCTTTTGCGATACCATACGTAAACTCGACCAGACAAAAACCCCTCGCATTACTGCGCCAAGTCAAGGCATACATCTCGTGCTTCCTCGCCGATTTATGCCCTCTGATAGTGCCCTACTCGTACCGCATACAGATGACCGTAGAGTTCTTTTCTTTGTTCCTTGGTACGACCATGTGCTTCTTGGAACAACAGATACAGCAGTGAAAGATATAAAACTCGACCCTAAACCCTTAGAAGAAGAAATAGAGTTTTTGCTTAATTATGCGCAGAAATACCTCACTATACCGCCAAAACGGTCTGATGTGCTGAGTATGTTCGCTGGGCTACGACCCCTCATTAAAGCTGGCTCGAGTAAGACAACAGCTACATTGTCACGCGACCATTCCATTATCGTCTCACCTTCTGGCCTTCTTACCATCGCTGGTGGCAAGTGGACTACCTATCGAAAAATGGCAGAAGACGCCATAAATAAAGCCATTGCTATGGGAAAGTTACCCGATCGTCCCTGTTCTACAGCGGATTTAAAACTCTGGGGTTATAAGGCAAATATTCAGATCAATGACCCTTTAGCTGTTTATGGATCTAAAGCGACAGGTTTAAAAAAGAGCCTACATCACCCCTTACATAAAAGGCTCCACTACCTGAAATCCCAGGCACTCTTTGCCATTCATGAAGAAATGGCTGAAACTGTCGAGGATATCCTCTCAAGACGTACCCGCTCACTCTTTCTTGATGCTTCTGCAGCCATGGAAATAGCTCCTTGGGTAGCTAATCTTTTGGCAAAAGAAAAAGGATATTCTAAGGAATGGCAAAAAAAAGAGATCCACACCTTTAATGAACTAGCCAAAACCTACTTACCCTAACAATTCTATGATTGGAGTTGCTTTATGATCACTCTGCTTTATCTCATCCGACATGGAGAAACATCCTGGACCTTAAGTGGTCAGCACACAGGAACTACAGACCTTCCTTTGACGACAAATGGCGAGTTGCAAGCAGGGAATCTTGGGAAACTTCTCAAACGTTATTCCTTTGATAGCGTCTTTACAAGTCCATTAAAACGGGCAAAACAAACCTGTCATCTCGCAGGATTTAGTGAGCAAGCTATAGTGGATCCTGATCTCATAGAATGGAATTATGGAGACTATGAAGGAAAGACCTCTTTAGAAATCCAGCAACTCAATCCTGACTGGGAACTCTTCCATGACGGGGCCCCAAAAGGCGAAAGCATCTCAAGCATAAGCGCCAGGGCAGACCGGTTTCTAAATAAAATAAGAGAGCTTAAAGGGCATATAGCCATTTTCTCAAGTGGCCATATACTTAGGGTTCTCATCGCTCGTTGGCTACATCTCCCAGCTACGCAAGGACGGCTCTTTTTTCTCCACACGGGCTCATTAACTATCTTAGGCTATGAGCATTCGAAACCTGTATTAGTCGCCCCCTCACTAGATTAAATTTTTTATTTACCACCCAATCTAAATGAACTCTGTCCAACATTAATTGTAGATGCAAACTCCGATTGTTTATTAAAAAAACAAAAAACAACAGTCCATTAAACAAATCCGAGCTATACAGAAACAATGCTTAATATTAAAAAAACTTTTATGTTGTTAAAAAAATTTGTTTAATTGATTATATAACAAGTTTTTATGTAAAATAGTGATACTAAAAAAATAATAGCTGTTGGAATGTAATTTATGACTTCGAAGATGTTTCAAGAAGACCCAAGCCTCAGACGTTCGACATCCCCTCTTCTCCATACATTTGGCTCAGAAAGATCCACTTCCCCACCCCTCTTCCGCCCCCCAATCTATAATAGCAGGAAGAGCGCCGCCCCGGGCCAATCTTGGACTTATCCCCGTCGCGACTTTGCCCCCGTAGGTTCAGGCTCTGAAGCGACCACCTCGTCAAAAGTATCTCGTGCAGTTGTAAAAACACTTCCTACTGCCGTTGCCCCAATCTTCTTTCGTCAAGATACCATGCCGACTCTTGGAAAAGACAGGGTACACAAGTCCCCCCCCTCCCCCTCCGCTCCTAGTCCTCCACCCTCTCCCTTAGCAATAGAGCCTCAAACCAGCCTTATTTTAGAACTCGATATTGACAGACAAAGAGCTAGCTTAGCTACTTGTATCACCGCCATATCTACTAGAAGGCCTATATTTCCTCTCACTGAAAAGACAGGGTGGCCACAAGCATTCACCGAGTTGCGGAAAAACGCCCCAGCAGTCTTTAACATCTTCAATCAATGGTTAACTCAAACCTTTTCCATTAATCTCTCGGAAATGCACCAGATCGATGAGCTAACTCGTGAATTTTTGCAAAGCCCGACTAGCGTCCTATTCTTGGAACAGTTGAAACTAGCTCTTAAAGATTTAAAACCCCTTCATGTCCAGTTAAAACAACTCACTATTCTTCACGAGGTTCTAGCAGCTTCCAAAGGAAAATCTATTAACTTTAAAGCACACTATTGGGATAACCTTCCTAGAGAAGTACAAATACTCCTTTCTCAGCAAGTTCTTGTCATTTCTAAGCCCTCTAAACCTGCTGACCACTATGGCCGAACTGAAATTGAGAAAAAACCTTCGATCCTCTACTCCCTGAATGGTCGAAATATTTTACAAGAACAGAGCGCAATACTATCAGAACACATCTCCAATCTGTTAGATCAACATCTTGAAATAGCCACTAAAAAGTGTTTAAGAAAGACGCTCCTCAAAATTGAGGACACTGCATACCAAACGCCTATTGCCTTTGCTGAAAAGCAAATAAAACAGCTCAAAACCCTAAAAAACACTCTTCAGCAAGGAGATAGTGCTCAGATCAATACTGCCCTAGCACACTATTTTAAAAATGATAAAACCACCACCGATGTCCTCCAACATCTAATCTGGATAGCCGATGGTAAACCTTCTCATGACATTGAGTATGGCCGTAATGCTATTTTAGGGAATCCATCCGTACTTTTAGCAACCTCAGAAGACCAAGTAGACGGTTCATTGATCGATTGGGCTATTCAGTTCTACGAACGACGAAAAGACAATTATCGAACACTTGCTTATCTCGAAGCGTTAGAACGTAAATTCACAGCTAATGGATCTCGCCTGCCAATACCTGAACTCTTATGGATATTCCAACATTCCGACTTGGAAACGATTCAAAAACCCCTCTTTACTGAGATGCGAGCTCAAGGGATTGACCGCACAGGTTTTGAAAGAAATCCTCTTCTTCTAACTACGTCTCCTGCCGGTGATGCTGAAACTGAAGCTCTATCCCCGTTGGCTGCGCTCATTCGCAAAACAAGACAAGAATGCGAACCTACGATTCTTGAACACATCCAAGCCCTAGATGCCCGAGGAAAAATCGTAAACATTCCAGAAGGATCTGACTCTAGTGAAGAGGTCATAGATGCCGTGGGAGTGGAACGATTTTTACAAGATCTGACTCTCCTTGAACAAATTACAGATAGCTTGCGACACAAGCAAAAAGTTGCCATTCTTACTCCAGAATATGCAAAACTGTATGACTCTGGTGGGTTAGCCCAAGCCGTTCACGGTCTAGTGAAGGCTCTTGCTGAAAAAGGGCAAACCGCTAAAGTCATCATGCCCTACTACCACGATCTTCTTCCACCAGACCTTCTGTCAGCCATTGTAGAAAAACCTGAATATACAATTCTCGACGGCACTAAGGATAAACAACGTTGTACAGTATTAAAATTAAAGCTCGAACACCAAGCAGCGATGAAACTCTTTGGCTTAAAACCTGCGGACGAGGAGTGGGCTAAGAATGTGCGCTTTTATATGATTAAGCCTCAAAACAAAAAATGGTTTAAAGAGGGGTATGGAGGTAGCGACGAGCAACGACGGTTTGCCTACTTCCAATCTGCAGCTGTTGAATTACTCAACCAAATGAATGTAGAGGATAAGCACGGCAGAAGAAAAATTGATCTTTTTCAGGCCAATGACTGGACAACGTCTCTTGTCGCTCAAGGATTAGAATCTCGCTATCCAAAGAGAGAGCTTCCTAGCTTATATACAATCCATAATTGCGGAGAAGGTTATCAACCGCGGATTAGTGTCCCTACACTGGAATGGTCAAATCTACGTAAAGGAGCAACCTATTCTCCAAGCCAAAGAGAAAGAGGGCTCAATACTGTTGTTGAGGGGATTTTAAGCCACCGACAAGTGGTGACTGTTTCTCGTAACTATGCCAAAGAGATCCAGACTCCACAACTCGGATTTGGTATTGATCCACGTCTACGGTATGTGGCGCAAAGCGGCCGCCTTAGTGGCATCGTCAATGGCAACAATACAGCCAACCACGATCCTTCCATGGATGCCTCCTTGAGAAATTGGGTTGACCCCATTACAGGGAAAAAACCTCTGGAAGCTGATCCTATGGGCCTTTGCTACGGAATGGACACTCCAAATATCCTCGAGAAAAAACAGCTCATCAAAGCACAGCTGCAGAAATGGTTTGATCTTTACATGCCAGATGTCCACCTAGATCTAACTAAACCACTATTCTTTTATATAGGACGCCTAGTTGATCAGAAAGGTCTAGACCTCTTGGAGCCCATGGTTGATAAGATCATCGCTGAGGGAGGGCAATTTATCGGGATTGGCATGGGCGGAAATGACATGGATCCTACAACTAAAGCCTTTGTTTTTAAAGCAAGACAACAGATCAGACATAAATGGGGCAATAGTGGAGCTACCTTTATCTTTGATGAATGGGTGGCGCACAAAACTAGCGGTGCAAGAGTACGTAAATACCAGCAAGGCGACGGTGAAATACCAGGTATAGGCTCTTTATTAAGAGCAGCTACCGACATCTTCCTCATGCCCTCTAAATTTGAGCCTTGCGGACTCACCCAAGGGGAAGCTAAACGCTACGGTACACCCCTTACAGTTGCTACGGAGACCGGTGGCCTGGTCGATACAGAAACGACTCTTAAGAGCGCACGAGGAGATCGAAGTAGAGTAACAGCCTTCTTATGCCCAAGGATTGGGGGCTATTATGACTGGCACAAGCTTCCACAAATGAGAGCTTTTGTTGATACTATCGGTGAAGCAATGGAATTTTATCGCTCTCTCTCAGATGAGGAAAAAGAGGCCAAAATGCGCTACGTTATGGATATTGCTGCAAGGTCTAGCTGGACAGAAACTCCAGATTCTAGCCCAGCTCCGATAGATCAGTATCTACGCCTTTATGCAGCAACACAGCACACACTTGCCCCACACCGCAGATTGTCTGCAAAACTTCACATTCCCTTCTCGACACACGATGAATAACACCTTTTATAGCTGCTTTCCGAAACTACAGCTTCGGAAGGCGGTTATCTTGCATAAGGGACTGTGAAAATCGACTGAAGCGTAGTTTCGAAAGAGCTCTATTGAAACGAAGCGTTCTCTGATCATCGAGTCTAAGTAAACCCCATCTATGAGACCCCTTGTTTTCAGGAGATGGGATGTCAAAATCCACCCTGTTTAAAGAACCCCTTGTTAATCCTCAATGATGCACACGCCTCTTTTGTCCTAAATTTTCCTTAAAAATCACATTTTGAGACTGAGCTTTGGAGATTCTGGATAAATTCACCCAAAATCGCCCTTAATACGAAGAAAAATGAAGACGAAACCCTGTTGTTAAACTTTTAAAGTCCTAGCCCTAGCTTGCCCCTAGAGCTTTCTTGAGTTTATTGCCACGCTCGCTTAATCTGGCGTAAGAAGGCTCTTACATCTTTATATGATATTTGTGTGAGTCTGACCACGTGAGAACAGCATGTCTATTGCATGGGTTTTTTTACTTCTGGCCGGTTTTTTTGAAATCTGCTTTACCATTGCTCTAAAATATAGCCAGGGCTTTTCACGCCTCGTCCCTAGCATTATTACGGTCATTTTTATTGTACTGAGTTTTTTTTCCGTTTCCCAATCGATGAAAACAATCCCCGTAGGGACAGCCTATGCAGTATGGGCTGGCATTGGTGCTGCAGGCACTGTACTATGTGGTATCCTCTTTTTTGGGGACTCTTATCACATCGTTCGCCTAATCTCTATTTTCCTGATCGTTATCGGGATCATTGGATTAAAATTAGCTCACTGTGATTAAGCCTTAAAGCTCTTAACAATCTGTTCCCCTTCTAGATAGAAGGCTTGGATCTGAGAAGTGGCTGTTAGGGACTTTTGCAAATAAGCGTGCAGGTCTTCCATAGAGCTTACAATAAATTGTCTATACTGAACCCATGCCTGTTCTACTAGCTTAAATTCAGGAACTCGTTTCGAAATCACCTGATGATGATCCCCTAAAAGATCGATAAAAAGAACGTCTTCTACCTGCTCATTTTCCAGCTGCCGTTGCATCGATTTCATCGAAGCATATTTCGATCCTAGCTTCTCAATGCCCGCACTGACTTCTTCAAAATCGGACAGCAAGTTTCTGCGCACAGAACGGATAAGATTACGCTGCTGCAAAAAAAGGCCTTTTAGTTCCTCAATATCCTCCTCTCCAAAAGGCTGTTTCTTCATCTCATAAAAAGTCCTCAAGGAAACATACCCCTTGTATAGAGCTTCACGAGTTTTATCGTATCTAGATTTAAAGGACTCACATCTTGCGATAAATGGTCTGACGGTGTTTTCAAAAAACTGTACACTAGAGGTCGTTTTGATCGTGTCCCAAGATCCCTCTTTCTTGAATTGCGTAAAATATCCTACTACACATCGCTGAGTAGCCTTATATTCCCATATTCCCCACATGTATAACCATTTCTCCCCCGAGCATTCTTTTAGCGATAGAGGGCAAAAAAATAGTTGTTGCTTCCCTTTCAATCGTCTGCACCACTGTTCTAACGGATCGATCTTCGGCCCGTGATCAGATACACCCTCATTAACTACCTCAGAACTTGCAATCTCTTTTGGCTCAAAAGTCAGTATCTCACCAATTTTTGCCCTCTTTACAAGATTTTCAGGATCTGTGGAGTAAGATTCTGCTCTGTGTTTTATTGGAAAGATAACATCCCCCGGTCCTGACATATTGACTGACATACTAAAACCCCTTAAGTAACGCGTGGCTGAATGAGGTTACGACGACTGCCTCTGCAAGAAAAAAATGGTCTTTTCTAGAGCACCCGCTTTGGTGAGCTTCTTCGTGCATCTATTTCTAAAACAGTTTTTTGACAGTTTCCATTCATTAAAAAATAGGTCACCGAGGCATAATCACCCCTGGTGAAACACTGCTCAGGCGAGGAAAGATTTATGAAAAGATCGTCGATATTGCTACTTCTCCTTTTCTTTTTAGTTACATCCGAAACTGTAGATGTGAATCTAATTCACCTTTCTTCGGTTTCTATCAACCCGAATTATATTATATATCCTCTATCTATTCTACAAATAGTCTTTGCAACAGTCCAGGCTGGATTATCAGATTATTATTCACGAAAAAAAAGCATTTTATTTGGATTTGTTATAATTTTAATTAGCTTGTGTTTTTTTGTTTTATCTTATTGGAAATATAAACTATTTTTCATCTCTCTCTTCATAGTATTTCTTGGTGTTGGCGGAAATGTAATGCCCATGGCTCTTGCAGCCTTAGGTGATCTAACACATGCTAAAAACTTTCGTTTTATCTTATCCATAGCAATTGCCGCTATAGCTCTGGGATCTTTTGGTCCATTACATCTCGACAACTACTTATCGGACTCTTCTGCCTTTATTCTTACTGTTATTATAGTTTCATCAGCATGCATTCTATGTTCACTACTACCAAAAAAAACAACTCATTCTACTTCGGAAAAATTTTCTATAAAAACTGAATGCTCTACTATCTATCAAAAATTCCTTAAAAATAAAACTTTTCTTCTTGCTTTATTTGGATTCTTTTTTGTTGAAACCTCATTTTATCAGATATTCTTGCGAGATGAAGCTGGAACTAATCACTCCTTTTTTAGATACATTCCAATTAAATTTGGAATAGCATACTTTATAGGAACAGCTGCTTTAAAATACTCAAGAGCATCTGATATAAAAAATGTTATCCGTGGATTTTGGATTTCATTTATTTCTGTTGGATTTTTATCCATTTTATATTTTTTTGGACTGGTGGAATCCTGGCTTGTATGGATTTCTATGATCGGAGCTATGGGGTATGCCTATGGTTATGCGCTATTTACACCTAGTCTTTTTTCTTTTGTTTCTAAGTACCATTCTTCCCATGATTATGGAAAAATCTTCGGACTTATTGATTCTACAGACACTCTAGCTCTAATATCAGCTTTTTCAATTATTAATTTCACAAAACATATCAGTATTAATTCTATCTATTTATTATCCACTTCCATTATTATTATCGCAGGCGTCATGTTTTTCATGTTAAATAAAGGAAATCATGCAAAAGAACAGACTATGTAATAGTGACCCTCTTATATTTATTTCGTCAAATATTGCTTGCTGTGCCTTTTCTATTCTTTATAAATTCGGAGTAATCAAAAGTATTATTGAATCCAAAGAAATTACTGAGGAATTCATCGCTTCTTCTAGCCACCCAGACCTGATCAAAACATCTCTACAGACCTTAAAAAATTATCAAATCTTAAAAAAATCAGGTTCTCTATACAAACTTTCGAAACTAGGAAGAGAAATTTACAAAAATGTTGGAACTATTGAACTGATTCATGATGGATATGGCTTATTACTCGCTAATTATCTCAATATCTATAAAAACCGCTCTCTACATCCAGAATCTCTGATTAATGGCAGATCCATAGCCTCAGCTTCTATCGCAATTGCTGAACAGGGCGTTGATCCTGTGGTTTTTAACGAACTCAAAAAATTATCGATTCAAGGTACTATATGCGATCTTGGCTGTGGATCTGCAGCCAGTTTACTCAAGATATGCAAAAAAACCGGCTTAAAAGGGCTAGGTATTGAATTGAATGACGATGCCCTAAAATTAGCCAGAGAATCTTTGGGAAAAAAATCCCCAGTGAAACTTATTAAGGGTGATATCGCAAAAGTCACAGGAAAATATGAAGATGTTGAAGTCTTAATGCACTGTTTTGCTATGCACGATATTACTCCTGGCAAACAATGCATTCGCGTTCTTAAATCCTACTTAGAGCACTTCCCAAACATGCGGTATTTTTTCTATATTGATTCTGTCGCACATACAGAAAAAGAGCTCTCCTTCTTACCAGGTTTTGATTTTATTCATGCTCTTCTTGGTATACCTGTCAGAACCTATGATGAAACCTTAAGCTTGTTTAAAAACTCCGGTTATCAAATTTTGAAGGAAAAAGCATTAAAACAAATCCCTAACAGCTACTTATGGATTTTAAAACCACTAACAAAATAACAATTCAGGATGTTTATGAATAATAACCGCTTCGATGTCATTGGAAATTATTACGAGTCAGCATTATCTAAATACCCTGATTGTAGATTGGATCACACCTGGCTACTGAATAACAGTAAACTACAACCAAGTAGTCGCGTATTAGAGATCAGCGGAGGAACTGGATTTCTTACTAAAAAAATAGCCGATATTGTCACAGATGGAGATATCACTGTACAAGACGTTTCCGAGGAAGTCTTAAAAATAAATGCTGAAAAATGCAAACACCACCCCTATATTCATTATATCCTCGAATCGAATATGCAGTTTCCGAGTGTTGAAAATGACCAATTTGATGCGATCATAGGCCTAGGAGGATTCCACCATATCGAAGACCAAGTGACCTTTTTTAAGGCAATGCATCAAAAATTAACCGCTGATGGCATTCTTTGCCTTGGTGACTTTGAAGATAACTCTTCCATGCAACGTTATTTTGACGAAAAAGTACATTACATGACATCTACGGGCCATCAAGGCCTTTTTGCTTCTGAGTCTCGCTTCATCAACCTCGCTCGTTTCGGTGGTTTCACCAGAGTCTCTATCGAGAGAAAAAAAGTCGCTTTCTGTTTTAAGAATCAAGCAAGCGTAGGGGAATTCTTTCAACTCGTCCACAACCTCAATCAAAATCCATGGGAAACTTTCGAGGACATTCGTAATTATTTTGAATTAGTCGAAACTCATAATGAACTCATTGTTTTGATTGATTACGTTTATGGATCCTTCCAGAAATAACTGCAAATTGGATTCCTCAAGTGCCTCTATGACAAAGATCCATCCTTTAGCTAGAAAGCATCTGCTGGATAACCAATGTACGGTCTCAGGAATGCCAGAAAAAACCTGGCATACTGAAAAAAATTGCATCTTAGATTCAAATATTAACTACTATGCAGATAGTCCCTATCAACATTACCCCCTCGATGACAACCCTCAACTCTCTGAAACGTATATCCACTTTTTAAAGCAAGAACATTGCTGCAAACAGGGAGATGTTTCATCACTATCTTTTCTAACCCCCTCACATCTGCTTTTTATATCAGCTTCAACAGCTATTGATCTTCTAATTAGGACATTTTGCGAGCCAGCGCTTGATAAAGTGTGTATTTTCAGTCCCACCTTTCCTCTCTATGCGTACTGTTCCTTATGTCAAAACACTCCAGTGATTGATATACCGCTTATCGGGCGTCATTATGACAGAATTAATACGGAGAAAGTATCTGTAGAATCTCCGAAGCTTCTGTTTATCCCCTCACCTAATAATCCAGTTGGCTCTATACCATGCGCCGAAGATATTCTCGCCTTGCTACAAAATACACAATCGATTGTCGTTATCGATGAGGCCTATATAGAATATGCAGATCACCTCTCCTTTACACCGTATATCGATGCCTTCCCTAATTTGGTCATCTTGCGTTCTTTCTCAAAGATCTGGGGGTTAGCAGGCATTCGTTGCGGTGTTGTTCTCGGAGATCCAATGACAATCCATACCCTAAAAAAACTCCTCACCCCTTATAACTTCCCTGCACATACACAGGAGATTTTAAAGGGATCCTTGAATCAAATGCAAAACATTCTCGAGATTCGATCTATCGCTAAAAAAGACATGCAATATCTAACAGAGCAAATGCAAGCCTTATCCATCTGCCTACATGTCTATCCCAGTGAAACAAATTTTGTTCTCGTGCAATTCACTAATGCAAAACAAGTGTTCCATGAATTATATTCACTGGGTTTCCTTGTTAAAGACACTTCAAGGGTCGTCCCTAATACTTTGAGAATTTCCTTAGGCACGACACAAAATAATGAACGCTTCATTGCTGCTTTACAGCACATCGATAAAAAACTCTCCATCACTACTCAACCCAAACTATAAGGCTAGCCAATGCCCTATCCTGATTATCCTAGCTTGCCAAAGAGCGAGTTTTCTACGCCTTACCATCAAAAACAGGCATCTAACCCACTAGTCTCAAACCATTTAATACCAAGCAATCAAGAAGCTTCTCTGGACAAAATCGTGGCATCTCTCAAAGAAAAAATCTCGGCGAGAGGAGACCTACCCCATGTTTCCATAAAACAACAGTTAGCTCTTGTTGATGCACTAACCCTATTCCCTTTTGGTCAGTATATTTTAGAACGAAGAGGTGCCAGTGGATTTTGGACAGACTACCTCATGTCACATCCTAAACAAGGACGATTATCCGGTCTGAATTCTGAAGGAAAACCTTTTACCGACCTCGAAGATTTTATTCTAAACCGTTCTCTTGTCACTACCGCCTCTCAGAAGCGTTTTGAGCTTTTTCAGAAACTGACTCAAGATACTCTACAAAACCACATGGTTTTAGCCTCGATCCCTTGTGGTATAATGCGAGATCTATTGACATTGGACTTTTCAGATGTTTCGCACGTTAAATTCTTAGGAATCGATATCGATGCAGAATCTTTGTTTTATGCCGAAGCACTAGCAAAAGAGATGGGTCTTTTACATAATCTGGAACTTCTTCAAGATGATGCCTGGCAACTGAATCTTTCATCAACACTCGACCTCATCACCAGTAGTGGCCTGAATGTATATGAACGAGATAGGTCTAAAGTTCTAGACCTGTATCGCAGGTTTTACCAGGCTTTGAAACCTGGTGGTCTATTGATCACTTCTGTTCTTAAAGATCCTTCGGAGTGGAATATAGACGATATTCCTTCAGAAGATCTGTTTCTAGAAAAAGTTCTCTACGAAGACATTCTAGATTTGAAGTGGAGAAATTACAGAAAACATGAAGAAATTGAAAGCGAGTTCAAAGAAGCTGGATTTTCAATTATTGAGATACACTATGATACATACGGCGTATTTCCAACAGTTGTCGCTAAAAAATCTCTGTAGCTAGCTTTGTTCCAACAAGCCTGTACACCTTGAAAATTTGGTTTTTTGACAACGTTTAACAACTGTCACTTTTTAATGTATTTAAGTGTATACTCCCCCGCTTCCTAAAATTCATAATACACACTTGCTACGCCACTTAAAAAGTTCTCAGCATTTCTTCCAGCCACTGTAAACCAAACTCCAACCAAAACTCCAAAATCCTCATTATAGTTGTACTCCAAGCATGGTGCTAAGCTAATCAGCTCGGAAGATGGCAGCCCTACAAAGGCGCTTGTACCATCAGCAAGGTTGCCTTTTTTACCGGAAAACACAGATCTATTCTGATGGAGATACCTTATGTCTGTCCCTAGGACCCAGTTACGAGTTAAACTCCATTCTATTGCTGCATTAATGAAAAATTCATTACCAGGCTTCACTTTCCCATTAGTGTCTGCAGAACCACCATAGGCATTAAAGCCCTTAACGTTTGTTATGAAAGCAAAGTACTGTGCCAAGTTAAGATTGAAATTCAATGGGTGCTTGGGAAAAGCATAACACATCTTCCCTAAAGCCAAAATTAAAGAGGTTTCATAAGATCCAGAGCCGGAGTTGTCGCTTAACATTTTCTTAGGATCCAAATGTTTATATTTTCCAGTGGGAAAGCTCTCTCCTAATAATAACCTAAAGTCTGGGATCCAAGATTCTTTCTGATCTCGTAGTACTTGAAATCCTAAAAAAGCTTGGGTATCTTCATACAAAAAAGAATGTCTATGTCCAATACGGTTATAATAGCCACCTAAAAATAGTGTAATGTCTAAGTAGTGAGTAATTCCTGCATCAATCAGGACAAGAAGCGACAGTTCTTCAATTGTTTTCTGTCGTTTAAATGACCAATTTTTATCATATGTGCCAGGCTGTCTCGTTTTAAATAAATAAGACTGAACAGCCACATGCCCTGGGTCAATATTTTCTGAATAAATAGCCAGCATAGTTCCAGCGAATAGAGGAACATATTCTGTAGAATTTTCCTCAGGGCTCTCTGAATATAAGTCACTATGTAAGCAAAGAACAGAGAAGAGGATTACAGAGAGAACTTTTACAATCATACTGATTAGTGTTTTTGATAACTCTCTTTTATTTAAGAATGCCCGGATGCCTTAAGAATCCGATTCCATAGAGCTTCATCGTTTCTGGTCTTTTCATCGCAAAGAATGAGAATTTCCTCTGTACTTTCTCTATCAGCCCTTCGCAATGCAGCATAAAACCGCTGGGAGCTGAGAGAGCCGTCGTGTTGCCGAAGAACTACTCTACGCTTTGACGATTCCTCTAAATGCCTTATTAAAGAGATCTCATCGAAAACTAATTGAATAGGCGCTTTGGGAGCATAATGTCGGTATTTCATCCCTGGACTAAGGGCGACACCTTCTGTAGACAACCGTACTGGACACCCTAATACCTCCGCGATCTGCTTGCATGTAATAGCGCCAGGACGAAGCACTACCGGTTGCTGTCTATTTTGTAAGGATAAGACTGTAGACTCTAACCCACCTTGACAATCCCCGCCATCGACCACAGCAGCAATCTTTCCTGTAAAATCTTCCAAAACATGCTCAACAGAGGTGGCACTTGGTTTTCCAGAGAGATTCGCTGATGGTGCAACGAGGGGTTGACCCACTAAAGTGATCAACGATAAAGCAAGAGGATGTGCAGGCATCCTAACTGCAATGGTAGGTAACCCTGCTCTAGCAATGAGGGGTACGTCTGAATGTGCTTCTAGAAGAATCGAAAGAGACCCTGGCCAAAACACACTAGCTAGTTGGTAAAACTCTTGGGGAATATTGATGGCGATTCTCTCCACGTCGCTTATGTTGGCAATGTGCGCGATCAAGGGATTATCGGCCGGACGATTTTTAGCAGTGAAAATCTTGGAGATGGCTTTGTCGTTAAAAATAGGGGCGCCCAACCCATATACCGTCTCTGTCGGAAAGGCCACAAGCTCCGCCTGAAGGAGGTGCTCCGCTGCCAAAGCTAATTCTGAGGGCTTTAATGTCTGCATAGAGGATTTTTAACGGCTAAGCATGAAAAAAAAGACGATAGTAAGGGCCACCTTAGCACCTACAGCTACCATAAGGCTTGAAAAGTGACGGTCAATGAAGGCAGTGATTTTGTCCTTCCATCGTTGTACAGCTTTAGCAATAAGAAAAAAACGGACAGCTCTAGCTGCTAACACACTGAATACAAAGGTCCAAAAAGGAATTTGGCAAAAGCCCGCAGAAAGGGAAATGGCTTTAAAAGGAATCGGTAAAAAGCTCCCAATCATGATGGCCAATGCTTCATCATGAGCATAGTGCTCTGTTAACCTGGTAAAAAACTCTTGGGATATGAAATGTCCAATGACATAGGGGCCAATGAGGTCCCACAGAAACCACCCTAGGAGATATCCTATGACCCCACTCAAAACAGAACCTATTGTAGCAATGGCTACAAAGAGGTGCCTTTTCTCTTTTTTCTGTAAACAATAGAGCACAAGCACTGCATCTAGGGGAATGATCAATACAATTTCTAGGATAAAAATGAGCCCAAGCCATAGGGGAGCAAAACGGGAATGTACTTTTTCACAAGCCCACTGATACAGCCTATGAAAAAACCCCTTCTCTTCTCTTTTCTGGCTAAGTACACCCTCTCCAGCCGATAGGGTCATCTCAATATCTATATTTTTTTTATCTAGTTTCATAACTGCCCATTATTATAACCTTATTTTTTACAATTTTCAACTCAAATACGATTTATGAAAAAAGCAGGTTGGGTAACGATTCTCTTAGCTGTGATGGTTTGCTTGGGTGGGGTCATTGGTTATGTTAAGGCTGGAAGCCCAGCTTCGATCATCTCTGGGCTCATCTTCGGGGTTCTCTTGCTGACTGGAGGGATTGGCACTCTACTATGCAAAAAAAGTTTTGCTATTTTAGCTTTGATGACAGTCTTGATTCTCGATGGATTTTTTACTTACCGTTTTTTTCTTTCTTTTTCCTTTATGCCCGCCGGACTGATGGCCTTATTGAGTTTAGTGACTCTTATCATACAAGTTTATGGGCTGCGAGCCTCTACAGGTAGACGCCACGCTTCTTGAGCTGATACCTGCACGATATGAGGATTCTTGGTTTTATCTAACAAAAAAACGCACCTGCGCAACACCTCTGGAGACATGGCTGTACAACCAGCCGTCCCTTGCGAAGCCGATCGCCAGTTATGTAAAAAGATACAAGAACCTTTCCCTGCCACAGGAGATGGGGTATTATACCCTACGACCACTCCTAGATCATACAAATCGCCCACTTCAGCCATTTTCTCTGAGCTCTTCCAATCCACTTGGGTTACAGTGTTGCGATCGATGATTTGATTGTAGTACATAGAAGAAGGATCATCAATGGCCTCAAGCGCATGATGCACCTCAATAAATGGCATCGTCTGCGTCTTGTGTTCTTTACGACCAAACACTTGTAAAAGGGGAAACACCCCTGATGGGGTCTTCCCATCCCCTTCTTTTTTATCCCATGTTAGGCCAGAACGCCCAATGACTACAGGACAAGGACC
Organism: Simkania sp.; assembly: GCA_018333475.1. Taxonomy (GTDB): domain Bacteria; phylum Chlamydiota; class Chlamydiia; order Chlamydiales; family Rhabdochlamydiaceae; genus JAGXTH01. The sequence continues at coordinate 2,039 of JAGXTH010000088.1, read as the reverse complement.
AAAAACTCTATGCCAAGAGTTACCTGCGTACTCATAAGTACAAAGTCGTGCTATACAGGCATCTTCTGCGGGCACTAGTGTAACGATAAGCTGTAAACACTCGGAAGGAATCATAACTGTTTCAGCCGCTGGTCAACAACGGCCCAATTGATGTTATTCATGAAAGCTTCAACATAATCCGCTCTATTCAACCCGTACTGAGTCAAGTAGGCATGTTCCCACACATCCAGCACAATGATAGGCTTTAATGTCGCAAGGTGCCCTACATCGTGCTGGTCGATCCAGGCGTTAAATAGGCGGTCAGTTTGCTTTTCCCGGTAAAGAATCACCCAACCAATCCCCCTCATCAATGCAGTAGCTACAAAATCTTGTTTCCACTGGCCAAAAGAGCCAAACTGCGTAGTCACACTTTCCATAAACGAGGATTTTGGATTAGGAAGGCTTCCCTTTCCCCCCAGGTTATCGAAGTATAATTCGTGCAACCGCATGCCATCGAATTCCCAACCAAACCTTCTTTTAAGCGCTCCAAATTCATACGTATCTAGTGGGGTGCTATTGGGGAATTTTTTTAAAGCATCAGAGAGCAGATTCACTTGTTTGACATATCCCTGATAGAGTTGAAAGTGCAGTTTGAGCAAGGCATCATCAAACCCTTTCATCCCCAAAAGATAAGAATAATCCTTAGGTTGATAGTCCTCCGCAATCAGAGGAGTCGTTAAAAGAGCTATACTAAGCAAAAAGGAGCGCACAGGGATTTCTCCAGCTGGCTATTTTTTTCTTTTTAACGGTGTTTTGCAAAACTCATCTAGATGCTTGAGTAAATCATGAATAGATTCAAAACATGGATTGTCCAGGAGCGGGTCATCATTGTACAGCTGAAATTTTCCAGATCGATCGACGACCGTATAGTCGATAATTTTACCCTTCTCCCCAACAAATGTCAGAGTAAAACAGTCAATGGGTTCTTCAAATCTCTTGGAAAGTTCCTCTCCTAAGATCTGGGCAAAGGAGTCGGCTCGAAATAAGAAAGTGCCTTGACTATGCTCCGCTAATAGGCTCTCTACAGTTTCACGATCAACATCGTGAAAGGTCGCATCGAGCATTTCACTCCCAGGAGAAATAAAATGCGCCTTTGTTAGTTTGGAAACGGCTTCTTCAACTCCCCTTTTGCAAAATTCTTTAGAAAAGAAACGGTTAACTGTGTGGATGGTATCAGCTAATGCCTGGCAGGCTTCTTTTGTCAGCCCATCAAAGGCAAAGCCCGTTTTGCCCTCTTGCGTTTGTTCATAAACTTCAAAAGTACCGCCTTCCGGAGACGAGTCTTCTACCCATCGAATGCTGATCTGCTTCCACTGCTCCTTATTTGGGGTTCTTTTTTTGGATACTACTAATCCACCGGTGTTCTTTTCGACAAAGGCTTCAATTTCCTTAATGTTACGATTCTTCTGAGCATTGCCAATAAGATACCTAAGCAATTCCAAATTGCTCCGAATGACTTCAGTACGAACGTCTACACGCATACAGTCCTCCTATTGGCTACTCAATATAGAACAAGCCAATGAGACCGTTGCAAAACCCAGGATTCAACGTCCAGAAAACGATGGAATCTGAGTTTTATAACGACCTCCAATGCCCAAAAAATAATCCTCTACATCCACGTGAATATAGCGACCATTCTCTTAAAGCTGATTATAGGCAATAGGAATTTTTTGGAAAGATATACCACATCCGCTTAGGCGAACTATTAGAGCTCGAACCGATTGCAAAACCCTCCTTCGTCGGGTTTTGTAATGTAAAATGGTCCCTCTGATTCGCTTGTCATTTCCATTTTCAGCCAAAATGCGACAAGATCTCTGTTTTTCTCGCCAAAAATGCCCTCTTGCGGGCAGCTGCATCCTTTCAGTTCTCGCTCATGAGTCCTTTCCTCTTTTCGACATCGCTACATATACAATCGTAGCAACTGGTCAGCAGTTAGCGCCAGTATTCCAAACATTAGATGGCAATACACCTTAACAGGTCCTTTCACCTGAACTGTCCTT
>JAGXTH010000087.1 GCA_018333475.1 Simkania sp. | reverse complement strand
CGTCAATTTGTCGACAGCTTTCACGCAGCTCAAATATGAAATTATTTATTGCGTTTGGTATTAACAATCTTTAAGATAACAATTAAATTCGTGGCACCCATTATCAAACCCCAAAAGAAGTATTTTATAAATCTATTAGCGCAACTGAATTATGACATGGCCCTGTTAACGAATTTCAGATCCAGTACATCCGTAAACGTTCACTAGGGGGCGTTCCGACTGAATTAGCATCACTTACAGTATTGGTGCCATCAAGGTGGCACGCTTTGGAAATCTCTATGTGTAATCATCTGTAGAATGGTTACTCAAAAGCGCCAAAGAATCAGTCTCGGGCCCTTGGAGAACACGCACGTTCTCAACCGCATCATCCCGGGGTGCTGCCAGTGCTTCTCTGAGTTTCGCTTCGTATTTTTCATCATTTTGTCTCAATGGATTTAGATAGAGACCTGTGGTTCCTATAGCGATAAAAAGAATTCCGCTAATTATAGCTACTGCTGCTATCCCTGGAGGAAATGCAATCATCAGGGCGAATGCCGCAATCATAGTGAGTGCTACTGCTGTAATAATGAGATATTTTTTGATTTGTTTCGCATTATCTTTTTTAGCAACGTCAATCAGTTTAGACCGATCGAAGTCAGCGGGCAACTCATCTGCTACCTTACGGAGGCTTGCACTAAAGGCAAAAGGGGTCGTTTTTATGAGTTCCTTGATCTTTGTAACGTCCATGTTGTCTGCGCTCCCTGCAAGCAACGCTCTTCGCGCTGTATAACTTCTTGCTGCAAGTACGGAAGAGCCGATTCCCATGAGTGTCGAAAATGTAATCCCAAGTAACGGTGCCAGTGGAGCTACCAGGCCAGCCCCCACAGCAAGAGTTGTATTGGCTGTGCTGGCTGGAGCTACGGCTGCAACAAAGTGCGCTAGATTTAGTAGGCCCATCATCCCGAAGGTTGGGATACTTGTTAAATGACTCAAGAGAAATGGAACCTGATGTCCAAGGTTTGCAAATTTTTTCTCTCGAAGGGTTTCGTGGATATCACGCGCAGTTGTAGTGGCCCTCCATGTTCCAATCATCGCTCCAGCAACAGTCGCTGTTGCCACAACAACAGGAGCTGCCATGCTTGCTGTTGCGGCTATCACGGTGCCGTGCGATACTGTCGCCGCGATAGCCGAGCCGCCAGAAAACATAAAGGCGTTGTTTATTCCCCCATCTACCGCATCAGTAGCAAAGTTAATTCGTTGTGTAATAGACATTGGTTATCCTAAAAATAAATTAGTTTATATTACGATGGTATCATGCAAAATTATTAATTTGCAAAATAAATTGTATATTTATATAAATATTGAATATACTAATTTAATTGAATTATAAATGACGGCAAGCTGTTTAATATAAGTGTATTAAAAACGCTTTGCAGGAAATCACATAACTATCCTGGTTAAAATTAACTTTGTAAATGACTCGCTTTAAGTATGATGCAAAGACTATCTCCAGACTTTGACGCTTACCACCCCTAAGAAATTCGCAATCGGCTCGTTTTCAGTTTGTTGCACAAAAATGTGCCACGCATGTACGACTTAAACCTTCAAGAAGCCCAGGAACAGGTAATTTTTCAGATCGTCTGCAAGATGGCCTGAAAAATTACCTATATCCGATGCCGAAGCAATACCTCTACAAGTTAACGGCAATGGAGATAGCTTCCAAAATAGGGATATCAGTGAAACTAGGGCCTATTTTTGAATGCCTTTGGACATACACTCTCTTCGCTCTAAAAAATAATTACGCAACGTCCTTGGCAATTTAATTCGAGAACGTAATATAAGCTTGTGAAAGCCTGTATTACTTATGCGATTTGTACTCACCCTTTTTACCGCTGCTGCTGCCATCTATGGTTTCTGGTGGTTTAGCTCGACGCGCCCAGAACTTAGAGATCGTGTAGAGGATTTTTTACATACCCAATCCTTTCGAACTCTAGAGGTCCGTTTTACAGCACCGCAAATCATGGAATCACACCGTCGAGAGCTCCTTAAAACAGCACGTCATAAATACCTAGAACCAAAACTGACATTTTATCCCTACCTCCTCATGGAAATCAAATATCGCCACTCTGATGACGAAACAAGGGAAGGTATCGTGCTATGGGACTTGGTTGATGGGGAAATGGTGATCGACACTAAAAATTGGCTTAAAACCCATGGTTTTGGTGATTGTCTAAATGCAGATGCAGAACGCCATGAATTTAATATCCTAAATGTTCTAGCTAAAAAAGGGGGATCTTGCGATCGCGAAGGTCTCTCTAAAGCTCTACATGTAGAAAATGAGACATTAGATAGCTGGATTGAAAGTTGTCGTCGAAAAAAACTGATTGTCCAAACAGGCAATCGCTATCGTTTACATATGCAACACCCTAATTTAAAAACGTACCCGGAGACTAAGATTGAGGAACGCCTTGTCACTCAAGCCACGCAGCATGCCGACCGCATTTCTCGTCATTATTCTCTTGGCCAAATCCAGCGGCTTGCTAAGGCTGCCTTTGGTCAAGATTTTACGATCCGCCGCACAACAGACCTATATTTACCTGTCCATTGCATTATTGTACAAAACCCTGATGGGTCCATCCATTCTAGTCACTGGAATGCCCTAAATGGAAAACGTCTTATGCAAACCTACTTTATAGAATAAGGCCGTTGCCCTAAATACCCCCGACAGATTACGCTTTTTGAATTGAAAAGACTTTCGCCTAAGTGGAAAGATGGCTGAGTGGCCGAAGGCACGTCCCTGCTAAGGACGCGTACCCTTTTCGGGTACCGAGGGTTCAAATCCCTCTCTTTCCGTGTTTTAAGAGGCCTTAGTCTTGGAGAGGCCTGTTCTTTATATGAGGTATTTGTGAGCGATACTGCAACAAAGACTCTTATTCCTCCACACTCTCGCGAGTCGGAAATGATGGTGCTTGGCTCCATGTTAACAAGCATCAACAGCCTGAATATTGGCGCCGATACACTCGATGACAGTGATTTTTATTTTACTGAACATAAAATCCTCTTTCAGATCCTCAAATCTGCATACAAACAGGACAAACCAGCCGACGTTCACCTCGTTTGCGAAGAACTTAAACGACAAAATAAGCTGCAGTCCATTGGCGGTGTTGCCTTTGTTGCCAGCCTCGCCCAATATGTTGGAACCTCTGCTTATATTGATGAATATGTAGACATTGTTCGCTCAAAGTCTATCTTACGAAGGATGATCTTTGCTGCTCAAGAAGTGGAAAAAGCAGCTCTAGGCGATCCCCAAGATGTTCATGCTTCCCTAGATGAGGCTCAGCAAAAATTTTATATCATAGGCCAGGTAGCTAACCCCGGTGCTGGGGTCTTGATCTCGGATCTATTAAGCGGGTCCAAGGCCTCTTCGCAACAACCCTATCTCAAAGAGTTACAAGACAGGCAAGAACTCTATCAGCAGAGAGGTCCTCAAGAAGGACTCATCACGGGAATCCCAACGCATTTTGTCGATCTCGATAAAACCATCAATGGTCTTGGTAATTCGAATTTACTGATTCTTGCAGCTCGTCCTGCAATGGGAAAAACTGCTTTTGCCCTAAATATTGCAGAGAATATTTGCTTTCGGTCAAATGTGCCTGTCGGGGTTTTCTCTTTGGAAATGAGTTCTGAACAGCTTTTGCATCGCCTGATTTGTTCGCAATCTGAAGTGGAATCCGACAAAATAAAAACAGGGTCCTTGACTGGCTTAGAATATCAAAGAATTGTTGCCGCAGTGAACCATATGCAAAAATTCAGCATGGTCATTGATGATCAGCCAGGGCTAAAAATCACCGATCTGCGCGCGCGAGCCCGTCGCATGAAAGAAGCTTTTGGCGTCGGGTTGCTTATTATCGATTACTTACAACTTCTCTCTGGCTCTGGTTTTTCCAGATCTGCAGAAAATAGACAAAATGAGATCTCAGAAATTTCACGTATGCTCAAAAATCTCGCGCGTGAACTCAATATCCCTATTGTTTGCCTTTCTCAACTATCTCGTAAAGTAGAAGACCGTGCCGGCCACCGTCCCATGATGAGCGATCTACGAGAGTCCGGATCTATCGAACAAGATGCTGACGTTGTCATGTTCTTAATGCGCAGAGAATATTACGACCCTTACGATAAACCCGGACAAGCAGAACTCATCATAGCAAAGAACCGCCATGGCGGCATCGGCTCAATTCAGCTAAGCTTCCGCAAAGAATTTGCCCAATTCGCCAACTACTCCTCTCTACCAACCCCTAGTGGCAAACCTGAGGAAGATCCCTTCGCAGCCCTCAGATGATAAACCATACCATCCTAATTTGTACCGTCATAGCACGGCATATAGAAGTCTCTTTCTTCTGATTCTGTGAGCTGATAGCCAAAAATTAGAAATTTTTTTCTAAACCCCACATTAGTTTTTAAATAATTTTATTGTTACGCAAGTTGCCTCTGGTCATTTTTAATGCCTTATTTCTAATAAAGAGATCCATTTTGCTGCCAGAAGTTCACAGTTTGTCCTTGCATTTCCATCGAAGAGATAAAGTCGGGTTGAATTTTTCTTCGCATCCTTCTACAATGCCCATCTGCAACAATGGAACAAGACATGGCATCAGTCAAAAAAAAACGAAAATACAAGATCGCAAAGCATAAACGCAAAAAACGCAGCCGTCGTGATCGCCACAAAAAACGCTAGAACTTTATAACACTTTGACGGATCAACTTCATCGGTTGGTCCGTCCCCCTATATGTGGACATTTCCTGAACAGTATGATGTTATAGTCGTCGGTGCTGGACATGCTGGCTGTGAGGCCGGGCATGCTGCTGCCCGAATGGGTGCACGTACGCTCTTGTTAACAATGAGCCTCGATACGATTGCCAAAATGAGTTGTAATCCAGCTATTGGAGGGACAGCCAAAGGTCATATCGTACGGGAAATCGATGCCCTAGGTGGCATGATGGGCAAGGTAGCCGATGAAACCGGTATTCAGTTCCGCATGCTCAATGCCTCTAAAGGTCCAGCCGTTTGGGCTCCGCGTGCACAGGCAGATAAATTTGCCTATCAAATGGCAGTAAAACGTCGACTTGAAAACACTCCCAACCTATTTATTAAACAAGGCACTACAGAATCCCTTCTTATAGAGAGTGGAAAAGTATGCGGCGTCACCACTTTGGAAGGCATTGCTTATCAGGGGACAACTGTAATTATCTCCTCTGGCACTTTTATGCGTGGCATGGTGCACATCGGCGAAACACATTATGAAGGAGGTCGATCTGGAGATAAACCTTCCATAGGATTGTCAAAGTGCTTAGAAGACCTCGGCTTCAAACTCGGCAGATTAAAAACTGGTACACCACCGCGTATCCATCGGCGCAGCGTTGATTTTTCTGTGATGGAAGAGCAGCCTGGCGACCTCGGAGTACGTTTCTCCTTTGATGAACCTGAAGGGCCAGGATTGCCCCAAGTCCCTTGCCATATCACGTATACTAATGAAGCTACCAAAGCGGTCATTTTAGCTAACCTTTCCAGATCGCCTATGTATTCTGGAAAAATATCAGGTCGAGGGCCTCGTTATTGCCCTTCTATTGAAGATAAAGTCGTCCGTTTTTCCGATAAGGAGCGGCACCAACTTTTCTTAGAACCTGAAGGACTCGGGACAGAAGAAATTTACGTCAATGGCATCTCCTCCTCTTTACCTTTTGACGTTCAGTTCGACATGCTTCAAACCGTCAAAGGGCTTGAACGCGCAGAAATTATGCGACCCGCTTATGCTATTGAGTATGACTATGTCAAAAGCGGTCAGCTCTATTCATCGCTTGAAACTAAACTCACTGAAGGCCTTTTCTTTGCTGGGCAAATCAATGGAACAACAGGCTATGAAGAAGCTGCCGGCCAAGGTCTTATTGCTGGTATAAACGCTGCCCTAAAAGCTGCCGGTAAACCTTCTTTTACCCTCAAGCGTTCAGAAGCTTATATCGGTGTGATGATCGATGAATTGATTTCTAAAGATCTCGATGAACCCTATCGAATGTTCACAAGTAGAGCAGAGTACCGTCTCTTGCTCCGTCAAGATAATGCCGATCTTCGCTTGAGGCATCATGGTTATATGTTAGGTCTCATTGAACACAAACGTTATCAAAAGCTTGAGAATAAGAAGCTCGCGATGCATAGAGGTCTTGAGATCTTAAATAAAAAATTTATCCATTATGATGGCAAGACAGTGTCCCTATCTCAATTATTATCTCGCCCGGAAATGGATTATGCTACTTTACATAGAGAATTCCCCGAGTTTGCCTTTGACTTTGGCGCAGAAACCAACCAACAAATCGAATTGCATGCTAAATATGCTGGCTATATTCAACGTCAAGAAAACGAAATCCGAAAACTCGAAAACATCGATGATATCTTTATCCCTCGTAATTTCAACTATGCTTCTGTCACAGGTTTGAGTAATGAGGCGCGTGAAAAGTTAAGTCGTTTTACGCCAGATCACCTTGGACAAGCGTCTCGTATTAGTGGCGTTTCTCCAGCGGACCTATCTATTCTTATGGTCGCTCTTAGAGCCTATCGCTCGAACACAAAAGATTAGACCCTTTTCGAGGGTAAGGCTCCGTCGATTTTAAGGATAATTTTTACCCATGCATACAGAATCTTCGGAAGGATCTGTTTTTTGTGTACAACTCACGCTCGTCACAATCGACAAAGAATTATTTAAAAGGTAGCATCTGCCTAACTAGAGACTTCTGCATAACTCAGCACCTTTGAAAAAATGGTTCGTTTTAGTGAGATTTCGGATTTGAGCGAGCCCACATATACGAGACGTTTCATAGGGGCGAGCAAAAAATGAACGATCGCAAAACGAGCATTTTTAACGAAGGTGCTGGGTTATGCAAGGATCTCAACTATATTGTGCTCACGCTATGCCGTTTCCCATAGAGATGCCGATGGTTTTGATCATCAGCACTAATAGAATGATTATTGCTTTTTTAAAAAAAGACTTAAAAAAAGACTGTTATTTACTGTTCGCAAATAGTCGAGAAGAAAGTCTAGATGTTTTACAATCAAACGAAGTCGACCTTATTATTGTAGATGAACACCTCCATGAACCGGATCCTTTTTCTTTAGCCATGACAGTACGTAAGCTTCCTGCATTTAAAAACATTCCGATGCTACTGATCACTACAAGTCTGAAAAAAGTTTATACGCAAAAGGCTTTAAAGGCTGGATATACCGATTTTCTCAATGAACCTCTAGAATCTCTTGAAATACATCAAAGATTAAGCGTGGCATTAGCTTCTAGGCGCACGCAAAAAAAAATGGCACAGCTTCGCCCAAAACAAACCCTGCCTATCACTAAAAAATCACATAACTACACCTCGGGCCTCTTCTCTAGCGAGCTCTTAAAAACAAAAAAATTGGGACTTCCCGTATGTCTATTGCTTTTGGAAGAGGACCAACTACAGCATCTTGTTGAAAAAAAAGGAAAAACCGCTACGCATAAATTGCTTAAATTAATACACGCAATGATCCAAAAGCTATTGCGTCCTTCAGATATGCTTTTTATGCAAAAAAATGGATCCTTTCTTATTCTTCTACCGAAAACTTCAGGAGCTGCAGGAAAGGCCATGGCAGAGGCTATCCGACAAGACCTTGGAGAATACCCATTTTCCATTGGTGGAGAGGCTCTACGTCTGACGTTTTCTGTCGGCCTTGTCCACTATGAAGACAGTGCTCATCCACTGCTTACAGAAAAATCCCTTTTTGAACGTCTTTTCGAAAGCGCAAACCGAGCTTTAGAATTTGCTAAAAAAAAGGGAAATCGAACGGCTCTTTTATCCACTGAAGAGGAGAATCATTATGAAATCATTATCTAGATATCTATGTTTACCGGTGACCTTTGTTTTTGTTGTCTCCTCTCTTCACGCTGAGGATTCTTCGCCTACTGCCCAATCGCCCCAAGCCCTTACACAATATTCCATAGCGGCTAAGGCTCGAGCACAGGACTATTTGCAAGCTTTCGATATCCTCCGTAAGGAAAAAACGTCTGGCAAGGTACAATTTTTATTGAAAGACGGCTCAACAGTTACCAATATCATCGATATTCATCTCATGGAGCAAGGGAGTCTTCTGGTATTTCGTTTTAATTCTGCGCAAGGCATCCGCTTTCGGATTGTCGCTCTAGAAGATATCCTACAGCTCGAACATCAATGACGTTCCATTATCTACATTTACAAGACTGGTCTATTTTTGAGCAGCTTAAGCTGGAAGAAGCTTTATTACGTACTGATGACCGTAATATTTTTATCATTAGCGAGGGCTCAAAACGCCCTTCGATTGTGATGGGGATTTCAGGTAAAATCGAGCAACATGTTGACCCTGAAATATCAAAAACACACGCTATCCCTGTGATCCGCCGCTTTAGCGGAGGCGGTACAGTGATTGTCGATGAACATACGCTTTTTGTGACATTCATTGCAAATCGGAGTCTATTAGAGCCTGCTCACGCTACGCCAGAATCCATTATGCGATGGGCTGAAACCATTTTCTTTCCAGCTTTTGGACATCCAGAATTTCACCTACGAGATAACGACTTCGTGATTGAAAAGAGAAAATGCGGAGGCAATGCACAATATCTACAAAAACATCGCTGGCTTCTCCACACCTCGTTCTTATGGAATTACCTCCCTGATCGATTGAATTTACTCAAATACCCTCCCAAAACGCCTACATATCGGCAAAACCGTAACCATGAAGATTTCGTCTGCCGCCTTTGCGATTATATACCATCCCAACCGGTTCTTATCGAGCAACTGCGTCATGAAATGTCCAAGAAATTTTTATTACAACCTTTGAATCTTGCCCTAGCACAAGAAAACCTGTCAGGTTCTCTGCATAGACAAGCCACCCGGCTGGAATTATTGTAATTTTATTTTGACGATTTATGAAAAGAACCTTATAGAGAATGCTTACTGGCTCTCTATCCTGGGTTAGAGAAGCCGGTCACGCAGGGGCCAAAGAGACTAGACATTACCGGTTTCCCATCTCCTAAGGCCCCTGGACTTTTTCGGTAGAGGCAAATGATTTTATTTAGCAAAAACCCGTCGTAAGGGGCCTGTCAGCTGCATCATCAACCTCGTCAGTAAGGTGGGAGCGCTTCCTAGGAAAACAAAACACGTGTGAAGCGTTGGCTTCTCTTTTTTGTACTCTCTCCCAGCCTCGTGCTCCCTTTGCTAAAAATATCGTCGAAGAGCAATCCGATGACAAGTTATCCCAAACGACAGAACCCAAGATCATAAAATGATCGGAAAATAGATTCAACGATTGTCCACATCGGGCAAGCTAAATAAATCCCTCATAGCCTGGCGAGTGACTTCCCTTCCCATAACGGCTATCGATTCAGTAAGAGGAATTTCTTTAGGACATACAGCAACACAATTTTGAGCATTGCCACACTCACTGATTCCGCCCTCTTCCATAAGGGCGTGGGTACGTGGCTCTGCTTGTAGTTTTCCCACAGGATGCATATTAAAGAGCCGCACCTGTGAGATCGGAGCTGGTCCCATAAAAGCCGAATCCGCATTTACCTGAGGACAAGCCTCGCTGCAACATCCGCATGTCATACATGTAGAAAGCGCATACATTGTTTCTTGCATGTTTTGCGAAATACGCGGACCAAACCCTCTATCATAAGAATCTTCAGCGTCAATCCAGGCATGCACTTTTTTTAGATTTTCGAACATCCCCTGTCGATGTACATGAAGATCTCGAATGAGAGGAAATTTACTCAAGGGCGCTAGAGTAAGAACCCCACTACCAGCTGCCTTAAGAAGAGGTTCAATAAGAGCCGTACAAGCTTGGCGCGGTCTTCCATTGATCAACATACTGCACGATCCACACACTTCCTCTAAACATCCCGACTCATAGATGACCGGTGCTACCTTTTCCTTTTTGCAATTGATTGGGCATCTTTGGATTTCCATTAACGCAGAGATCACATTAAGAAAGGGACGCAATGTAAGCTCAAACTCTTCCCAAAACTGCTTTCCTGGAATGCCTCGATAAATTTTAAGAATGAATGTTTTACTCATAAACTTCTTATTATCGTCCTTTAGTTAAATCGGCAATGGAATGTTTGCAGGAACATTTTCTAATGTAGGTTGAATTTTTTTTGCTGTAGCATAATCTCGCAGAATGGGTTTGTGATAGCGAACATCAACAGGCCGATAATTGATCTCAGGCTCATCTTTCCCAGAATTAAATGTAGCGATGGTGGTTTTAAGCCAATTTACATCGTCTCTCTTGGGAAATGCTGCTTTGAAATGTGCCCCTCTATGCTCATCACGAAGAAGAGCTCCCTTAGCCATGACAAGCGCAAGTTCAATCATAGCATCAAATTGCGCTGCAAAAATCAAGGTCTGATTTAATGTGTTATTTGTATCGCCAAGTTTAATACGTTGGTATCGATCACGAATTTTCTTAATGCTCTCGATGGCTTGTTTGAGATCCTCGTTATTGCGTACTACAGTCACATCGCGCACCATGATTTCTGCTAGCTCATCGTGCAAAAGGTAGACATTTTCTGAGCCATTACGAGTCAATAAATCATGTTTAAATGCTTCTTCCTTGGCTACTGCTTCAGAGTACATTCTAGAAGGCATTTGCGAATAGGAAGTCGCTAAATTGTCCACATATCTAGGGATTTCTACGCCAGCTACCAACCCCCCAAAAATACAGGAAAGCAAAGAATTAGCTCCTAGTCGGTTGGCCCCATGATACTGAAACTCTGATTCGCCTACATTAAAACACCCTGGAATATTGGTCATTTGTCGGTATCGTGTCCAGCGATCTACATCATCAGCCGCAGGCCAGTCTACCCAGGCACCTCCCATTGAATAATGCACTGCAGGAAAGATTTTCATAGGGACTTTTCTAGGGTCATCCCCAGTGAATTTGCGATAAATTCCTAATACAGACTCTAACTTATGTTTTTTTTCCTCTGCCAAATGAGACACATCTAGATACACCTGGCTCTGACCATCGATCCCTAAACCTAAAGCACAAATCTTTAAGATTTCTCTAGCTCCAATATCACGAGGTACCAAGTTTCCAAAAGCCGGGTATAGTTCCTCAAAGAAATACCAAGGCTCGCCCGTCTTTCCACAAGGAATCATCTTTCCATCGGAGGTTTGTATGCTTTTAGAAGAATCTCCATATACCCAGACACGCCCACCCTCTCCACGGGTAGACTCTGAAATTAAGCGCAACTTATCTTCCCCAGGAATTGCTGTAGGATGTATTTGAATAAATTCACCATTGGCATACCTCATCCCTTGCTTGAATAATCTGCCATTGGCCGCACCCGTGCAAAATGTTGAATTCGTCGATTTTTTAAAAATAAGCCCCGGGCCACCAGTACCAACGACAACTGCATCAGCTTTGAGCACATCTAATTTCATAGTGAAATGATCGAGCATAATAATGCCGCGTGCTATACCTTCTTCGTCAAGAACGAGCCTCATAAATTCATGATGCTCAAACTTCTCTACCAACCCTTTGGCTTCGTATCTTCGTACTTGTTCATCTAGAGCGTATAGTAGTTGTTGCCCTGTAGAGGCTCCGCAAAAAGCTGTCCGGTTATATAATGTACCTCCGAAACGCCGAAAATCTAAAAGTCCTTCTGGAGTACGGTTGAATGGACAGCCGAATCGTTCCATCATGCGAATGATCGAGGGTGCAGCTAGACACATCTCAAGAACAGGAGGCTGATCAGCTAGAAAGTCTCCTCCTTTAATAGTATCGTAAGCATGGATGATTGGCGAGTCATCCTCTCCCTTAGTATTCATTGCTGCATTGATACCACCTTGGGCGCAAACAGAATGAGAACGCTTACATTTAGTTACTGAAATGAGTTTAACTTTACAACCTTTCTCTGCCAATTTCATGGCACAAGCAAGTCCTGCAAGTCCCCCTCCAATAACAATTACCTCTTTTGATCCCTTCATAAACCATCGTTAATGTTTAAGATTAACCCAATATGTTCCCCAGATAGCAATTAGCCCCATACAAGCTACAAATGCCATCAATCCAATAGCAAATCTTCCCATTCTCTTTTGCGAGGTCATATTTAAAATCACGCCCCAAGTGATCAAGAAAGTCCAAAACCCATTGAAAGCATGAAAACATGCTGTCAGGACAAACACCGTATAAAGAGCCACATACACAGGGTTTTTGAACGCATCACGAACAGTTAGAAGAGTGGCCTTTCCGAAACTATCCGACACTGCAACCATTTCATCAGCACCAATAGAAAAACTCTTGAGTGTCTCGACAAATTTCTTTTTTTGTTCATAGTGTTGCGCCGCGCTCAAAATACTCCCCTTTTCCTGATCATACTCGCCTGATTTTTTATCGTATTTTCTAATGCTTTTCGATGCCTCAACAAGAGCGCTCTCTACTTCTCTTGTTTGCATTGCCAATTGCTCTTTCTCAATCTCGCGATGGTCATACATCGTGATCTCAAGACGATCTGCCAATGTATACAATCCATTATCCATTTTTACTCGAACAAGATAAACGCTTTTAGATCCCTGTACCGCCTCATAGGGATATTCAAGAAAGCGAAATTTAACGACGTGAAACACAATGAAAAAGACAAGTATCCATGAAGTAATTCTCTGCCATGAATACGCCCGATTGCGTCCATATTCCGGTAGAGCCGGTTTGGAACCATCAGTTTTATGCGCATTGAATTTTCCTGACCAGAGATACTTTATCCCTAACACCATATGGAATAATAAGGGGACTCCGATCAAAAATATTTCAATAGCTTCGAGATATGGTAAATCATGAATAAAATTCACCATTCTTACAAATCCATTGCCATCATTTCCGATCCAAAGAGCTGCCTGAGAATTGGTAAGAAGGTGCTCAAATAGAAAAAGCGCCAACCAGAGGCCACAAAGCGAGTGGATTCGTCTCCATACAAATGTCGCTGAAACAGTTGCTGTCGTCATTAGATTACGTGTTTAGATACTGAATATAGTCCGTGATACTAATGACTCAGGTTTGTTTTGACCAAGCAAAAAATTGAAGCGCATTTTGTGTTGTCATGGACACAAGATCTTCAAAATGCATTTGCTTGATCCCAGCAATGCATGTTGCTGTCTCGACAAGAAAAGCTGGTTGATTCATGTGCCCACGCCGGCTCTGAGGAGCCAAATAAGGAGTGTCCGTTTCGATAAAAAGACTTTCAATAGGAATTTCTTTTGCCACCAGTCTTAAAGCTTCAGATTTTTTAAATGTGATCATTCCGCTGAAAGAAATTTTCCACCCCCTTAACAAGGCTTTCTTAGCTTCATCTAAGGTCCCTGTAAAACAATGGAGCAACAACGGAAGGTTTTTGTACTGTTCATCTGCAATTCTAAAAAGATCTTCAAAGGCGTTTCTGCAGTGGATTACGATAGGAAGATGACAATGTTTGGCTAGCTCGAAATACCTTCGGAGAAACTCTTCTTGCTGTTTCCTTGGAGAATGTTCATAGTGATAATCAAGCCCCGTCTCTCCGATAGCTATAAGTTTCTGTTGCTTTACAGCATTTTCTACGACAGAAAAAAACGCCTCCCCCTCTTTCTCCACATCATGAGGTGTAGTTGCCGCCACATTGCTAATCCAAGAATATTCTTGGACAAGCTGTAGACCTCGTATAAGAGTCTCCTTATCCGTGCAAATATTCACAATCCGTTCTACACCTGCCAACTTCGCAGACTCTAGCACTTGATCGATCAAGGGCCACACCGTCTCGCTTGTCAGATGAGCATGCGTATCTATTAACCCCAATATACCGTCTCTGTATTTTTTCTTAAAAATTTGATCGCCTCAGAAGAAATATTGGGACATCCAACTATATGAATAGCCTTCGCTCCAAGTTCTGCAAGGCGTTTAATCCCATGATCGCTGACTCCAGGACATTCTTGAATCTGTAACTCCTTTATAGGATGATCGAGTATATCACCTATTGCTTCGTCGTCAAGATAAGGCAGGTTACGCAAATATAAATTACTCAAAAAAAGCCTTTTCCAATCCTTCAAAAACCTCCCAGTGGCTTTGGGGCAATCGATTAAAATCGCAGAATAGAGATTTGTGCAATGCATCAATTGAGATAGTCCTATATCTGTAAACTCCATGCACACCGAAAAATTGATACCCACAAGATGCCGACATTCTTTAGCTACCCATTCAAGAGATTGATCTGTAAGCCCTCGCGCATCTAATCTAAGAAACTTAAGCTCCTTGCAGTGACGAACTATCGAATTAACATCTTCATCTATGAGTGGAGTTTCCAGTAGGGATAAACTTCTTAAATGTCCAGTCTGTGAGACAATGGTAGAAAGTATATTTTTTGATGCTATCACTAGCCCTTCTAAAGAAAGCGTATGTAGAGAGTGCCCATGAATAAACAACCGTTTTAATTCTCGCTCTTCGAGTTGAAGACAGTGGGATATATCTAAATTTCGCAATCTTCTGGCTTGGCCGCAAATCGCCTCCAACCCCGCTATGCTTATCCGCGTACAATTACGCACTGAAAGAATTTTGAGCATCCCACAATAGGGGGCTATACGCGCAAGCACTCGGTCTGTAATGTTGATACAATCATCTAATTTAAGTATCGTCGGCGAAGTTTTAGCAATAAGTTCCCCAAGCTCTTCATCTAGAAGATCTTGTCGCCCTCTGCAATCAACAACTCTATCTTCTTCCAAAGTATCTTGTGTAGGAAATAGAGCTTTTTCCATAAAAAGATTTCCTAAAAAGTTCCTTTTTGTGACGGCCTCCCGGCTCAGAGAAGCTGAGACGTCTGGATATCGCCCTGCTACATTGTTTTTTTCTTGGGGATCCTCAATAAGATCGTATAATTCCTCTTCTTGAGTTTCAGGATTTACGATCCATTTCCAACGAGATTTTCTAAGTCCAAATCTGGAAGGAAAAAAAGGCGAATGAAACATGGCAGATGCCTCTTTGGAGCTTCTGAGTAGAGACCTCCCCATCGCATGATGGAAAGTAGGTAATCCAAAAAGATCGAGTATTGTAGGTAAAATATCTTGCTGGCTTGCCACCTCTTCTACTACTCGAGGTTGTACTTGCCTTCCCTCTGCCAACATAAGCAAAGGGACCCAAATATATTCCTCATAAAGCCCCTCTCGATCGATCAACCCATCTCCATGTTCACAAAATCCTTGACCATGATCTCCTGTGACAAAAAGGATTGTTTTTTTCATTAACCCAGATTTTTTTAACTCATCAACAAATGCCCCTAAACAGCGATCCGTATAATGCACTGTCTGTTGAAATCGCTGTTCATGAGGATATTTTGTCTGATAAAAAACCTGTTCATCACATCTGGGAGGGAGCCTCCAAGGATGGTGATTGGATATCGTGTACATATTGAGAAAAGTAGGCTTTTGCAATCGGTCATTTTCTTTAAGAAGCTCTATAGCTCTTTTCATTAAAAATTCGTCGTGCAAGCCCCAAAGATTCTCTTGGGTATCATATTGGTATTTGGCTGCTATTTCCTGTGCGCCCTCAGCAAGATCAAACCCATGCATTTCACTAAATGCTCTTATGCTGTCAAATTCTAGATCCCCTCCTTGAAGAAGAGCATTAAAATATTGTTGTTCACGAAAAATATCTGGTAAGCCTCTTAAGGGGTAATTAGATTGATTTTTGAAAATCTCACTGTCCTCTTTGCTACTGACGCCATACAACGTAGCGAGCAGCGCCTTGCAAGACCGAGCCGATGCGCAATAGAATTGTCGCCAAAGCACACCTTCTTTTGCCAACCGATTAAAGCAAGGAGTCAGGAACTCGGGAGCTGTAGGATCGCACGCCTTAAGAGCTTTGGAGCGAAAGGATTCTAAAACAAGAATTATAACATGAGGCTTGTCTGTTGCCTTAAGGTCCACAGAAATCTGTTTTTCTCCTAAAAACTTCTTTGTAAAACGAAAAAGGGGAAAGCGTAAAAACGGTTGCATGTATTCTTCGTCATTAGGCTTCCAATCTCCTCTGTCAGATGTTGTTTTCTTACATCTCCATTGGGCAATTTCACATTCTTCTAGAACAATTGGATGTAAAATCTGATACCGTTGCATGGAATGACTTTTGCGCAAAAAAATCCCGATGCTGAGTAACACGGGTATAAATCCAATAAAAGCGACAGGTGGTAACAAAAAAGATGGCATCTTGAGCACAAAAAGAAAACTTGCAATCCACCAAGCTAGTGTAAACACCAGAAATGGAATTACCCCCAATTCTTTGGCGGAATCCCAAAAACTCCTTGCTTGTCTTACATGATACAACAAGGATACACGCATTCTGATCCCTATTTTATGATATAACACCGCATCAAAAAGAGAATACGGAACAAAGAACCCAAGTAAGCAAAAAGCTAAAACCGGAGACAATGAACCCAATATAGAAAGTTGAATTGCTGCAATAACATCCGAAGAGCAGCCCGCTACTAAGTCCGTTTTTTTATAAAAACGTATCCGTATAATGAAGAAAGAAGCAAAGAAAAGAGAAAAAAGGAAGCACTGCATCAAAGAATCAGAAATGGTCGTTTCCTTGACAAATAGCGCATCTTGCTTAATTGTCAAAGGGAAAACCAGAGCTTTTCATCATGTCAAATTTATTTATCGCATCTTCCAGTGATGTTTTTTTTACTGCCTACGCACAATCCGATGTTTTTGGGCGCTTGATCATTCTTAGCTTGATTTCTCTTTCCCTGATTTGCTGGCTTATTCTCCTGCAAAAAGCTTGGCAAAATAGAGAAGTACGTAAATTGAGCCTCCAATTCTTAAACACGCTCTCGCAAAATAAACAACCCGTTTTAACCTTAGATCCTGCTACCTTGCCTAAAGCTTCCACTAAACATGCACCTCATCCTTACGCTACAGTTTTAAAAGCCCTTAAGATAAAAACTCTTGAAATTCTAGAAAAAAACCACTACTTCCTCAGAGAACGTCATCCGGAAGGCTCTCTACCTCCAACCTTTCTTTCTCAAAATGATGTAGAGCTGATCGAATCTCATGTGATTACTATTATTTCCAATGAGCTCCGTAAGTTAGAGAAACATCTCTACATTCTCTCAACCATCGTAACCTTGGCTCCCTTTTTAGGCCTTCTAGGCACTGTATGGGGTATTTTAATTACTTTTTCTGGATTGCATGCCGGAGGCTCAGCCGCCTCTAATACAGCTATTCTTGGAGGGCTATCCACTGCTCTTGCCACAACAGTCCTAGGACTTGTGATTGCAATTCCCGCTCTTATTGCATTTAATACTCTTAAATCCTCAGTCAAAAGCTTTTCCGCCGATCTTGAAGATTTTTCCTATCAGCTCCTTGGGCAAATTCAATTAGAATATCGCAAAGTAGAGGTAGACTAATGCGTTCACTACGCAGTAGAGCTCAGGCGCGCTCTTCTCATCCAGAAGAAGAAAGTTTAATCAATCTCACTCCTCTCATTGACGTCGTTTTTGTCGTATTAATCATGTTTATTATTGTAGCTCCCATGCTGGAGTTGGATCGAATAGAATTAGCTCAGCATGTATCTAACCAGACTAAGGATATCGCACCTGTGCAAGAAAGTAGCACTATCACCATTCACGTCCATCGCGACAACACCATCTTGCTCAATGGACACAAAACATCCGTGCAGGAGCTTGTCTTTTTGCTTAAAGAAGAGCACAGAAAATATCCTAGTAAGACTCCTCAATTATTCCATGATAGGCAAGCGTATTTCGAAACGTATCAATCCATCAAAAATGCCGTTGAACTTGCTGGCTTTGATGAGATGGATGTGATCCTAAAGCCCGGCTGATACATGCCTATCCATTTTAAGCGCCTATTCAGTTGGGCAGTGATGATAATACACGGGCTCTTCGTGCTATCTCTACTTTTTCATCCACGATTCTCTGTAAAATCCACAAAAGATCACCGTTTAAGTGTTAAAACGATACAACCAAAAATTCTTCCATCCAAAATACTTCCAAGCAAGACCCCTCACCCCATTAGTCCTCCTGTTAATCCTAAAAGCGCTATGACAAATCCTCCCAAACCCGCATCAGCGATTCCAAAAGAGCAAGCCCCCAAAAAAAAGAGCTCTACATCTCAACAGGCACCATCAGACCAGAGAAAAAAAACCTCTCCTTCCCCCAAAACGCCCTCTAAAAATCCTCAACCAACCCTCGCTAAAAAAAACCGCTCTGGCCCACCCCCCCCTCATATTTCTCAGAATTTGATTAAAGAACTTGAGGAAAGCATTGCTAAAATTGATAGGAAACAGGATAACCTTAAGCAAGAATCTCGCATAGCAAGCGCGAAAAGTATGCTTCCTGTTCCATTACCTTCTCTGAGCTCCTTAGATTCTGCGCCATTGCTAACACATTCTTCAATAGATGAGATCAAAGATATGTTGGTTCAGGAGCTGCGCAATGTACTGCATCTACCCGATTTTGGCGAAGCCAAGGTGTGCCTTTATTTTCACAGTGATGGGTCGATTGCTAAAGTGACAGTACTGAAAACAGATAGCAAAAAAAATGGTGAGTACTTAGAAAAAGAATTGCCAAAACATCGCTTTCCTTTCATTGCTGATCTCGACTTGGGAGAAAAAGAACGTTCTTTCGTAATTAGTTTTTGCAACGAAATTTAAATGATGAAATCCCTTTTTAGATTTTTTGTTTTTCTTGTAACTGTTTCCATGCTTCCCAGCAACGCTGATGAATCCCCTTCTGAAATCAAAATTTACCTTTCAACGACCAATCCATTAACACCTTTATACCTTGCCAACTACCAGACAGACTCTCCTTACTTGATCCAATTGCGAGACATCCTTCAACAAGATCTCAACCATGATGGCTTAAGTAGTGTGATGGCTCACTCTGAAGAAAAAGATGCCATTTTACGTAATGAAAACAAAAATATTGCATTCCATCATCTCACTTGGAAAGCCTTTGGCGCAGCACATGTCATCGTGAGCAAAATCACAAATTCCATTCTTTCAATTAGTCTCTTTTCAGTGCAAACACAAAGCTTAAAGCATCTTCCTCCGTACAAACTCTCTGGTAATATTGCGGCTGACAGGCAAGTGATCCATCAGGCGTCAGATCTATTACACAAATTGTTATACGGGAAAGATGGTGTAGCGAGCTCTCGCATTTTGTATTGCGTGCAAATGCCTGGGGGAAGCAAAAGCAAACCTTGGGTTTCTGAGGTTTGGGAATGTGATTGGGATGGTGCTAATGCAAGACAAGTCACCGCAGAACATAGTTACTGTGTGACACCGGTATTTTTGCCTTCTTCAACACATAACAGTAACGATCGTTTTATTTATGTATCTTATAAAATGGGGCAACCAAAGATCTATGTTGCTTCGCTTAACGAAGGGCTTGGCAAGCGTTTAGTGCATCTAAGAGGCAATCAACTTCTTCCTGCTATTTCCCCCAAAAAAGACAAAATTGCTTTTATCTGCGATGCTTCTGGAAGAACTGATCTTTTTGTACAACATCTACATCCGCAATCAGGTAAAGCTGAGACACCACAACAACTATTTTCCTACCCACGTTCGACACAAGCTTCTCCAACATTTAGTCCTGATGGATCTAAAATTGCCTTTGTTTCTGATAAAGATGGATCTGCGCGTATCTATCTAATTCCTTCAGAGCCCAGTGCAAAACGTGCAATCCCTCAGTTACTTACCAAAAAAAATACAGAAAACTCCTGTCCTGCTTGGTCCCCTGATGGTAAGAAATTAGCCTACAGTGCTAAAACAAAAGGAGTGCGACAGATATGGATTTACGACTTCGTGACCGGCGAAGAAAAACAGCTAACTGACGGCCCTGGACATAAAGAAAATCCAGCATGGGCGCCTGATAGTTTTCACCTCGTCTTTAATTCGACCGGATCTGAGCAGGCCGAGTTATATGTCGTAAATCTTAATCAGCCAGAAACGATCAAGATTACGCGCGGCCCAGGAAAAAAAGATTACCCCGCTTGGGGCAAGAGATAACTTTTGGAGAAGAAGATGAATCATTTTACGCTTAAAATTTTGTTACCTGGCTTTATCGTAGCCCTTGCGTTCTCAAGCTGCCAGAAAAAACAAGGGACAGTATGGGATGACAATAAAACAGCCTCGCAACTCAATCATGGCGGAAGCTCACTTTGGGGAGCAGATGGAGAAGATTCTTCTCTTGCAGGCCCTGTTGCAGAAGATTTTATTCCCCTACAAGAAGAAGATCTTAAAGCCCAACTAGCAGATGGGGCGATCCCACAACCTTTTGAAACCCCAGGAGAGGATGGCAGTTCTTTGCCTAATGCGGCTCAGTTCCATGCTCCCTCTGGAGAACTTGCTGCTATTTTCCACAATCTCTATTTCAATACAGATGATCATATCCTTCGAGGACAAGAACAACTAAGCATGATCTCTGCTGCTGCTGCCTATCTTAAGGCACACCCCAAAACATTTGTTTTTGTCGCAGGCCATTGTGATCAACGAGGACCTCAAGCGTATAATCTCGCATTAGGCTCGAGACGTGCCAATTATATACGAACGCTTCTGGTAGAACGCGGTGTTGACCCTAACCAACTCCACACAATTTCTTACGGTAAAGAGCAACCTCTTGACCCAAGAAATATCAGTGAAGCTTGGTCTAAAAACCGAAGAGCTGAATTTAAAATATTCAATAAATCATAAACTATGCGTTACTCGATCATCCTAGTTACATTATTCTTTGGTGGTTGTATCAACCATGTAGCTAATGTATCTGAAGGAGTTCGTAATGAGCGTGACCTAGCTCTTGAGGAGTTCCATATTGAGCTAGGTGATTTGCGCCATGCTGCACAAGCACAAAAGGTCGAAATTCAGCTTCTTCAAGAACGAATAAGAGACCAGGAAATGATTGCTGAAAATGCCAATAAACATCGCAACCGCTCAGATTCTCTAACAGGACAGCTTGTCGCGCTCGAAAAAAAAATAACGCTTTTAGAAAGGCAACAGGATCGCATCTTGAACGATCTTAAACTGCTCAATACTCACTATGAACAAACAGGAAATAATCTACATAATCTACAGAATAGATTCTCCGCTTTGCAAACCCAGATAGAACACCATGCTTCTCGCTTGCATGATATCCAACAACTCAAAACAACTCTAACCCATGTTTCTCGTGTAATTTCTGAGCAGTCATCCCCGACGAAAGAATCCAAACGCTACCGAGTCAAAGCCGGCGATAACCTTGAAAAAATTGCCAAGCAAAATAACCTTAGTGTGCACCAGCTCAAGAAGATCAATCAATTAAATGATGACCGTATCTTTTCTGGACAAGAACTCCTCATAGATCATGATGCCCCCTGATCTTTCTTCTTCCAAGATTGGGATTTTTGATTCGGGTTTTGGAGGTCTTACAGTTATGCGCTCTGTAATGAGCGCACTTCCCAATGAACATATTGTCTATTTTGGAGATACAGCAAGACTACCCTATGGAGAGAAGAGCGCTGATGCCATTCTTCGCTATACTGTTGAGAATATCGAATTTCTCCTAGAACACCAAATCAAGTTACTCATCATAGCTTGTAATACAGTCTGTGCCATAGCCTTGGACCAAGTCAAAGAACGATTTTCTATCCCCATCATCGGAATGATTGAACCTGCCATCTCTAAGATTAAAGAGGTAACTCAAGGAGGTCCCATTGCGGTACTAGGAACCCGAGGGACCGTTCGTTCTGGAATGTACCAACAAAAAATCTCTTCAATACTTCCTAAATACCCAGTCGTTGCAATCGCTTGTCCTCTTTTTGTTTCTCTTGTTGAAGAGGGCTATTTTGAGCACCCACTTGTCGATATCGTGGTTCAGGAATATCTAAGACCGCTTAAAAATAATCCCGTCGATACAGTTCTTCTCGCCTGCACTCATTATCCTTTGCTCAAATCCGCCATCGCAAAAGAGCTTGGAGACTCCACTGTACTCATCGATCCGGCTTTAGGATGCGCGGATCAAGCCAAAGCCTTTCTTCAAAAACATACTCTTCTCAACCCGTCTTCTGATCCTCCTCGTTATACGTTTTTTGTATCAGACGATCCGGAAAAATTCCGTTTACTTGGAAAAACTTTCCTGAATTATCCTATCGAGCATGTGCATTTAAAATCGTGAAAATATTTCTAGGAAATGTTTAGATAAGTTCTCACTAAGTTTAGGAACCTGCCATGAGCCAGAAAAAACGAATTCTTCTCATTGAAGATGAAGAAGACATAGCTTCTCTTATCAAACTTCAGGCTGAAATCTCGGGATATAAGCTCCATGTTGAAGTAGATGGAGTCAATGGTTATCGAGCGATTGAAAGAGAACAGCCTGATCTCGTTATCCTCGATATCATGCTTCCCGGACAAAATGGATTAGATGTCTGTCGTAAAATGAAAAGCAACCCCGAGCTTAAAAATATCCCTGTGATCATTATCTCTGCTAAGGGGGAAGAGCTCGATGTCGTACTCGGATTAGAACTTGGTGCAGATGATTATTTACCCAAGCCCTTCTCTCCTCGTATCCTCTTCTCCCGTATTAAAGCAGTTTTAAGACGCGGAAAAGAACAAGAAAAAACACCTAAAACCATCTCTTTTGGCGATTTTGGAATTGAGCCTGACCGCTATATTCTTAAAAAAGGTGAAAAACAGATCCCTGTTACACTATCAGAATTTGGTATTCTGCGTCGTCTGATCGCTAATCGCGGTACTGTGCTCACTCGTAATCAGCTGCTCGATGATGTACAAAATGACGATGCTTTTATCGTCGATCGTAATATCGATGTGCATATTGCTTCTCTTCGAAAAAAACTAGGACCTCACTTTGATTGGATTGAAACAGTACGTGGAGTAGGTTATCGATTTCGTGAGTGACCCCTAATCATGCGGTCTGAAACCTCTGAAAACTCACATACGATCTTTCCTGTATATCTAGCCTTCTTATTGGATAGTTTTGGTTTAGCTGTTGTCTATCCTTTACTCACTCCCCTTTTTTTACGCCCTGAAGATGCTATTTTTTTAACTGGTCATCCTTTGGGAGTACGTACAGCCCTACTAGGACTTACAATTGGGGCTTTTCCTCTTGCCCAGCTTTTTGGTACTCCGATGATAGGGGAACTCTCCGATCGCATTGGGAGAAAACGCTCCTTTATCGCCACTATCGGAGGAACCTCTTTTGGCTATTTTCTTACCGCTTTAGGGATCCTTCTACCCTCTTTACCCCTTCTCATCGTTGGAAGATTATGGACCGGTTTCTTTGCAGGGAATCTTACCCTATGCCTAGCCGCAATTGCAGACGCCAGCCCAGATATGCCCTCGAGGATCAGAACTTTTGGACGCTTAGCGTCTCTTGGAGGAGTCAGTTTTATTCTTGGTATTCTTATTGGCGCCAGTTTAGTTGGTGGCGTCTCCAGCTATGGGATCAACCCTAGTCTACCCTTCTGGTTAATGGCATTTTTTTCACTTATTAACCTATTGCTCATCTACCTCTTATACTATGACCCTTTTTCTAAAGCAGAACTAGGCCCTCTTCATGTAGGTCAAGGGCTGAAAAACATTGCCTCTGTTTTCAAAGAACAACAATTGCGTAATATCTATCTCGTCTATTTTTTTTTCATGGTTTGTTGGGTTACATCCATGCAATTTGTCTCCACCTTCTTAATCCAAATTTACAATGCCAGCACCCTAGTTCTAGAATGTTCTCTGATTGGCGTTGGACTGATCTGGACTTTGACCAATGGATTCTTGACTAACCAACTTAGTCATCGATGGAAAACATCCCAAGTCCTTCTTGTTTCCCTTCCCTCCCTGAGTCTTCTTTTACTGTTATCTTCCTTAGCTCCATCGATTTGGGTGTTTTTGTCTATTTTTGCTGTTTGTGTTCTTTGCAGCGCTCTAGCTTGGACCCATTGCCTTGGGGCCGTCTCTCTTTTAGCTGAAAAGAGGATCCAAGGAAGAATTTTGGGAATTAATCAATCGATTGGAGCTTTAGCCTCAATGTGCGGCCCCGTAATAGGGGGATTATTGGCCAGCTTTGGAACTCATTGGATCTATTTATTCACATCTCTTTGTTCTTTTATTGCTTTTTGTCTTTTAACAATTGAATACATCAATAAAAAAATCTCTTGATTCTTCAAGAAAATTCATATACTAGTTGAATTACAAAGAACAATAAATAATATCTTCTTGGAGGCTGTTGTATGAAAAAATCTGCCTTAACTCTAGCTCTTCTCTCTTCCTTGCTTGTCGGTTGTGAAACCAAAACACAGACTGGGGCTTTAACTGGCGCTGCATTGGGCGTAGGCGCTGGAGCTTTAATTGGGGGCGGCGGTGGAGCTCTAATTGGAGGTGCTGTCGGAGCTGCCGGCGGAGCCTTGATCGGCGCTGCCTTAGATGATAGCGATCGTAAAGCCATGGAGGCTCAAAGCCCAAGAACACTCCATAAAATTGATCGTGGCGAGCACCTCAGCGTCAATGATATTAAACAAATGTCCGCGGCAGGATTGAATGATAAGGTCATCAATAGCCAAATTGAATCAACAGGTTCAGTATTCCATCTCACAACAGCTGATATTATCGATCTTAAACAATCTGGGGTATCGCAAAACGTCATCGATACTATGATTCGTAGTGGGAACTAATGCCAATCCGCAATCATTGTGGATTGGTATAACTTGCATTTTGCTTAAGAGACAATAGAGCTCTTTCGAAACTAAGGCTTCGTCGATTTTGGGGATTATTTTGGCCGTTTTTCGGCCCTTTTCTTTGGGGTAATACCAAACGCAATAAATAATTTCATATTTGAGCTGCGTGAAAGCTGTCGACAAATTGACGATCATAAACAGCATAGTATTAATGCAATACAATGCCGTTTACGATCGCCGATTTTCGGCGCTTTGACGCGGCTCAAATGTGAAGTTATTTGTTGCGTTTGGTATAAGATACGAATGTTGATATTACCCCTAAAGACTGAATCAAAAGTCGGCCAAAATAATCCAAAAACTCGACGAGAAATTTTATTGAGATAGGTTCTTGTCTCTTAGATCAAAAAACGTTTGCTATTGAAGCGAAAGCAATCTTTGCGCTACACCTTTGTTTAAAAGGTTCTGATCAATTTAGGCACTGTATATGTCTTCAGCTACTTTTGTAGAAAACGAAACCCATCTTTTCGAGAAAAAAATCGGCGGACATATCACCATTCTGTTTACAGAATTTAAAAAAATCACTCGTTTTTATGTATTATTTCACCTCTTTTTTGCCGTATTAGCACTTGCTGAGATCTTTTCTTTTGCTGTTTTCTTCTCTTTTTGGATTCATTCTGCTGCAATTGCTTTTCTTATCGCTTCTTTTCTCTTAGGTGGATTCAGTTATTTTGTTCTTCTGTCTTACTTTCAAACTAAAAAACCTCAACAACTCTATGAACTTTGTCAAACCTTTTTAACAGGATGCCATGGGCATCTTTGTACAGATGATCATCTGTCTTTGGCTCATGCAATCTACCGAGCTGTTCAGCAATTGGATCGCATGGAAGGGGATTATTATGTCCTGCCTTTTTCTTGGAATACTCTCAATACCCTATTAAAAAAATTCAGCATCTACTGTCATTGGTATGATGTGCTTAAAATGAAGGAGCTGCTGCTTTTTGAGGCCCTTTCGGAGCACCTTCAACTGATCAAAAAAGAACCTACAGACCTCGAAGCGCACGCCGCCTTAGCAGAAGGCTATCTCAAATTAGCTTCCCTGTATAAAGAACCTACTACTACAGAAGAAGATGCTCCACCATGGATTCCCCCTTATTACACAACAAAACCCATGCTAGATAAGCTCACCAAAACTTGCGAACGGGCTATTGAGGAATTTAAAATCATTGAAGCTTATGTTCCACGTGACCCTTGGGTTCATGCACAATTAGCCAATGTCTACCACGATTTGGGGGAAGCCGAAAAAGAAATTTCTGAGTATGAAACCATGCTAAAAATTTCTCCTCAGGATCGCACTGTAATGTTTCACCTCGGAGTATTGTATTTCCAACAAGGCAAAACAGCCCAAGGACTCCAGATGTACGATCATTTACATAAACTTCGCGATGATAAAGCGCCTGTTTTATTAAGTTACTATGATATCTACGACATCCGCAAACATTTTGATTAGAGATATTCGCTGAACTATCCCTCTAGTGTAACAATGTCTTCCAATGCAGAGTACCTATGATCAATCCAGTAATCGCCAGCACCGTGGCTCGCCAGTGTACTTTCTCTTTATAGAGAAATCTTCCCCAGAGATTACAAGTTAAGACTACTGTACCAGCAAAAATTGGAAAAATCATCGCCTGTTCCACAGAGGTTGCTACTTCTGTGGACCAAATCATGAAAAAGGTGCCTATACCATTAGCTGTCCCACCTAGAAATCCAAAACGCACCTCCTGCGGTGCTGGAACTCTAGATTCTTGTCTGACGTACACTACAAGTTGAATCAATGCCGCTGAAAGAAAGGTCATTGGCATAAACCATTCACTACCCGCCTCTCTTGCTGAGAGTAAAGAAAAAAGAGCCGTTTTTCCTGGGAACGTAAGTAGGACAAATCGCCATTGCAATAAGATAAGAAAAACAACATGTAAGGCAAAGGCACTGATAGCAAAGAACAACCATCTTCCCATTGGCCCACTTTTAAATGTTTGAGTCCCTGCCCAAAACAGTCCCGCAACAAGAATTAAAGAG
Organism: Simkania sp.; assembly: GCA_018333475.1. Lineage (GTDB taxonomy): Bacteria > Chlamydiota > Chlamydiia > Chlamydiales > Rhabdochlamydiaceae > JAGXTH01. Next base: position 5,899 of record JAGXTH010000087.1, on the reverse strand, counting down.
CCCACCGCATTCCACAGCGTATACTCAAATCCATACTCTTTACCAAAAAACAGAACCATTCCAAGGATAGGAAACACTGTAGAAGCATTTAACAAGGCAACTGTTAGACCTGCTGGACCGTGTTCAAAAGACTTACCCAAGCAGATCATCATGATTCCAAGAATAATTCCAGCAAATAATCCTAGAGAAGCGATTTCTGGGCTAAAAAAGAAATTTCCTGAACGAACAGGATTTAAAAGAATTGCCACTAAAAATGTGATCGTTAGTTGAATCATAAGAAAAGCTCGACTTGATCCCCCTCCATCGATGCTTTTTCTAAGAAAATAATTAGAAAGCGCGGTAAAAATTCCCGCTAACACCATAAGCTGAACTCCAAGAAACATCGTCATCCTCCGGAATTTTTATTTAATGTATCTGATTTGCGATTTAATTTTCTCTTTGTATAATCCGCAAAGTATTCAACATGTTTTGGCAGGAGTGATTATGCGAACCGCGCGAACTATCCTATTTTCTGGGGCTTTTGCACTCCAAGCTTTTTGCAGTGCGGCTTTTGCAAACTTATCCACGACAGATACCCGAGAAGCCCTTTTTTTAAGACGTATTACGGAGTATTGGAAAGAAGGGCATTACGACGATGCCAAAAAACAACTGCTAGGTTACCTTACGCAATACCCATCCAGCGCATATGTCAATGAAATCTATGCCATGCTCGGTGATCTATATCTACATGAAGAGTCCGTGGAAGAAGCTCTACATAGCTATGAAAAAATCACCTCTCCTCAATGCGTTCAGATGACAACTCCTCACCGTGTTGAGTGTCTTTATCAATTAGGTCGCTATTCTGCATTAGTCCATTGGATTCAAGACCACCCTATAGAAAACCTCTCTCTACAGACGTCACAAAAAGATCGAGTCCATCTTATTGTTGCAGATGCCTACTATCACCTTACTCAAAGCGAAGAACGCCCTGAAACAGTTCAGGCCGATGCTAAAGCTGCTTTGGAATATTTTTCGCGTATTTCACAACTCGATAAAGAGTGGCAGCTCGTTATTGCCTATCTTTATGCTCTTTCTGGGGAGAGCCAAATAGCAGCAGAACATTACCTAGCTTTATGTAAAAAATTTCCTGAGAGAAAAACTGAATTCCTATTCCAAGCTGCCTTTCTTCTGAACACTCAACAGCCAGCACAAGCCATTACTCTTATGCGAGAAGTAGCAGAAACTACATCTCCTCTACAACAAGAAGCTGCCTTTAATGAATTATCTCTACTGTTCCGTGAAAAACGCTACGAAGAATTTTTGGCACGTGAGCAAACTCTCCATTCTCTTCTGGAAAACAGTCCTCAAGAGCCCTTATCTTTTTATCTAGGATCTGCCCATTTCTACCTTGGTCACTTCGATGAGGCATCAATACACTTAAGGACATTTGTATCTATGCATCCATCATCCAAAGAAGAGCTATCCTTTGCTCTCCAAGGACTCATCGTCAGCGGCTATAAAAAAGCAGATGCTCCCCTTCTTAGGGAAGCCTTACAACACTGGCAAGAAGCACTTCCATTAGATGATCGATATCTAGATGGTCTTTCAGCTCTTTCTGAGGTGCTTCTTGTAAGCCATCAATACGAGCAAGCTGAAAAAACGCTTAAAGAACTCATGGAACGTTTTCCTTCAAGCCCCAAACAAGAAATCGCTCTTTTTGACTATGGGCAAGTATTACTTTTACAAGAAAATTATGCATCAGGACGGGTTGCTATCGAGCAATATCTCGAGCGATATCCACAATCCCCAAAAGCCCCCATTGCCTGGCAAAACCTTGTTTCCGCTACCTTTGAAATCTTGAAACACAGCGAAAAAGCTGAAAAAGATGCCCTCAAAGCCTGTTTTGCAGTAACTTTGAAAAAAGCCCTTGAACAGAACTCCTTGTTCTCCCAAGAAACTGTCCGTGTTTATAAATTCAATCTTATACAGTTACTCTTTGAACTCGGAGAACGCGAAGAAACATTAGATTTATCTACAAACTATCTAGCCGAATACCCTGAACACGAAAGCGCTCAAAGCATTCGCCTTATGTTGATTGCCTGCCATGCTGCTCTTGAATCTCCTAAGGATCTCTTTATTTCTATTGTTCAAGAAGCTCTAGAAAAGGAAACCGATCCCCAGGTACAAGTTAAACTACATCTACAACTGTATAATAGCTATCTTGCTCAAAATGATTTTGATAAAGGGGAACAACACCTTCTCGAAGTCTATACAGCTCCCAATGCAAATATTAAAAAAGAAAACTTACTGTGGCTTGTCCAAAGACTGGAACAAAAACAACAATTTCCCGTTGCGCAAGAAATCCTAGAAAACCTTTTAAGTGTTTCAGAAAACATTCTTTTACGTAACCCTTCATCTGATCCACTTTTCTTGGAAGAAGAAGCTCTTCATCTTAAACAACTGTATCTGGCCTCTGGAGAGCTCGATAAGGGAGTACGATTGCTTGTAAGTGTGCTCGATATGCAAAATGCCGATACAGAAACTACCTGGAAACTGTCTCGTAGAACACAATTTGAATTAGCTGAATTATATGAACTCCAAGGACGCGCTAATGAAGCTTTAAGTGTTTACGATCACCTCATTGGAGATGCTGCGTACTCACAAGCTTCTTATTTTCTGCGTGCAGCCCTTCTGCAAAGAGCCAAACTGCAATTTGCTAAACTTCAAAAAGAAGGCTATGAGGAAAACTCCCCTTTACTCTCCAATATTCTTGGGACTCTTAAGGACCTACAGATTGCCAAAAACGTCGAATCTGAACCTATTCACTTAGAAGCTGCTTTAGACTATGCTGCTATCCGTTGTAGTCTTCTCCCTGAGGATCAGAAAAATAAAAAAATGACCTTCTACCTAGAAAAAATCCAAGAAGACTTTATGCTAGCCACGAGCGATATTGGCGCAGCCTATATTAACGATCGATCGAATTGGCCCAAGCAAAACGTTCTTATCGAAAGATACCTTCGTTATATAAATGCAGAAAATACTCGTCTTAAAAGCATCACTGCTAAAGAAGCTGGCGATCTAGAGTATGCTCTTGCGCTGCAAAGCGCCTCCAGAGTGGAGTTTGAACGCCTTGATTATGAACTAAATGCTGTAATATCTCCTCTTACAAAACGCGTTAGAAATTCTTTAGTATTACTTGGAGATAAAGACTAATACAATGAATTACGATCCTTTTTCACGCAGGATCCCTCAGCTTTTTTGGAAATGCATCACCCTTTCTTTGATGGTGCATTTTCTTTTCATTGCTGCGTTATATTGGCATCCTCTTTGGATTACTAGATGGTTTGCATTATTTCCTCATCCCTTCAAGCATTCTACTGTCGCCTATCAGATCTCCAAGGACCCAGATCTTTTGGAGGATGCCTTTGATAAACTCATTGTCGTATCTCGCCCTAGACATCTTCTATATGATGCCCCTCATCCCTATGCAGAAACAGTTCTCCCTTTACTAGAAAACCCCTTGATTAGGTTAGAAAAGCCCCCGATTGTATTGACCCCTTTTTCTCCTTATCTAACGCAACAAATCGAAGGAGCGTTACTTCAAACTCCCTTATTAGATATCCCCTTGTTTAAAAGCTCCATAGAGCCTTCTCATCCTCTTCTTTGCTTCGATGACAATGATAAGAATCTTTCCATTATCGACCTTCCATTCTTAGTAGAAGCTATCCCAGACATTCAAACTGATGACCATAAAACACACACACCTCAAGAACAATCTTTCAGTTCTTTCCTCTCTCACACACTTCAAGAGCAGCCCCATGTCCCACTTAACGCTACTGAGGAACTCTATACTGCACCCATAATTCCTGTTCCCAAACCTCTAAAACAACCTATATTAGGTACTATACACTCCCCGTCGACACAAATTGTATTGAACCAACAAACGCCTGCTCCCCCGCAATCCTACGGCTTACCAAAATGGGATGCTTGGCAAGATTGGCAACATCTTTTCCACGTCGATGTACAAGTCATGCCTCGTAAAGAACAAGAAGGCATTTTTTTTGCTATCACTTTAATTCCAAAGCCGGAAGCTACCCTGAAGGCGATGAAACAACACTTCCATTTTATTATCGATTGTTCACAAAACACAGAAAAACATCGCATTTCTGTCTATAAGAAAGCTATTGAACGGTCTCTTGGGTATTTACAAGATGGGCATACTTTCAACATCTACTTTGCTGACAAACATATTCATGCACTCAGCACAACTCCTGTCATTGCCTCTCGCAAAACTATTACTCAGGCTAAACTCTTTCTCGAAAAACAAACTTCTAAAGGGACTGGCACAAAAGAAACCCTTCTTTCTTTATTTAAAGACATTGCACTTAAGTCTAAAGAACATGCAAGCATTGGAGAACTAGATTCTGTGATTCTGCTGACCGATGGGGTAGTCTTGCAAGACTCTAATAAAAGAAGCCCCTCTTTTAAAGAGTGGCTTAAGGAAGGTTCTCCTCCTTTTGTACTTTATGCTACCTCGATCGGCAATGATACCTATCCAGCTATTCTCGATGCTCTGACCATGGCTTCTGGTGGTAAAGTACTTCATTCCTCTACTCATGCCGCTTTCCCAAGGAAATTTGCCAAACTCGTACTCGATCTTAAAACACCAATCGCCACAAATGTAAGACCCTCTCTTGACATTGAAGACACTTCCTCTTCGATTAGCCTCATGCGAACCTGTTGCAAAATGGCCCCTCTCTTCGCCAGCCAGCCCACTACTTTTTTTGGCGCTGCAGATAAAGTAGAAGATTTTATCTTGCACCTTGAAGGTATCGCTAAAGATTCTCCAATGGAAATGTCTTTAGATATCAACCTAAAATCATGCCGTCAAGGCACATTGTCTTTTAGGCAAATTGCGCTTCAGGATAATGCTGAGCATGAATTGTCTCTCTATCTACAAAATGGTAAAGAAGTGCATTTAGACCAAGCATTAGAAAAACTAGAAACTTCTATAGAGCTTCGTAAATACAGGTGAGCCTACGCATTATCGGTGGTGAATTTCGAGGACGCACCCTACATTCACCTAAAGGAAATCAAACCCGTCCTTCTTCTGGGCTAGTCCGTAAGGCTCTTTTTGACATCTGCCAGTGCTATATCCAAGATATGCGTTGCCTAGATCTTTTTGCTGGAAGCGGTGCTATAGGTCTTGAAGCGTTAAGTCGAGGCGCTATCTTTACTACATTTGTAGATCAAAGCGCTTTAGCTTGCCGATGCATCAAAGAAAACATCGCTTTATTGTCAGTCCAAAAAAGCACTGAAGTGTTTTGCCAACCTGCGGCAAAAGCCCTGGAGTACTTTCACTCAAAGAAAAAAACCTTTGATCTCATCTATATAGATCCCCCATATAGCAACCATCTTCTTCCAGCTCTGTTGAATCAACTGGCAGAATCAAATCTCTTGAATATTTCAGGAAGAATTTTTGCTGAAGAATCAGAAAGCGGCCTAGAAGCCGCTTTAGAACAGCCTTTATCTCCTTTGTATCTGATACAAAAAAGAAAATATGGAAACTCTATCCTACTCGAATATGGACGGATCGAGTGATCTTATACCAAACGCAATAAATAATTTCATATTTGAGCCGCGTCAAAGCGCCGAAAATCGGGGGTGTATAGCCAAACAGTTGGGAGAGGAAATGACATTTTTCACGCTGCCGGCTTTCCCATTGCCCAAGGCACAATAACGATCCGGAGAAACGATCGGCAATCAAGTCGCCGAGAGCTCCCTGTAGGAATCAGAAAAATGCAAACGTAAAAATGGCCATTTTCTCTCCCAACTGTTTGACTATACACCCAAAATCGGCGATCGTAAACGGCATTGTATTGCATTAATACTATGCTGTTTATGATCGTCAATTTGTCGA
>JAGXTH010000086.1 GCA_018333475.1 Simkania sp. | reverse complement strand
AATCACGAACGAGCCTGCCTCATTAGATGATGAAAGAATAGAAGAGCAGAAGACGCTTCCTCTATATCTAGAGAGATGGGAACAGCGTCTTAATCAACCCGGAGCACACATAGTCCGAGAGTTGCAAGAAGCCCTTTGTTGTGTGGATGAGGATAAAATACACCTTTCTGTCATTCCTCTAGCAGCTCTTGCTCCTGTTAAAAAACTTTTCAGGTTATTCACTAATTATGAAATGCTTCTTACAAAAAGATTAGAGATCTTAAGAAATCCATTGTTCAACGATGTTGTAAACAAGGCAACATTTGGTGTTTGTATTATTAACATAAATCATCCTAGCGGCCCCTATCGTTTGAAATTGTCAAGTGATGTATTCACACTATTTGAACTTGTTAATCATGATATCTCATTGCAAGATCTAAACACCTTGAATCCAGAAATCTTAAATATGGTATTAAATTACAGCAAATTCGTTATTACACAACTACAAGAGGAACAGAGCAAAATAGCATTCCTAAAAATTCTAAAAGATCCTTGTTTTTCAACCGTTATGAGCAAAATGGGAATGGGTAACTTCGAAACTGCGATCATACTTGCAATGATGGGGCTGCCTTTGGAAGAGCTAGAAAAATTTAGCCCAGACATTTTGCAATGCCTACGCATAGTAGGCGTTTCGGTTCTACTAAATAATTCGCCTCGTGGAGAGGTGGACAGAAAACACTTCAAACAAGTCTTGGCTGATCCTTCCCTTTCTGTTTTTTTACAAAAAGAGACCATGCGTCGTATTAACGCTTTGATTCCATTGAGCTACTTGGGGCTCTCATGTGAAGACATATCTAAAATGAGTCCCCAAGTATCACGTTACGTCACAAGTGGACCCTTTACCGACTTTGTTATGGCCCTCTCCCCTAAGGAACTCATCCAATTGGCAGCTCTATTCAAAAATCCTTTTTGGCTAGAAACTAACAGACCTCAGGATCCAGAGGACTTAAAATTGTTATTTGGAAAAATCCTCCCCTAAAAGAGCAGGGAAAGGTGTTAACCAACGAAGTCAATTCCAGACTGTTTTTTAAAGGATTTACTCAACATCGTTTCAATAACCTTAGAATCGGCCAGTAAATACACTTTTTTCTTAGCTCTTGTAATTGCCGTATACACCATTTCACGTCCAAAACGTTCGCTACCTTTAGGAAACATAACGAAAACTTCATCATATTCGCTACCTTGACTCTTGTGTACTGAACTGCAAAAAGCATATTCCCATGCAGGAAGCGAGATTTCTGGTATAGGCTCTGCCCTCCCTCTAAAATAGGCAGCTCCGCTTGAGCGATCCCCCTTTTTTTCTAGGTACACTCCTAATTCGCCATTATTTAATCCAGTTCCCTCATCATTACGAGTGATCATTAAAGGGGCCCACCACCAAAATCCTTCCGGAGTATTCTTTTGAATTTCATTAAAAAACCACTGGTTAATGGCTTCCATCCCATGAGGGCCTTGCCTTAAGCTGTTGAGAAGTCGAAATTTTGGCAAAAGAACAAATAATTCTTCTACACGCGGTGGACATGCTGCATAACTACAGGTCCATGGTTCCATAAACTGCTTAAGCAGAGAAAACAGCTCTCTTTCTGCTGTAGGCCAAGAAATGAGAGTGTGGCTTGCCACCTCCCTGCGTAAAACAGTCTGAGCAAGGTCCAATATTTCTTTATTTTCCGTTCTTACGGAACGTGTTAAATGAGCCTTGGCTAAAGAATACCGCGTGCTGTTGATTAAATCAGTAAACACGCTCCCTATTCCAACAGGACTCAATTGATTAGGATCTCCCATAAGAACTGTAGTACACTCATTAGAGATGGCTTTGAGCAACGTTGCAAACATCGGGGCATCGATCATGGAACATTCATCGATAAGCAAAAGGTTTGCATCGATTGTCTCTTGTTCCTTGGGCCAAGCTGGCATTGAGCCAATCCCTAGTATGCGATGCAGTGTGCCATATGGATACTGTTGACCGCATATTGCCTCTATTTGCTTTGAAAGGTGATCAGCAGCTCTTCCTGTCGGAGCAGCAAGAAAAACCCCTTTGTTTCCTTGGGAAATCCAGGCTTTAACAATAGCTGCTGCTGTATATGTTTTCCCCGTCCCAGGGCCTCCAGTAAGCAATGTAAGTCGATGGCTCAAAGCAGTTTCTACTGCATAGTTTTGTTCTATATTTAGATGGCTATTTGACAAATACGCCATCGCCTTTTTTTCCCCTGTAAGACGCCTTAGATCTTCCACTATGGATTGCTCCATAGACCAGTTTTTTTCTAAGTAAATTCTTCCAGCTTCAATATGTAAAAAAGAGGCAAAAACATCAGACGAAGCTTTGAGAGTATTGAAACCCGCCCGCCCATTAGGAGATAATGCACTTTCCCCAATACATAAATGTCCCTCACGAGCAGCCGCCATGACAGAGATCAATAATTCTCTGAGGTTCTCATCCTTCTCCCTGCCTGTATGGTAAAGAACTCGATCCGCAAATGTGCGGTCAATGCAACTTAGGGTTTGAAACTCTTCCATTGCATGCCTCGTAGGTATAAGTAATAGGCTCCACCAAAACACTCTCCAAAATCGCGATTGTCAAAGATTTTTACATGCCTTTTGAGCGCTTCTGTATAAATCTTTGCTTGTAATCGATATTGATTTCTTTCAATAGATTCCTCCATCTGCTCCAAAGAATATTCGGGAAGCCAATTTGTTTTCCAATCGATGATATAATACTGTCCTTCATGGACCAGAGCCAGATCGATGAATCCATGTAAAAGATTGTTCCCTTGAGCATAGGTAAACTCCATCTCCGGCATGAGTGATCCTTCAGGAACTTCAGCAAGAATGAAGGCCTTTTTTCCAAAGCAAAGAGGTTCTATTTCCAAATGTAAGACCTGCTCTGCAAGGAGAGCCAACTCTTTATTGAGAGTAGAAAATAGAGTGCCCTCCGCTTGTTTTTTGATCCATTCTGCAATTTTTTCTTTTTGATAAGGATGGTGCCAAGAGGATTGAAAAATGTTTTCAAATAGCGCATGAACAAACAGGCCTGTTTCCTTGCCAATAGGCAAGGTTTCTTGCGCAGGTTTTATATCTAATACATGTTCATTACCCTTTGTCATCGAAGAAAAAGAGGTGATTTGCCTCTTTACGTATCGACGCGTAAATTCTGTGGGTTTAGGAAGTGACTTTACGATCTCTACCTTTTGTTTGAAAGCCGCCACTTCTATTCTTTCTTGAGTCAACTTTTCTAAAGTGATGGCATACTCTTTCCCGAGCTGTGCTACCTTATCTAAAATAGTATCGATGTCACCAGCAGCATCCCAATGAGCTAAAAACTGGTCTGCAATCGTTTTCTTTTTTCGTTTCATCCAAGGCAGGTAAACGCATCGCTTAGCCCTTGTCAAAGCGACATAAAGAAGCCTCATAGTTTCCGCAGCACTTTCTTCATCCTCTTCTTTTTGCTCCGAGGTAGCAAGCGCCAAAGGGAATACAATCATATATTCCAACCCTTTACTTTGGAAAATCGTGGTGATTTCTACCGCATTGTCATTAAGGCTAGATCGTTTTTCAAACTCTGCATTTTCCTTGTTTTTCTCTTTTCTTAATGCGTCTAAAAACAACCTGATTTGCATGAGATTCCACTGCTCACCGCCATTTTTTTGTAAAAGCACTTCACAAAGCTGTTCATATTCCTCATGCCGCTCTAAAGCATCATTACGCAAAAGCTTATCTACGATCCTATCGCTCCCACTCCAAGCTTCCTCAAAAAAAGATCTTAGACATGCCCCCAAGCCCTTCTCTTGAAATATCGTGAGCAGCCTCTGCACGCCAAAAACAGCTTGCGTAACCCGTTCTTCCGTAAAATACTCTTGAGGCCAAGATACAAGAGGTCCCGCTAATACTTTTTTCAAAGAAGCCCTGTCACGCGGTTTTTCGAGTAACCCAAAAAAATCGGCCACAGCTTCGAAAGTAGCTGTATCAGCAAGATGCCCTTGGGAAGTATAGTGCGCTTGTATTTTAAACCGACTTAAGAAGCGAATAAGACGTCTTGCTTCAAAACGATCTTTGACTAATATAGCGATCTCTTTAGGCAAGACTCCATATCCACTCCAAAATTGGATTTGCGAGGCAATATATGCAAATAATTGCTCTTCTCCCTGGTGAGCAACCACCACGTGTACATTTCCTATTGCAATAGGATCCCTTTTCACACAATCAAACGCTTCCACTTTTGGAATGTCTAGGCTTTGGCCTGTCCTTGGAAGACGCATCCACCCCTTTCTTTGCTCATCCGTAAATAGAGCATTAAGAGCAGCGACAAGTGCATGTTCACTACGATAATTAACACTGAGAGTAGCCATTTCTTCAGATTGGAAAGCCTCTTTGGCTTGAAGATATGTATAGAGATCAGCCTGCCTAAAAGAATAAATAGCTTGCTTAGGGTCTCCTACAAGATAAAAAGCTTTTAATGCTCTTTGTCGCATAAAAAGCCGTGAAAAAATTCTCCACTGTACCGCATCTGTATCTTGAAATTCATCAATGACAGCTGCAGAAAACTGCCCCTGCACGTTCTTTAAAAACTCTTCGTTATCTAAAGCATTGTCCATAGCCATCAGAAGTTCATCAGGAGTCGCAGCGCTTTGCCCATAGCGTTGCCGATGGGCTGTAAACTGACTACAGAGCTTCTGTGCAATTTTTTTTCTGTTTTTAAGATCATTAAAGAGGGGAGTAAATATGCCTTGTAATCTTCCAACCAATTCCGGAAAATTCCAAGAAATAGTTTTTTGTTTTTTTCTTTTTTCCGCTTTTTTTAATGCCTCTAAAAAAAACTCTTCGTGCCCCAGTAGACTTTCTATTTCTCTAGTAGAAACCGTGCCACATTCACACCAGCGACTCAATATGTGATATTGTTCTTGATAGTTTGTGAATTTAGTATAAACGTCTTGGAGTTTTTCAAAATCTTCTAAGACAAGTGATGCGGGATAGGATCCCAATGTTTTGAGATCCTCCTCAATCATCGCGACCACTTGATAAAACGGAGGAAGAGGATCTACGATATTGGGCTTCCACATGTTGATAAGGGCCCGTAGATTTTTTTCAAATTCATTTCCGAAATATAGTTCGATTTGTATGCGGCTGCATACGTTGAGATCGATATGTGCTCTTAAAAAATCGATCCATTCTTTCCACAATGCAGCTCCATGAACTTCCTGGGATTCGGAGAAAAGAAGAGTGCATCTTGATTGTAAAAAATTCTGCCTCAACATGGTTTGACAAAAACCATGAATCGTAAAGATCCTTGCCTCGTCATAACAAGCCAGAGCGGCTTCTATGCGAAGTTTTTTTTCAAGATCCTCCATGACTACTAACATCTTTTGCAGTCTCTGGTGGATTCTTTGAGACAACTCCTGTGTTGCTGCTTTGGTAAATGTCACAACAAGAATTTCTTTTATCGCAATCCCCTCTGAAATCCATCGAACAAAAAGATGCTCAATAGTAAACGTTTTACCAGTCCCCGCGGATGCCTCTAAGAAACGGTGAGAAAGCACATTTAGTGTCGGATCGAGAATGTTAAATCGCTGCATAACTCTCAAAAATGGCAGAAAGGTACTGACTCCAAGTATTACAGAGCACGGAGGCGTTTGGCAACCCATCACGCTGTATTAACCACTGTGTATATCTCGACAAATATTGACTGTTAAATTCTTGTTCCAAGTTCTCTTTATCACCCTTTAAAAGCAGCTTGGCCCATTGAGGAAGAAAAGGAGACAGTCTCTGCTTACAAAGAGCATAATATCCAATGATTTTCTTTAATTCGACAAGAGGGTCTATGGCATGTAAAGATTGTGCAGCTTCTTTTTTAGCCTGAACAAAGAGGAGTTGACTTGGAAACTTCTGCAATTCTGAATGCCCTTTAAGAACAAGAAGATCGCACCACCGTTCAAGCAATGTCTCTTCTTTTTTGTTTTTTTCAAATAATTCGACAATTCCTTGACTGCTGACATCCTCAATACCTCCTCGTAGAATCGCCTTTTTCCCATTATCAAGATCTATGGCCCATGGAGTAATATGAATGGTCTCCATGCTTTCACAATGAATAGAATGGCTTTTTAGCTGTTCTAAAAACGACAAATGTTCTTTTTGAAGCTTGGAAACTGCTACCTCGTTGAACGCTCCCACAGGTGCTCTTTTTTCTCTTGTCCATTCTCTCAGAGCTTCCTGCAATGACATAGACATCGATTTACGCAAAAGCTTTCTTCTATCGCTTTTAGAAAAGAAAAATTCCTCTTCATTGAAAAAGCATTTATCCCTCCATGAAATTTTAAACTTAAGCGTGCTTCTAAAATAAAATTCTATGGGATCTTTAAGCAACAATCTAAGATCTGCAAGATCAATTTCCTGATCCTCTGAGATCTCTGGTAATGAAAGCGGCTTTTCTTCATGCCAATCACGCACAAGTCTTAATGCATTGGGTTGTCTGTGAGCATATGCATCCGCTGCACGATACCGTGTATGGGAAAAATAGGGACCTTGCTCCAATGCTCTTTGAGTAAAATCCCTTTCCTCCAGCACCTGAATAGTGATATTTCGATCACTCTTTTCAAAAAACTGTTGTAGTTCTTGAACGACAAGAGAAACGGATAACTCCATCTGCCTTTCAGGGCATCTATGTAGAAAGCTAATAAAGCAGATGTCTTTAGCTTTCATTATAGCCTCTAAAAAGAGAAAACGATCGATTTCCCCTCTAGAAGGAGCTTTTGGAGACATTGCATTTAGGGAACAGCTTGTATCTCTTCTTGGGAAAGCGCTCTCTTGCATGCCGATGAGCATCATCACTTTTTTATCTATAAGCATCCCTTCGTCGAGTCTGTCAAATTGTATGGATTGCAAAAGCTGCGGCTGATAGGCGCTCTTTTTTTGTGCAAAAAGATCGTCACAAATACCCCTCACATCCTGCCAAGAAAAACATTGATGTCCCCATTCTTTACAAGAACCTCGAATCCATAACAGCTCTTCTTTCAGCCATGGTTCCTCCTCTTGAATAAAATGCCGATCCATAAGACCCATCAACCAATCCATCCACTGATGAAGAGCTTGCTTTGCTCCACCCATTGTTATTTGAAGATCGTTATAAAGAAGTTCAACAGTTTCGATAACCTGGCTAAATAGCTCTACATCTGTCCATTCAAGCTCTGAAACGGGCATTGGCACGTTTTCTGTTTTTGTCGAAGTGAGACCAAAAAGCAACCGATCGATAGCAAAACGAATAGTTCCCGCTTCACCGTCTACTTCTTTACTATGCAGATAGAGTTGCCTTTGCTTTCCATCAAATCCCCAATCCACTTTTGCCTTGGAAAACCATCGCTCAATGCGTTCAAGATCTGTTTTTTTCCAGCCTCTTTTTTGAGCAAAAAGAACATGCGCAAACAGCTGTATTAAAGCTTCTAAACTCCATTGTTGATCGATAAGCTGAAAAACAGTCTGCAATCCTGCTGCGAGTAAAGACGTTTTCCCTCTTTCCATTCCTCGAATCGTATAGTCAAGATCACTCTCTTTTCTACCGAAGACCTCGTGGAGATATGGTACGTAGGGGTCGATCTCAGGAGCCAAAATCAAAATATCTGAAGGGGTGATATCTTCTCTTGCGTGCAAAACACGATGGATTTCTTCGTAAAGTTCTTCAATTTCCTGCTTACGATGTTTTGCAGAAACAATACGAATGGTTTCCATAAAGTTTTCTGCAACTGAAAATGTTAAAGGCGTGAGATCTAATAACGACATTTGGACAGCGCCCAGGGCATGCGACGTTTTCGGCTCTCTATACTCTTCTTCTGTATCCATGTCTTCGGTAGAAAGAGCATTCAAAAGCCGTTTACCCCACTTACCCCAATAGGACAACACTGTTGAATCTTCATCTAGAATATGCAGATTTACCCGATCTTTGGCACCAAGTAGATCCGCCCAAAATAAACGACATGGAGAAAATAAATAAAATAAAGCCCCATGTGCTTTGAAATACTGCGCCTGCACAGTTGGCATGAATGAAAATCCAAAAAGGTGAACGATGGAAGATAGTGGAGGCGCCTTTTCAAAAAACTCTATAGAGTAGCTCCATGCGGTCTGTTCATAGAGAGCTCGCCATAAAACTTGCTGCCATTCTTTTCCCTTTAACCACTCCTTAAGGAATTTTTCGCCATACACACCATATTGGTGAAATACATGGCTTAAGTCTCGACTGACAGTTTTGAGCTGTAGATCTGATAATGTTTTCAGTGGTTCTAATTCAAGGTCTCTTGCAAGACCATACAACCTATGTTCTAGTAAGATACGAGAAGGAAATGTTTTTCTTAGAGTTTTAATACACTGCTGAGATGTCCATGTGGACAGCGTCATGATCTGTATGCCAGCTGCCACTTCGAATCTAGGGTTTTCAGCAAACCATTGCTGCAAAAACCTTTTATACCGATCACTTGGCACAATCACTGTTCTACAACTAAACGACTTCCCAGGCCCACTAAAAAGCCGATTTCCCAAATATAGAGCAAGCTGACAGAGATCATTGCTAAAATAGATTTGTGCCATATGTAAAGTGCCACTTAACAAAAAAATATGTTGCTAGAGGTGACTGCAAAACTTAGAGTTGGTCGCCTTTCTCGAAGTTTTTAAGCCAACTTTCGATTCTTTTTTGTGGGGTAATATACAAATATTGATATTATCCAAAAAAAGAATCGAAAGTTGGCTTAAAAAGCCCAGAAAATCGATTGAACATGAATTTTGCAACTACCTTACTCACCTTGAGTACCTTATTATGCTTAATTCTTTTTTCCCATCACGATTTACGCGGTTTCGCCAACACCACAGCTTGACCTTGATGAATTTAGCGCAGTTTGGCGCTATTGTGAATGATAACATTTATAAGCTTGTCGTAGTTTTCCTGCTGATCGATACTCTTGGTACTTCACAAGCAAGCACAATTCTCTCTAAGGCAGGCACCATTTTTGGAATCCCATTTCTGCTATTTTCTTCAGCTGCTGGTATTTTAGCCGATCGTTTTAGCAAAAAATGGATTCTTGCAGCAATGAAGATGGTAGAAGTGTGTATTTTTCTTGCAGCCATTCCTATATTTCTTATCAAAAGTCCCTTCGCCTGTTTTTTTCTACTTTTTCTCCTCGCTACGCATAGCGCTGTTTTTGGACCTTCAAAATATGGGATTATCCCCGAACTCGTCGATAATGCTGTTGTGCCAAAGGCCAATGGATTAATCACTTCTACAACCTATTTAGCCATTATTATAGGGACCTTTTTAGGATCTTTTCTTACACAAATCACGGGAAGAAATTTCACGCTTGTTATGGGATTTTGTTGTGTTTTTTCCATACTAGGGTTGTTTTGTGCTCTAGCAATTCCTCGTACGCCACAGCAAGGCTCCCTAAAAAAATTCTCCCCTCTTTTCTTAATAGAAATTTACCAAACTCTAAATGCTTGCAAACATTATCGACATCTACGCATTGCATTATTTGGGTCAGCATTTTTCCTTTTCTTGGGTTCTTATACACAGCTATCGATCATTCCTTATACGATTGAATCGCTAGGATTACCAGAGGAGGTTGGCGGCTACCTTTTTTTATGTACAGCACTTGGAATTGCTATAGGAGCCTTCTTAGCTGGAAAACTACAAAAGAAAACAGCAAATCTCTTAATTCCCTGCGCGGCATCCTATTCCCTGTGTATTTTTCTTGGGGCTTTATATGTTTTCTCTGGGCACTTATTTCTGGTCGCCATCTCACTAACTCTTCTAGGCGCATCTGGAGGATTATTTATTGTTCCTTTTGATTCTTTTATTCAACTTTCCTGCCCTAGCGAACACAGAGGTCAAATCATTGGCGCCTGCAATTTTTTAGGTTTTTGCGGCGTCCTCATAGCCTCTTTTTGCCTTTATTACTTTAGCAAAGTATTAAGCTTACACATAGCCACTAGTTTTGGCGTGATAGCGGGCCTGACTCTATTGTTTGCTTTAGGTTTGTGCTTGAGGCTCTCCGATCTTGTTGCACGTTGTATAGCTAAGCGATTATTTCAATGCGATGTGCACTTACATAACGCCCCTCTTTTAACTGGCATTAAAGATCCCCCTCTTCTCATTCTGCAACATGCTACTTGGAAAAAATTTTTTGCTTTTTCTCTGATTGCTCCCGACTACCATTTTATTCTTTTCAACAAGACGACTCTATTTTACCGATGCCTTGCAAAACTGTGCTACCATTTGCATGTAGCACCTGCCTCACCAAAAGAACTTTTACAAGCAGCTGAACTACTACAAGCAAAAGGCTACGCAGTTTGTATTATACTGCCTTATGTAATCTCCTTCGAAGAGGCTAAGGCTCCAAAAACGATTTTAGATTTTTTTAAATCGTCTTCTCCAGAACGTCTTTATGTTGACATCCAGCTACCATTGTCACATCACGGCTCTACTGAAATTACATTCTCTAAAGAGTGAAACCGAGCTTCAACAAATCATTTTGGGGTGGTTAGAGTGATATATTTTTTATATAGCTCCTCTGAGGAGGTCGTAAGACATCCCTCAGTCAGCTCATTGCTATTTCCTAATACCACTTTTGATGGATTGACAAGAGTCAGATAAAGAGGCTTCAAATTCTTAAACTGATACTGTGCAGCCCACTGCTTACTCTGTGAAGAAGATTCTAAACATGTTTCGTAATTTTCATATACATAACGCAATGCTTTAGCTGCTTCATAGACATCGGCAACGTATTCTTCTCCACATTCACAACGAAGAGATTTGTTGTAGGCGCATTCTGTTGTTGGGCAAGGCACTGCATAAACAAGGCCACTTTTGACAATTGTCGTATGAGCTGTATTATTACTAATAATGACTGGGAGTCCTAGCGCCATAGCCTCACGAGGCTGAATAGAAAATCCCTCCCCTTTTGATAAAGAAACTAATGCATCTCCCTGCAAAAGAAATTCCAAGTATTGCTGATGATCAAGCCGCTTGGATCCAAGGAAAATATTATGCACATTCAAAGATTGGATAAGATGCTCTATTCGATCCAGGTGTCTACTTGAACCATTAGGGCGATAATTCAAATGCAGCTCTATCTCAGGATCATCGCCAAATGCTTGATAAAAAGCTCGAATCAGCCCTTCGTGATTTTTTCTTGGCACCATGGAAGAGACGTTCACAAACCGAAATGGTGTGTTCCTTGAACGCTTGAGAGGTCGTTCTAAAAACGATGCTATATCTAGTCCTAAAGGAAGAACGAACACCGGAATTTCAACGCCCGAACACTGGTAAACATCCACCAAAAAAGTATCAGGAACCACAACTGCATCAAAATACTTGTTCAATAGCTCTGCCCATTTAGAAGGAATACGGGAGGACTCAAGCATAGAGTATGCAATGCGAATCTGATGATTATTTTTTACTCCTTTTAAAACTCTATTGAGGCGAATTTCTGCCTTTTCATTAGGGGAAGGAAGAGCGCTTTCATAGATAACTATTTTTCCCTGATTATCATTTGGTTGAGTGATAAGATGCTGAATCCTTTCGGGCACATCCTTAAGATCAGATTTGCTAGAAGGGATAAATCCTAGTTCAACATCGTCGTACAGGCCGTCCATAAGTTCGACAGATTGGCGCCCAAGACCATCTGCCATCTTGGCAAAACCAATAACCGTCAGATGTGGCGCTTTAGAGCTAGGAATCTCGATCAAAAAAAACAAACAAACTACCGCCAAAACTAACAGTAGAAAAACTCCAAGGCGGCGCCAAGAATTTTCTTTCATGAAAACACTTAGAATCCGTAAATGAACTCGATTTCATATTGCTTAAACTGTCTGAATGGGCCAACAGTGTGATCCAAGGAAATCGACTGCATCCATTGCTGCTGCAAGTTCAAGTTATTGGTAAGCAAGTACTCCAAAGTCAATGCAAATCCACGGTAATTGCTATTGCCCACAGCTGTGTCACTCGTTTGCACACCGGTACCTCCGTAAACGCTTGGCGTATACAACCCAACTTTAGCAGAATTTCCTAAGCCGATACCGTTGAAATCAAAATCTGGCACGACTTGAGGCTGAAGAACTTGGTAGTTAGCATCAAACGCCCAATCTCCTTTTTTCCGTAATTCCCCCATGGAAAAACCTAAGTATCCACCTAAATTCATTTTACGGTGATTTGTAATTGCACTCTTGGCTGCAACAGGATTCCAAAGAAAGGCCGCATAGGGCATCACTAACTTGCCAAATTTTTCCGGTATAAACTTGTACCCGAGCAGCCATTGATTGACGATATAATCAAACCGCCACTTCGATGTACCAGAAAAATGTTTTGTATCCCAATCAGCCACAGAATATTTAAAATATAATCCCGTATCTAAAATGGCCAGCCAACCAAACTCTCCGATATAAGCATATTGGTCCTTTCTATCATCCAACAACTCTGCCATGGCATGGATATAAAAATCCCCAATATCATCGAGACTAACGTCATAACGAAAGAGGATGCCATCTGACTGAGACGTAAATTCCACCTTTGAATCGAATACGGTAAATAGAGGTCTCCTTCCCACCTCGATGTCAAAAGTAGCAATGTCTCCGTCATAAAGACGTGTCCCAAAATACCCCTTCTCTAGACGAATTTTGTTATTCGTAGATGTAAACAGACCTGAATCATTATCAAATTCCAACTTGATAGCCGCCCAAGTACGGTCAGCTCGGTAGTCGAGCATAATATTCACTTCAATATCATACGCATTGGTTGGGAATGGAGTGCCTGGGCCTCTTTGGGGAACTCCAGCGACCATTTCCGTCGAACGTTGAAATTCAGCGCGAACTTCCCCACTCAACGAAAGGTTCCCGCCAATTTCTCGTATTGTTACTTGACGTTTAGTGTTTAACCAATCTCTCAACGCTTGAATATCTTCGGAGTCCATTTCCCCATCAGCAGAAAAAAGGAACGGGGAAATCGCTAATCCTAGGCCGACTGTAATGGCCCGAGTGAAATTTTTCATGACAGACTCCAAGCGTTAAACATCGAACGACTTTCAATACATAAAAACAAAAATTCGCAGTATATTATAGATAATAGAGCGATTAAAGACAAATAGAAAACCAAATCAACTCTTAAATTGTCAGCTTAAGAGGCCGACTACTAGAACTTGACATCACCTTTTAACGTGATTGCCTGTTCTGAAATCATTCTTACTTCAACACCAAGATCAATGATTTTTCCTGTAGATAGATCACAACCAAGAGCCAATCCAAAATGCTCACGACTATGCATCTTAAAACTCTTGGGATATAGAGGGGCAGCAGGAATGTTGGCAATCTTGTAAATACTCGCTTGTACTTTAGAATAATTAACGCCAATGTATGGAGTAAAGATATCGACATGGTGAGCTAGGGCCACTCCAAATTGCCATTCTGCCCAACGGAGATGCGCCGAATCCCCAAAAGGAATAGCATCCTCTGTATTCCACCTCATATGTGGGTTGGCATATTGAAAACTAGCACTTGCACCAAGAGTCGTGTTACACCAATTAATGATTGCAGCGCGAAGCGCAGTGCCCCATGTAAACTCGTTGCGTGTTTGATAATCAAATTGAAAAAGAGTCCCGCCAACGCTCTGCCGATCAGTAATATAAACACTCATGGAGCCCGCTGAACCCAAAAGCTCAACGCGGTCCATAAAATTTAAGATGAGAACGCCTTGATCATACAATTGTGTCGTTTCACTTACATTACCGCTAATGCCGTGATTAGCTTTTAATTTTCGATCAAAAACTTGATCACGTTGATACCCAACTTTAACAGCTATAAAGGCATCTTTAGGCAGAAAAAAACCTTCATCAAGGATCTCTGGAGTCATGGGGTTACTTTGATAAAGCGCCTGAAGCTGGAAAGAGATAACGATAGCAGCGAGAAAAAAATAGACTTTTTTCATCCAATTGACGGCACAGAAACCCAGTCTTTATAGAGCCAGGAGAAACGCCGCTCCCTTTTTAAATGTTGATATATCGATTGAACCTGTGTTTTGCAACGACCTCTCTAACTAGTCCCACAAGCAGCTCGTCATTTTTCTGTGTATAGTTGACACTCTTACACGACAACTTACAGAAAAAGACCACCCGCCGTCGGACAGGTTACTACATTCTGCAGTTTTTGAGCTAGAATACACAGATGGAAAATCGATCTGCTTAGATTAGATCTCTTAAAAACCGATATAAGCTTCGATCGATCCGCTTTGTTCATCAATGAAATGCGCTTCAAGATTCACAGACAAGATAGCATATGGCGTTATGCCGCATCCGATAAAAATTCCTCCGCGCCTTTGTTGTCCAAATTTCTGTCTTCCAACCTTTCCTAATAGGTCTCCCATTTTACACCCTATGTAAGGGGATAAAAGCGCATTTTCCCTTGCAAAAGCCACGCCTAATTGCCATGTTTTTAATCGGATCACTCGCGAAAGTTCTGCTGTTGGATTTCCTTGAATTGTTTGAGAGTGCACATGAGGAGAGGCTAATAAACCTCCAGCACTAAGCCCCATAACAACCTCTCCCCATTTTTTGACAATCGCTTGAGCTCTTGCTCCATAAGCGACTCCCCCTGACGCATAGATTTTAGTCTGCTGCCTCTTGCTAAATACAAGATGCATAGAACTACTCCCCCCCATCAACTCAATATTAACACGTCTCTGGATCACCCCTCCTACATTCAACGTCTGAAAATTCCCAGAACATTCTCCATTGTCAGAAATCGAAGTGTGAAAAAGAAAGTCTCCTAAATAGCCCCCGCGTAGCTGTATAGGCTGTTCTCTTGCTGCTTTGATCCCATCTGCTGGCAGCCTAGGAGCTAAAGGATTGCCGGAATACATCCCCCATAAAGAACAAGAGGAGAAGAGCCATATCATCCACCACTTCACGAATATTGCTCCGGTTTATTATAGACCGACCAGGCAAGCCGCATGCTGCCATTAAGATATTGCTCCCAATGCGTCATAGGTCTTGTAACCCCCCCAGCACGCTCGATTCTAAATAACCTGAGTCGTTTTGAGGCTGCTCCCCAAGCAAAAGCAAACAAGCAATGAGGCCAATTAGTGTCCGCAAAAACCATTCTTGGGGCAACCATTTTTTTTTGTATCGCGCTCTCCAAGATTGCTTCATGAAGGTCTATTCTTTGTTGCAAAGAAAAATGGGAAACAAGAAAAAATCCCTTTGCCATTTTTAAAATATCTTCCGATGTAAGTGTTCCTTGAATATTTAATTGTTCATGCTCTTCCCTTTCTTCAACTAGAGAAAAAACATGCTTCTCCCAGTCTCTAGCATCATATAAGGGCATATGACAAAACAACCACCCATCGAGATGCTCTGTCAACTCGGGTCCTGCTGCAGCGACAAATTGCTCTAAAGTAATCCTATCTGAGAATCCATTAGCTGCATTTTTCAAAAAGCGTAAAACCTCTTCGGACAGCTCCCTACTTAGTCTATCAATCAAAAATTGCACTTCTCGACGGTTGAATACGATGGTTTTATAAAATTCCTTACTCGGCTCTATAAGCTGATCCCGCACCCACGTATAGGTAAATGTGTCGTGTTCCCAGCCCTCACAAAACTGTGGACTCCCTGGGAGCAAGAGAAATGCATGCGTAGGAGAATGCATCAGCGCTCTTTTACTTTTATTTTTTCGATAGATTTCTGCGTTAGAAAAAGAAAACCCCTTCAACGTTTCCAGTAAAAGAATCAGCAAATCATTTGCACCTTCAACCCACCTTCCTTCGCTGTGGATAGGACTTTGTGCTCTATAATACGTTTTAAGCAACGTCTCCATGGTCCCGCCAGAGATGTAGGCCCATGGAGTTTTTTCTCCCAATAACATTTCTGGGGCTTGCTGTGGCTGTTTTTCTGCAGAATGCGCCTTTTTCATTCTCAGCAATGCTGTTGTGATAAACTCCTCGTTCTGCAGGTGAGCGATCAAAAGATTGGTGAGCCGAGGAATTTCTTTTGCAACCACCTCTTCTGCACATGCAGCTATGATTTCTGGTTCGCTGATTTTGAAAAAATCCAGCAACGCATCAATATATCCTCTGCTGTTTCTAATGAGCGTCCACTGAGAAGGATCGTTTCTCCCATGCTTGTATACTAAACGAAATCCTGCAGCGCTATCTTGATCCGATCCTAAAGAAGCATCGAACATTTCAGCGTCATAAATTTCTTGAAAATACACAGGAAAACACTTGTCGTATTGCTTAAATAGAAAGGCATACAATGCAACAAAATGCTCTCCTTGCTGATGTTCTTCATCCCGCATGTCCCGCAGGCTACGCATATGATGAACTCGACTTTGATACTCCGCTGCCAATCTTCTTGCTTCTCGCTCCGAAGAAGCTCTTGTTAAAAGCGCTTCTGCAGCACGGGCTTGATCAACAGCGATTTCATAAGATCTCTGCAACCCCTCAATTTTTTGATTAGCTCGATTGAGCGTTTGATCGATAGAGCCAACAAGAACTGAACCAAGCCCACCTGCCTCTTTTGAATCAAATCCCAAACTGGCATAGAGATTCCATCTAGAAAACTCCATTTTTACCTCAGAAAATGATGCAAGAGTATATTCCCAGCTCTTTAGCAAAGGATGGTCTACCACTGATCGAAATGTGTCCTTAGCCCACCCAAAGAACGTTTCTATTTTTTCACAAGCAGCCTCCTGCGGATCTCTTTGCATGACGATAAGAGATCGTGGAATAAACCGATTTCCCTGTTTAAATAACTCCCAACGCTCCTTTGTTATATGATGCTCTTGTAATAAAACATCTTCAAAACACTCCTCCACAGATAAAGTTTTTTTCCCTTTTGCAACTTGACTTAATAATTCCAAAACCCCTTCTTGACCCTTATGCATGGCTCCCAAGGCAGCAATTAGACCTGGAGATTTTGCAATCTCTTTCGTATGAAGCGATGAGATAAGATTTTTTTTTAGATCCCCAATCCCCCAACTTGGACTACAGGGAACTACATATTCATTTCCTTCTACAATACGTTTTAAACGTGCTGTAGAAAGTAATTCTTCCATATCTGCAAGGAAATACTCAATCTGCTCCGAGTGAATAAGAATAGCTGGGGCCGTGGCGAAACACGATCCTACGCCTTGTCTAAGCAGAGAGAAGCAAGCAGAAAGCACAGCCCTTCGAACGTCCACATGACGTAAAACATGGGAGGGAGGCAAAAAAAGAGAAACCTTGATAAGGCTTTCCAAATAGGAGTTCGCAACTGGCAAGGAAAATTTTAAAATTTTCTTAATTGCACTATTGCTGTGACAAAGCCACGTCAGGACATTCTGCACCTGAAGAAATGCCGCTTCGTCACTCGCTGGCAAGGGGTAAAAAATCCTTCCTCCAACCGTCCAAAGCTCTAACATCTTCTTGATTGCTTCTTCTGCAATCCCTCCATTTTCATCAATTAAAGCCATGGCAAGCAAATAGGCTCTTCTCCGATAGCGAGCTAAAGCCGGATCTTGTAACCCCGACCGTTCCATATCTAGACAGAAAGCTCTTTCCTCATCAATCTGCAAAAGTCGATACAATTCATCTTTTTTCCCAAAACGAGCTACATATTCCGTAGCTTGTTCCAAAAAATGAGGAGATCCTAGCACTGGAATAAGTTCAGCAGGAAAATTGGACATCTTTACACTTTCTCTTTAGTGAGAAAGTGAAGTACAATTGCTAACAAAATATCAAGCAAGATTCTTTTTTATGCTTATTCATGCCAATAAACAATCCATTGAACTCCCAGATCATAGCACAGGACGCGAACTCGTCGAACAACTTAAACTTACGGCTCCCGAGCAGGCCATTGCCTTAAAACGTTCTGGTAAAATTCTAGATCTCTCCACAACGCTTCACGAAGGCGATGACGTCACTTTGCTTAGTTTTGAGGATCCTGAAGGCAAAGAAGTTTTTTGGCACACCTCTGCCCACGTTCTAGCTCAAGCCGTTCTGCGTCTTTGGCCAGAAGCCTTGCCTACGATTGGACCTCCTATTGAGCACGGATTTTACTATGATTTTGCTAACCTCAAAGTATCAGACGCTGATCTTGAGAGCATCGAACAAGAAGTGCAAAAAATTGTGCAGGAAAACTATCGACCTGAGAGGCAAGAGTTTAAAAATAGACAAGCTGCTCTAGATGCTTTTGGATCCAACCCATACAAAAAAGAACTCATCGAAGGCTTTGAAGAGGGTATTTTTTCCGCTTATCGTCAAGGGGAATTTTTTGACCTTTGTCGAGGACCGCATTTGCCTGCCTTGGGAAAAATTAAGGCATTTAAAGTACTCAAAACCTCTGGCGCCTATTGGCGTGGAGATCAAGATCGTGAAATGCTTACACGTATCTATGCCATTTCTTTCCCAGATCGCAAACTACTGAAAGAGTACCTTTTTGTTTTGGAAGAGGCCAAAAAACGCGATCACAAAGTATTAGGCCCTAAACTTGGCTTATTTTCTCTTAAAGAAGAAGGTCCAGGCATGCCATTTATTCACCCTAAAGGCATGGTTCTTTGGAACCGTCTGGTAGAATTTTGGCGAGAACTGCATCAACATGCCGGTTACGTTGAAATCAAAACACCCCAACTCATGAGTCAAGATCTTTGGGAGATGTCCGGTCATTGGAAGCACTATCGGCAAAATATGTACGCCTTTGCCATCGAGGAGCGTGGATTTGCCATCAAACCGATGAACTGTCCTGGATGCATGCTCTATTTTCGTTCAGACACGCATAGCTATCGAGAACTCCCCTTGAGAGTCGCAGAATTAGGCCACGTCCATAGGCATGAGGCTTCCGGCGCTTTAAACGGGCTATTTCGTGTCCGAAGCTTCCATCAAGATGATGCGCATATTTTCATGCGCCCAGGAGATATCAAACACGAAATTCTCGCTATTTTACAACTTGTCGAAAAAACCTATTCCACGTTTGGGCTACCTTATCGCCTTGAATTATCCACTCGACCAACAGATAGCATTGGAACGGATGAAGATTGGACTCTTGCAACAAATGGCCTCAAAAATGCTCTTGATGAATGGGGTCAGCCCTACCGCATTAATGAGGGAGATGGAGCATTCTATGGACCTAAAATTGACATTCATATCCGTGATACTTTAGGTAGATCATGGCAATGCGGTACAATTCAGCTCGATATGGCACTCCCAGAAAAATTCCATCTTGAATACATGGACAGTGATGGTATTGCTAAACGGCCTATCATGTTGCACCGTGCTATTTTTGGTTCTGTTGAGAGATTTTTTGGTATTCTCATTGAACATTTCGCTGGCAAATTTCCCTTATGGCTAAGTCCTCTACCTATACGTATTATGACAGTTGCGGATAGACACGCGGATTATGCTAAGGAAGTCGCAAAGACTATCCAAGCTACAGGGTTGCTCTGTGATATCGATGATAGTAGCGAATCTGTTGGGAAAAAAGTACGTAACGCTCAGCTCATGCAAATCAATTATATGTTAACAGTGGGAGATCAGGAACAGGAGCGGCGCGATGTTTCTTTGCGCACTCGAGATAACGTCGTTCACGGATCTATAGAACTTTCTCATTTCGTTTCCTCTGTGCAAAAAGAGCTAAAAACAAAAGCCTTTGTCTCTCCATTTACAGAAACATCATCCAAAGAAAAAACTTAATTTTTTTCTTTTTTGAAGAAATGTTTTTACAGGTTTTCTTTTCCTCCTTATTAAGAGGGGAAGAGACCTGTACTCAACCCACCTGAAAAGTGGGTTGGGCACATAAATAATGGGTGCTGTATGACAAAAGTGAATCCTTCTTTAGCAGAACGCTTTAAATTAGCTACTGCAAAACTATCAAGAATTACAAAACTCTCAGATGCTGTACAAGGAAGCTCTAACATTTCCCAAGTATTTAAAGTAGCCCCTCTTTCTACATCTGAACAAAATAGAATGTCACAAATTCTCGATTCTCATTGCACAGAAGAGCAAGAGACGACTACAGATCTGCGCATGCTGTCTGATCTTACAGCAGAAATTAAAGCAATTAATTCACAAGCTGCTATTTTACATGGAGAACGCATCAAACAAGCGCAAGAGATTCTAAAAAAATATCGCGATGGCGCTTTTACAGCTT
Organism: Simkania sp.; assembly: GCA_018333475.1. Lineage (GTDB taxonomy): Bacteria > Chlamydiota > Chlamydiia > Chlamydiales > Rhabdochlamydiaceae > JAGXTH01. The sequence continues at coordinate 120,874 of JAGXTH010000086.1, read as the reverse complement.
GGCTAATCGCAGCGTATGGCAATCGCCAAACTCCCTACAACTTTCTGCAATACTATGAATTACATCGCGCTATCCCGCAAACACTCTCATGCAAACTCGATGAAATGCCTCGTCAACTAGCCTATACACTAGCTAGCAGAAATGGTTCGATCGAGCAAAAAGTAGAACTCATTAAAAATTACAAAGGTCAATCCAAAGACGACGTGCTCTCCGCGATTCGCTCCACCTTTCCTCTTTCCCTTGAGGATAAGCGCGCACATGATCCTATTCGTCAAATCATCGAAACATTGCGCCGCGTAGAAAAACAAATCACCAGTAAAACTTTTTCCACTAGCGAAGAACAAAAAGAAGCGTTACAAAAAATCCTCTATTCTATGCAACAATCAATCTTATGAAAGACGCCTCCCTATATTCAAGTCCGTTTACAGAGCGCTATGCCAGCCACGAGATGAGCCACCTTTTCTCTACAGAGTATCGTTCTTCTACTTGGAGAAAATTGTGGATTAGCCTTGCCAAGGCCGAAAAAAAGTTGGGCCTTCCTATCAAAGATGAACAAATTACCTCTTTGGAAAAACATGCACCCCATTTCAACTGGCAACGTCTTGCAGAGCTTGAAAAACAGCTCAAACACGATGTCATGGCTCACATCCACGCTTTTGCTGAAATAGCTCCCGAGGCTAAGGGCATCTTACACCTCGGTGCCACCTCTTGTTTTGTTACTGATAATAGCGATCTGATCGCCATGCGAGAAGCTCTTCTATTGATAGAAAATAAGCTAGCTACCGTTGTAAAAACTCTGGCTATTTTTGCAGAAAAATATGCTGATCTTCCTTGTATTGCTTATACCCATCTTCAACCAGCACAACCTACTACTGTAGGCAAAAGGGCCTGTTTGTGGCTGCAAGACCTCTTGACTGATCTAAAAGAAATCCAAAAACGTCGCAAAGAACTCCCTTTTCTTGGAGTGAAAGGCGCCACGGGAAGTCAAGCTTCTTTCCTGTCTCTTTTCAATGGAGAAGAAGCTAAGGTGACCGAATTAGATCGATTGATTGCTTCGATGTTTGGGTTTTCTAATGTACTCACCATCGCGGGACAAACCTATACGCGTAAAATCGATCAGCTTATTCTGGATACTTTAGGGGGACTCGCTGCAAGTGCCCATAAATTCGCCACAGATCTCCGCCTGTTATCTCATCTCAAAGAAATAGACGAGTCTGTAACCGATGGACAAGTAGGCTCCTCCGCAATGCCACATAAGCAAAATCCCGTGCATGCCGAACGGGTGTGTGGACTTGCCCGTTTTCTTATTTCGCTAAAAGAAAATCCCTCCTATACACTCGCTACGCAGTGGCTGGAACGCTCTCTTGATGACTCCTCTAATCGCCGCCTAGTTCTCCCTAACGCCTTTCTTGCAGCAGACGCCTTGTGCCTTCTTCTATTCCACATCATCTCTCACTGCCATGTCCACCAACGCAATATTTTGCAACATCTAGAACACGAAAGACCTCTTCTGATTTTAGAACCGATTTTAATGGCAGCAACAAAGCGCGGCGGAGATCGTCAGGCCTTACACGCTAAATTGCAAAAAGCAGCGCAAAGAGTCAAAGAAGGCACTCCTTCTGTGGAGTTCTTGGCAACGATTGCTGCAGACCCCGCTTTTTTTCTATCTAAACACGAATTAGAGGAAATCTATAAAAACAGCCTGACCCCAGGCCTTTGTGAACATCAAGTGCGAAAATTTCTAAAGGAAGACGTATTTCCTTTTCTCAAGTCTTTGGGTGAATTTCATCAGCCTATGCCCGCGGTGATGCTTTGAGTCAATAACCCTAACCGACCCATTTCTTGACGAATCTCTTCTTGTACAACATCTTGTGGCACTAGAAGCGGTAGACGTAGGTGGTCTCGACACAACCCTAAAAGTCCCACAGCATATTTAACGCATTGTGGGTTAGTTTCCAGTGCCATTGCCCTATACAATGGATAAAACCGATAAAAAATATCCCTTGCTGCAGAAAAATTTCCTCTCAGACAAAGGTCTATCATTTCTTTCCATTCCTTAGGGATTACATTAGCCAAGACAGAAATCACCCCTTTTCCACCCACTGCAATGAGAGCTGGGCTATATACATCATCTCCAGTCAAAACTGGTTTATCTGTCATGCTAATCAGTTGTATAATGGCGTCCATGTCACCAGAGCAATCTTTAATAGCCACTACTTCTGGCAAGGCCATCAGAGCAGCTAAAAACTGGGCAGAAAGGCGAACGCCCGTACGCCCAGGATGGTGATAAGGAATCAATGGCATACCCACGCGAGCTATTTCTTCTATGTGACGTTGAATACCAATGGGAGTGGGTCGATTATAATAGGGAAAAACCACAAGACAAGCATCCGCGCCAGCTTTTTGAGCATCACGCGTTTTCTCTACAGAAGAACCAGTAGCATAGGTTCCTGTTCCGGCGATAATAGGAATCCGCCTAGCAGCAATACGCACACTTTCTTCAATCACTTCTCTTTGTTCTTGCGCTGAAAGAGTAGGTGCCTCCCCAGTAGTTGCACAAACAACAATTGCATCTGTCCCCGATACAATATGTCGCTCGATTAGCGACCGTAAAGCAGTTGTATCCACTTGACCATGATCATCAAAAGGAGTGACAAGAGCGACAATAGAACCCTGCATGCCCCTCACTGTATCGAAAAGAGCCTTTTTATCTCTACAAAAGATACCCCTATCCATCCATAAATTCGCATAAACGGAGCGCTGTGTATCCCTTGATAAAAACCTCTCTCCTATGATTACTCTTTTGGAGTAATCATAATAGAAGAATGGTCTCTCGCAGCAAAATCATCTAAAATGTCTCGCCATTCATTAGCCACTTCTGCGAAATCGCTCATAAGATAACGGAATGGCACATATTTAGATGAAGATTGGATCTCTTGTACCAGATAGATACTATTGGAGGCAGGATCTAAACGAAGATTAGCTCCCCTTTCCTGCCAGCGTAACACGCCTGCAGAAGAAACACATTCTTTGACACTTCTTGGAAGATATTCACCGCCATCAAAAACACATGTAGCTAGGGACCACTGCTTTCCAACAGGTTTGCTTTCAATAAAAATCACACTCCCCTGGACAACACAGCGCGCCTTTCTCTGTCCAGCAAGTTGATTCATCACAGCAAGAAAAGTATCATATAACATAGAATAAAATGTTGTAATTGTTTATGCAATATTATAACAAAAGACAAATAAAACCACATCGACTTAATTAATTTAAAAACACATCCCCCAATGAGTTTTTTTAGCAAACACAAAAACATCCTTCTCTTTTTTTGATACAATTTTATTTTGTATTCCAGACGCCGTACATAATGTTAAAACAATTCTACCAGAAACATGCTGCGGTGTTTTAATAACCCGTTCCTTACAAGGCGATCCCTCCTCTTTCGCGAGAATCATATAACAAAATTTTTCGTCCTCATACCCTAACTGCGCGTGTTTTATACGACGATGTAAAGAACTTCTTGAAATGCGGATGGAAAAATGACACCACTCTGTATTTGTCATGGGACATGGTGCATTACATGGACATGGCGCAACGACCCTACCACCCAGGCCAATGAGATACTCTCTTGCTTGTAGTATCCTCTTGAACCCCCTTGGTGTACCAGGTTCCACAATCACTATCGCTTTTTGGGTCGCATCCCATGCCTTTGCGAGCAACTCTTTGAAGTTTTGTTCTGGTATTTCCCCTAATGAGTAAGAAAAAATAGCCACATCAGACTTTGGTACTGCATGCAGTTTCACCAAATCCCCCTTTTGCCAAATGACCCAAGAAGGCGTCCACTGCTTTCCAAGAGCGATAAATTCTTGGCTTTTCTCTAACAGCATTGCACTCTTTAATTCCCAACCAAGCTCAAGAGCAGAAAGAAAAGCAGTGCCAGGCCCAGCACCAAAATCCAATAGTGAAGAAACTTTCCCTATTCTGCGTTCACATTCCTGAAACACTGCTGTGACAGCTCCAAAAGTAGCAGGCATACGGGTAGCTAGATAACATATTTTTTCCATTTGCGAAGGCAAGGAAATTTGCGAAGACATACCATCTCGATATGACAGGGAATATTGCTGAAAATGTTTGATAAGTGTAGCAAGGGGAATCCCACGAACCATTGACTCTATATGCTCTTCAATATGTGCAGGTAATTGCATTAAGTAAGCGTCCAATCAATGGGTGACTGCCCAGACTGCTGAAGAATCTGATTAATTTTTGAAAAATGCTTACAACCAAAAAACCCCTGGTGTGCTGAATAGGGGGAAGGATGAGCTGCCTTAAGAACAATATGACGACTTAGAGATTCTGGAGGAATTTTTTGACACTTTTCTTGAGCGGATTTCCCCCACAACACAAAAATAGCAGGTTTTTCCCTAGAGGCTATTTTATCGATCACCACATCAGTAAACCTCTCCCAGCCCATGCCAGCATGAGATTGTGGCTCTCCACGACGAACTGTAAGGGTTGCATTCAAGAGAAGAACTCCCTGTTCAGCCCACGATATTAAACACCCATGCTCTGGCTTGGCAACGCCAAGATCGTCCTTAAGTTCTTTAAAAATGTTTTGAAGAGAGGGGGGTAAGGGAACCCCCTTTGGAACACTAAAAGACAACCCTTGAGCCTGTCTAGGTCCGTGATATGGATCTTGACCCACAATAACAACACGAACCCTTTCCCAGGGTGTTTTCAAAAATGCTTGAAAAACTAGAGATTCTGGAGGATACACTTCTTTTCCCCCTGCTTTCTCTTGATCTAAAAATTTTTTAAGCCTCTGGACATAAGGTTGCTCAATTTCCTCGCGCAAAATAGCGTACCAATCTTTTTCCATCTTCATCATGACATCGAGTGTATCAATAAGTTTCAATTGACAGCAACTTTGACTTCTCGTTACGATTTTCTTCTTTCTTCAAGGGAATAAAAAAATGAAAGATCTCGCAGAAAATAATCTGATTCGCTTTCGTAACATTTCCAAAAAAAAAGAAGCTATCTACGCTAACTTCAAGGTAAAAGGACTGCGTGCTGGTGTCAATTTTTCGGCAACAATTTCCGTAGATATCTCTGCTGCAGAGGTGCATCCTGGCGATGTTTTGGAAAAAATCATCGAGGAGTGTGCTCGCATCGGTCTCAAGGAGTTCCAAAAAGCCGAATTCCAATTTGAAGGAGTTTCTTCTCTATAATTTTTATCTGGGTGTAGCGCAGCTTGGCTAGCGCACTAGCATGGGGTGCTAGGGGTCGGAGGTTCGAATCCTCTCACCCAGATTCTTTTTTCTTAAGGAGTTATGACTGAACCGTCATATCTAAATCTTCATCAAACATCGATCATGCAATGTGGGAAAGTATGTTGATACATTGTCTGTTTGCTGTTTTTTACATCACTGAAACTTTCTGATTGTTGATAAGTAGGGGGTATTTACTCAAACCTTCAACAAGTTTTCAACATACTAAACAAGAACGAGAAACATCGACTTATCAACACTCCCACAGCACAAGAAGAAGAAGAATCTTACATAAATAAGAAAGATATTCTTTAGGAACTCTTGTGGAAAAACCGTGCAACGTCTGTTAACATCTTGAGATATGCTGTTTCATCCACAAGATTTTTTCGATTTAAGTGTTTGCGAACATAAAGTTCTTTTTGAACGTTCCGCTGTTGTCTGGGACGCTTTAAAAAATCTCAAAGAATATTTAGATGGTTTACCCATCCCTTCTTCTTTGCCTACGATTCCCAAAGGGGTCTATTTGGAAAATTCAGAAAGAATCGTTATAGGGCAAGGAGTTATAATAGAACCCGGAGCTTACATAAAAGGTCCCTGCTGGATTGGTGAAGGGTCGATCATTCGACATGGTGCTTATGTTAGAGATTATGCTCTCATTGGAAAAAGATGTGTTATTGGTCATGCTACAGAAATTAAACATTCGATTCTTCTAGACCAAGCACATGCAGCACATTTCAATTACGTTGGAGATTCTATTCTTGGTAATTATGTCAATTTGGGCGCTGGGTCTAAGTGCGCTAATCTTCGTTTTGATAAGGCTGCTATCACTGTCCGATGGGAAGGAAAGACTTGGGAAACTGGTTTAAAAAAATTAGGGACCATTCTCGGGGATAGGTCTCAATTGGGCTGCAATGTTGTATCGAATCCAGGTACGGTTGTCCTACCAAATATTGTTTGTGCTCCATGCTTAAATATTGGAGGCATGGTCACTTCTTCTTTAACTAAAAAGCATTGATGGAGCTATGTCGATTTCTACTGAATCCTCAAAAAAACTATCTCATTTTTATTTTTTACGAGACAAGATTGAACAAGAAATCGCTCGTAATATCTCCTCTTTAGGAGAGAAAACTAAGTTGCGAGATGCTTGCGAATATGCTCTCACGAATGGCGGTAAGCGTTTTCGCCCACTGATTGTGTATCTTATTTCTGAAGCTTTAGGACATGATCTTAATGTTTCAGAAGCGGCTTTATCTGTTGAATTTTTTCATACAGCCTCTCTCATTGTTGATGATCTTCCTTGTATGGATAATGATGATGAGCGCAGAGAAAAGCCATCTGTACACAAAGTCTACGGGGAAACGATAGCTCTTCTTTCTAGTTATGCATTGATTACAGCCGCTTTTGGTAAAATTCAGCGTAATGCAGAGCAGATGATTTCTGCAGGGGCTCCTTTTGCGGCTCTTGGCGACCGCATTGCGATGTTGGCGTTGGAAACGGCTTCTCGTTGCTCTGGGATCTTAGGAGCGACTGGCGGGCAATTCTACGATAAATTTCCACCTATGTTTACTTTAGAGAATCTTCGACAGGTGATTTATAAAAAAACCGTCACGTTGTTCGAGGTGTCTTTTGTTTTTGGTTGGTTGTTTGGAGGCGGAGATCTTTCTAAGCTTACTCATGTGCGCAAAACTGCGTATCATTTTGGCATGGCTTTTCAGATTGCAGATGATCTGCTCGATATTGAGCAAGATGATAAAATGGAAAGAGAGATCAATATCGCACGATTTGTAGGAAAGGATCGGGCTTATGCACTATTTGAGGAGGAGATGAGGTTATTCGATCGTTGTCTGATTGATCTTCGTCTAGACACCCCATCTTTTCAGAAGATGCAGCAAATGTTGCGCAACTATGTCAAATAATACCAAACGCAACAAATAACTTCACATTTGAGCCGCGTCAAAGCGCCGAAAATCGGCGATCGTAAACGGCATTGTATTGCATTAATACTATGCTGTTTATGATCGTCAATTTGTCGACAGCTTTCACGCAGCTCAAATATGAAATTATTTATTGCGTTTGGTATAATTGCACTCTCCATCGATAACCGTCTGTTTAATGGAAAAAGGCCCCTGTTTCTTAAAAACTGGGGCCTTTTGTGTAGATATATAGACGTTTGGTTTAGGTGACTTCGAGTAAATCCGCAGGAGCCTCTTGCATGGAGGACTCACTCGTGCCTTCACGTTTGATAGATGCAGCTTTTTCTGCGTATTTGACTAAGATGATTTTTTCTAGGTCATCAGCTAATTTTCCATTCTTTTTTAGCTCTTCACGCACAGCTTCACGTCCTTGACCTAATCTCTGCCCATTAAAGCTAAACCAAGTTCCTTTTTTTTCGATGACTCCGGTTTCTACTCCTACATCGATGAGTGAACCGATGCGAGAAATGCCTTCATTAAAAATAATATCAAATTCTGCGGTTTGGAAAGGAGGAGCCATTTTATTCTTCACAACCTTTACTTTGACTCGATTACCAATGTCATTATTATCAGCCCCCTTGATGCCGCCAATGCGGCGGATATCTAACCTGACAGAGGCATAAAATTTGAGAGCTCGTCCACCTGTGGTGGTTTCGGGGTTTCCAAACATAACACCAATTTTTTCTCGAATTTGGTTGATGAAAATTGCACAAGTATTGCTTTTAGATAGTGTAGAGGTCAATTTACGTAGTGCTTGTGACATCATTCTTGCCTGCAGTCCCACATGAGAATCACCAATTTCCCCTTCCAGTTCGCTTTTTGGAACGAGTGCTGCAACGGAATCAATCACAATGACATCCACTGCGTTGGAGCGGGCTAATGTTTCAGCAATATTTAAGGCGTCTTCTCCAGAATCAGGTTGAGAAATGAGAAGCTCATCTAACTTCACACCGATTTTTGCTGCATAAGAAGGATCTAATGCGTGCTCAGCATCAATATATGCCGCAAGTCCCCCATTTCTTTGAGCATTAGCAACAATATGCGTAGCTAGGGTCGATTTTCCAGAGGACTCTGGTCCGTAGATTTCAATGATTCTCCCTCTTGGGATACCACCAATTCCTAGTGCCGTGTCCAGAGCTATGGCGCCTGTTTTAATGACGCTAATTTCTCTATTAGAGGAATGCTTGCCGAGCGTCATGATCGCTCCTTCACCAAACTGTTTCTCGATATGTGTGATAGCGAGATCAAGTGCTTTTTTTTTGGCAGTGTCTTGGGGATTGGACATAGTGTTACCTCACATTAAATTTCAATTTCCTTCCTGTATATCTGAAGTTTTGCATAATCAACAAAAGTTAAAAACATTCATATGATACGCTTATGCTGATTGCAGGTGATATTGGTGGGACCAAGACCCACCTTGCGCTCTATGAAAACGAGCGAGGCAAAACTCCAGTCTTTGAAAAGAAATTTTCTAGTCGAGAATATCCTGGATTGACAGAGATCGTCCAGGAATTTCTGAATATGTCTAAATTAAACGTAAGTTTAGTGGATCGGGCCTGCTTTGGAGTAGCTGGACCTGTTGTAGATCGTCAATGTAAAACGACGAATTTGCCATGGATGATTGATGGAGCTGCTTTGGAATTTTCATTAAATATTGCCAAAGTTGGCGTCATTAATGATCTAGAATCGAATGCATACGGGTTGCATATGTTAGAAGAAGACGAGTTTTTAACCATACATGCTGGGCAAAAAAAAACTGGCAATCAGGCTCTTTTAGCAGCTGGCACAGGTCTTGGTGAAGCTTGTTTGTATTGGGATGGCAAGGGTTATCATCCTTTTGCTTGTGAGGGAGGACATAGTGATTTTGCCCCTCGTGATGAATTGGAAATGGAATTGTTACGATATCTCAAAAAACAGTTTGGGCATGTTTCTTATGAAAGAGTGTTGTCAGGCTCTGGCTTGTATCAACTCTATAGATTTTTGATCGATATGCAACTCGAGAAGGAAACTGCAGAAATGCGTCAAAAGTTTGCGACTATTGACCCGCCGCAGGTAATTACTCAAGCTGCCATTGAAGGAACTTGCCATGTATGTATACGTGTTGTGCGGTGGTTTCTTTCTATATATGGTTCTGAAGCTGGAAATGTGGCGCTTAAATTTCTTTCTTTAGGAGGGGTATATATAGGTGGTGGCATTGCTCCTCGATTAAAAGAATTTATTGGCAAAGGGGAGTTTTTACGAGGATTTACAGACAAGGGACGGTTTCGTCCACTACTTGAAGAAATGACGATTAAAATTGTTCTGAATGATAATGCTGCTCTTTTGGGGGCTTTGCGTTATGCCCGTGAATGGATGAGGTAATGTTTTGAAAGCAAGAGAAACAGAAGAATACAAAAGGTTATCCAAAAACTGGGAAGAACCTTTTTCCGCTTGGAACAAGTGGGGGACTTATGTTTCAGAAAGAGCTTGGGGAACAGTAAGAGAAGATTATAGTGCTGATGGGGATCCTTGGCTCTATTTCCCCCATGATCTGGCTGTCAAAAAAGTATATCGTTGGGGTGATGATGGCATCGCTGGGTGGTGCGATCGGTACCAAGTACTTCTGTTTGCTCCCGTATTTTGGAATGGTGTAGATCCAATATTAAAAGAACGACTTTTTGGGCTCTCCACTCATGAGGGAAATCATGGAGAGGATGTCAAGGAATGCTATTATCACCTGGATGCAACTCCATCCAATTCTTACATGAAGTATCTCTATCGATACCCTCAAAAAAAATTTCCCTATGAACTCTTAGTTCAGGAGAATAAAAAAAGAACAGCAAATGATCCAGAGTTTGAAATTTACGATACAGATATTTTTAATGAGGGACGGTATTTTGATATTTCTATCGAGTATGCCAAAACAACTCCTGAAGATGTTTGTATTCGAATCACTATAGACAATCATGGACCTGATCCCGCACCTTTACATGTGATTCCTCACTTATGGTTCCGTAATCAATGGAGTTGGGCAGATCAGTACCTTTCTCGCCCTTGCATTATGAAAAAAGATAGGAGTGAGGAGGGTCTTTGTCTGCTTGCAGATGATACTGAGATGGCATCGCCAGAGTCCTTAGCTTTTGATTACCACCTAGGTCTTAGATACCTTTATGGGCCCCAAGGAGGTGAGTCTTTATTTACAGACAATGAGACAGAGTATCCTAATTCTTTACATCCATCAGAAACTGCTTTTTTCAAAGATGGATTCCATCGGGCCATTATTCATCAAGAAAATACCGTGAACCCAGAAGGAAAAGGAACGAAGGCATGTTTGCATTATTTTTTCCCAGCGATCAAACCTGGAGAACCTGTAATACTAGATCTGCGATTGAGCGATCAACTATTGGATCGCCCTTTAGACGCTGTACCAACAGTTGTGCAATTAAGAAGGAAGGAGGCTGATGAATTTTATGCTTCTCTACCTCCTCAAGGCATTTCTAAGGAGTTACAGCAGATTAAAAGGCAGGCGTTTTCTGGGCTTATTTGGAATAAGCAAATCTACCTCTATGACGTAAATCTATGGCTGAATGGAGACAACACGTACTTTCCCCCTCCTTCTTCCCGTAATTATATTCGCAATATTCACTGGAAACATTTGAATTCCATGAGAATTTTATCGATGCCGGATAAATGGGAATATCCGTGGTTTGCGGCCTGGGATTTAGCCTTTCAAGCTGTTGCTTTTGGATCTATCGATATTGCATTTGCCAAACATCAGTTATGGTTGTTGTTATTTGATCAATTTCAACATCCAAGCGGACAGATCCCTGCATATGAATGGGAATTTTCTGATCTTAATCCTCCTGTGCAAGCTTGGGCTGTCTATCACCTGTATCAAGAAGAGGGGATTCTCGAAGGAAAAAAAGATCGAGAATTTCTAGAGAAGTGTTTTCATAAACTTCTCATGAATTTTGCTTGGTGGGTAAATAAAGTAGATAGCTCGGGAAACAATGTTTTCGAGGGAGGGTTCCTAGGATTAGATAATATTGCTATTTTTGATCGTTCAATGGAGTTTTCGAATGACGCTCGCCTTCAACAGTCCGATGGGACGGGATGGATGGCGATGTTTAGCTTGAATATGATGAGTATTGCTCTTGAGTTGGCTAAAGAAAATAGTGTTTATGAATCACTAGCCACTAAATTTTTTCAACATTTTGCGTACATCGCTGCAGCGATAAAAAAACGAGGAAATCAAGATTACGAGTTGTGGAGCGAGAAAGATGGGTTTTTCTACGATGTGTTGACCTATCCCGATGGACATTTTGCTAAATTTCGTGTTCGTTCCATGGTGGGGATCATACCATTATTTGCTTGTTCGACCTATGAAGAAAAAGACCTTGAGGCTTTACCAGAGTTCTATGGGAATTTTCGTTGGTTTGTAGAACATCGTAAAGAGTTGGTTGAAGGGTGTATGACATTTCGCCAATCGCCGCAAGGCAGGAAAGTACTTTTTATGCCGATGAACGAGAAGCAATGTAAGAGAGTTTTACATCACTTGTGGAATCCTGAAGAATTTCGATCTGCATACGGATTGCGTTCTCTATCCAAGTTTCATGAGCAACACCCATTTACTTTTGGTGGTAAAACACTTGGTTATGAACCTGCAGAATCGCATTTCAGGGTCAAGGGAGGCAATTCGAATTGGAGAGGCCCTATTTGGATGCAAATGAACTATTTTTTACTCGAGCTATTGCGACGTCTCGAAAGATTTTATGGGCATGATTACAACATCTCAGCGCCTGGAGAACCCGTAGTGTCTCTTGAGGAAATGTATCATTCTTTTTCACAGAGACTAATATCTCTGTTTGATAAAAATGAACAGGGGCTTCGGCCTTGTCTTGGCCAAAGACCATGTTTTATGAAAGATCCTAGATTTCAAGAACACATCTTTTTTTATGAATATTTCAATCCAGAAACTGGCGAAGGACTAGGAGCAGCTCATCAGACAGGATGGACTGCTTTGATAACCAATGTGATCGAAGAGTTTCTCTGTTAGGGACTGTGAAATAATAAAGTAAACCATTTGACCTGCGCGAAATCGCCTAAAATCGACTGAAGTTTAGTTTCGAAAGAGCTCTATTGAAGAAAAAATCATACACTCTTAAGCTTGAGTTCTACATGCTTCAACCATGGTTATCCATATGTTACATCTGAGAAAGAAAAAGGGGCTGTGGCTTGTAGCTATGGCATGTATTTTATTTCAAATTTCTTGCCAGTCTCCGAGCAAAAACCATGAGAATGGATCTAAAATTGCTAAAGAAGCTTCGCAAGACACTCGACGTGTATTGCGTGTTAATATAGGCAGTGAACCGCGCACGCTGGATCCAGCAAAAGCGCGCGACTTGCAATCGATTACAATGGTTCGGATGCTTTTTGAGGGTCTTACGAGAATCGACCAAAAAGATAAAGTAGAGATGGCGCTTGCAAAAGACGTTGTCATTTCTGAAGATCTGAAGACATATACATTCACTTTACGAGATGCCAAGTGGACGAATGGCGAAGCTATAGTAGCAGAGGACTTTGTCTATGCATGGAGACGTGTCCTAGACCCAAAAACGCCTGCAGATAATGCATTTCAACTCTATCCTATCAAGAATGCTCAAGCTATTAAGTCTGGAGAGATCTCGATCGAGCAACTTGGGGTCAAAGTTCTTGATGAATATACATTGCAAATAGAGCTGGAAAAACCAACGCCTTATTTTCTTGAGCTCACCTCATATCCTGTGTACTTTCCCATCAATGCTAAGGTGGATTGCAGTGTTCCACACTGGTTAGAAAAGGTAGAAACTTTTGTCAGCAACGGCCCATTCGTACTGAAAGAGTGGAAGAGTCAGGATAGTATTCAGGTAGAGAAGAACTCTAGTTACTGGGATTGCAATACAGTCAAACTAGATGGGATCTCCATGTACATGCTTCAGGAAGCAGCAGAATTGAGTATGTTTGAAAGTAAAGAAATCGATTGGGCCGGGTCTCCATTAAGCGTTTTGCCTATCGATGCTTTAGGAAAACTACATGCTGAAAAAATGCTTAATAAGAAACCGATTTTGGGAACTTATTTTTTGAGGATCAACACGGAAAATGCTTTGTTGAGTTCATCCAAAATGCGCAGAGCGCTTTCATTAAGCGTGAATCGTGATGAACTTGTTGAGCATGCTTTAGCTGGAAGTCAAGTGGCTGCGACTGGGTTTGTTCCAGAGGTTTTTGGATTACACGAGGAGTCATATTTCAAAAATGACGATACACATCAGGCAAAGAAGCTCTTTGATGAAGGATTAGAAGAGATTTCTATGACTTTGTCAAAATTACCCGAGATAGAATTGCTTTTTCCAAACTCCGAAAGAAATCAACGTATTGCTCAAATGCTTCAAGAAAGATGGCAAAGGGTTTTTGGCGTTACCGTAGCTCTTGTGGCTCTAGAATCGAAAGCTTATTTGGAAAGGCTGTATAAGGGAGATTTCCAGATTGCTGTTGGGTCCTGGATGGCAGATTATAATGATCCGCTTTCTTTTTTAGAAATTTTCAAGAGTAAAACAGCAAGCGCCAATCACACACACTGGGAGAATGCAGAATATACAAAGCTTTTAGAAAACTCTAGTGTGATGGCCAATTCTGTGGAAAGGATGCAGTTATTGTCTCAGTGTGAAAAGATTTTAATGGAAGATATGCCCATTGTGCCACTGTTTCATTACAATTTGTTATTTGTAAAAAATCATCAGCTTAACGATGTGTTTATTTCGAAGATGGGTGGGTTAGATTTTCGTTGGGCACATGTAGATTCTTCTAAAAAAGAGGATGAGCGATGAAATGGTTCAAGCGCTGTTTTTTTCTCTTGATACTTTTCCTCTTGCCAACACTCCACGCTGGTACAGTGATTCTCATCAATGACAGTCCCTACCAACTACGGGCTGTCGTTCGAGGTTCTGATGGATCGGTAAAAGGGGAAATGGTGATCGATGCAACGAATACCTCTGCATGGACAGATACCTTTCAGGGATATTCTAGGCCAGATCGTTCGCAAACGCCTTATACGGTGCTTTGGTATTGTTTAGATGGATCCCCTTTTTCCGTATTTTCTGGCGTCGCTACTGGAGGCACAGCAACAGCCTTAGGTGGTAGTGGTGCTAGACAGTGTCGTGGGAAAAATCTTCAGCAACAACAACAACAGTTACAACAACAGCAGCAGCAAGGGTCACAGCCTTCTCCACCGATGTTTCCTCCTGGGCAACAACCGCCGCAACCAGGATGCTATTGTTACCCTCAACAGGCGGCTCCACAGCCTTCTCCTCCCCCTCCTTATCCCGCTTCACAGCCAGAGGACCAAAGCCCAAATTATCAAACTCCAGGTAGCCAATATAAAGAGTAGATACAGCTTCTAAGAGCCTGTTTAGAATAGAAAAAGCTTTTTGACTGGGATATCGTGAGGTTCTCTTGGCAAAGGACAGGGAGAACGTTGTTCTAGCAATCCTACCCCCCAGACAGAAGTATTAGGATGAACTTTTTCTAGCAAGCGATCATAAAAACCACCGCCGTGCCCAATCCTAAAGAGGTTTTGATCAAATAGAAGAGCTGGGACCAAGATACAATCAACTTGTTGAAGATCCACTTGGACACAGAGAGTAGGGTTTGGCACAAGTGGTTTTAATGAAGAAGAACAGAGCTGATCAGCAATGCTTTCAACTTTAAATAGCCCTAGTGAATGCCCTGGTAGACAGAGAGAACCTTGCTTCTCGAGTTGAGCATTGAGTGGCCAAAGGTTGATTTCATGGCCAAAGCTTGCAAAAGAAACCACCAAAGTAAAGTGCCGTATTTTGGGTAAGAGAGATTCTAAAACCTTTTCTGAAGCTTCTTTTCTTCTTTGTAGTGGAATGCATCGCAGGTGTTGTTTGGTTGAGATTCGTAACCGTGTTTTGGGGTTAGTCATGACTTGTTTTTGGCCAACCACGCTCATAGTGAGTTTTTTGCTTAAAATGGCCTTCAGCATCAAAGAGTGTCGCTGTTCCTGATCCGTCGGCAATGGTAGAAACAATTTGTTTATCGCCACGTTTGTAGTAAGTGCCTTTAACTAGACGATCTTGATCGTAGTCTTCCATTAACATCAAACTACCATCGTTGTAGTAGGCCAAAGAGAGGCCGTGTTTTTTGTTAGTATTCATTTCTCTCTGACTTTCAAGAAGGCCATTGGCAAACCAGGTTTTAGTGATGCCGTGAATGGAGTCGTTATTCCATTGCACACTGAGTTTTGCTTGAGGAGGTAGTTCCAAGGGATTTTCTGCTTTGGGGGCAGGGAAAAAAACAAGTTCTTCCCCATGTTTCACACCATCTTTTACATGGAAGATGCTCTCAAGTGAGCCATTATTTTTATATTTGCGAACGCTTCCAATAGACTCTCCTTGATGAATTTGCACGATAGTCGAGATTTGGTTATTTTCCATGACCAATTGGAATCCTTCACCATTGTTGACCTGGGGTAAATGTTCCCATAACACAGAAGTATAACGAGCTTCTAGAAGCTTTCCTTGATCATAGCTCTCCCAAAAAGACCAGGAGCCATCAATGGCTTTACCTTCTGCGATGCCATGTTTCGACCCTTTTTGAAAGGGAATGGTTTCGAGAACATCTCCGGAGCTACTGTAAATGGTGACGGTACCGTCGATATCGTTGTGTAGGTAAGGAATGGCTTTTGCTACTGAACCATTTTCATGAAAGTAGCGACTTTCTCCGTGAAGGACTCCTTTTTCATAGAGAAATTCCGCTAAGGGGCGCTCTTGTTGATCCCAAACTCTGCTTAAACCTTCAAAAAGCCAGCTTGCCTGTGCGGTATCGGTAACATCAGCCAACCCTTCAATAACGTACGCCTCTATTTTTAATTTGCCATTGGGGTGCCACTCTTGGTAGAGCCCGTGAGCACGCCCCTCAGCCACTTCAAGGTATTGCCATATTTGGCCATTAGAATGGTAACTGGTAATGCGGGATACACTCTGCCCGGTATCATTACGGGGGTAAACTCGAAGAACTTTTTGATAGGGTTGCGGAGAGAGGAAATTGATTTTAGAAAAACTAGCAAGGCGGTCTTTGGAACTGATTGTTTCGCTGAAACCGTTGCGATCGATCGTTTGCATGCTAATGATACTGGGATCTTTTTGCTCAACTTTTGCACTACAGGAGGAAAACAGAATAAGAAGAGTTAGGCAGGAAATTCCATACTTCACCTTTTTTGAGAAGGCAGAAGAGCGTTCTAAAGCATAGCCGGGATCGAGTCTTGAGTTGGTTTCCAACTGCAAATCGTCTTGGACTCTAAAGTTTGTGTTTACAATAGTTCTTTGCGCCATAATTCAAAATATAGGGTGTAATGTGGAGATGTTTCTTTTTTCTCTAAGGAAAAACAATAAATTCTGAGAGGGGGTTTTTCTAACTGGGTCTCTTTACCCTCCAGCTCTTCTAGGATAGAGGGCAAATCTTTTTCATCGATCTCTATGGGATGGGAGAGAATCTCTTTAATTTCTCGACAGAGGCCGGTAGTGATTTTTTTGTGGGTTTGTAAGTGAATAGTATTGTCATTGCGAAGGAAATAAAGGCGTTTAGCTGCTTGCTCATTTAAGACGTTTTTTTTCTCCAAGAGTTCTAGAGATCCTCTTTCAAGATTCAGAAACTGTAGAGAAGAAAGATGTTTTTCAAGGTATTTTGGATCTGCTTTTTGTGCCATGGTTTCAGCCTGGTGTTTTGCTTGAGAAAAAGCAGTAAGTTTAGGCAAATCACGTTCTATCGAGGACAGTGTTCTATCGTTTCTATAAACTATAGTTGCTTGATAGAAAAAAGAGATTGCAGAGAAGATTGCAAGACTTCCGCTGATAGCACAGCCAATAGTAGTTAAGTGACGATAAGAGAATAAAGTAGACAAGTTCATTCCATCACAAAAGAGGTAAAGAGAAGAGTTTCATTTTCACGGCATACAGCAATTTTTGGAGTTTGCAGGCGGTTTAAAGCTGTTTTTATGGAGCGCAAGGAATCTTTGCTAGGGCAAGCCCATTCTATGTCTAGTGTGGGTTGTTTTGATGCAGACACATAGTAGTTGAGTGTTCTGATAGTAGGAGGTTGATGTGGATCTAGTGAAAGAGTTGCCCGGCTGATGCTGGATAAAGCTAAACTTAAAGAAGGTGAGTAAGGTCCAAACTGCGCTTCTTGAGAGAGCTCATCCTGTCTCATAACAAGTCGTTCAAGAGCTCCTTGAAGATCTAGCGTTTTTGTCGGTATGTGGAGCGTTGCTAAAGCAGTTTTAGCGCGTGTAAATAAAGAGGTTTCATGCTTTGCCAGCAGCCGATGACCAAGGGGGCCAAAGAGAATGGTGCACCCCATCAATAATGCAATCGTTGTGAAGAGTGTTTTACGGTTTTTTTTTCTGCGCGAGGGAGCCTCTAGTGTATTCTGACACCATTCTATAGATTTCCCATCTTTGGCCAAAACTTCTAAACAGATTCCTATTGGAATTGCATATTCTTGAAGTTGTTTTGTTACCGGTAAAGAAGGAAACTCCTCGTTGAGAAGTTCTGATTCTCCGGCGATTAGCCAAGGCAATGACGTAGACCCTTCTAGCTGAGACTCGAGAAATGTTTTTATTCTTAAAGACTCCCCATTTCGTTCGTAGGAAAATGTTTTAAATATCTTGATGTCTTCATCAAGAAGGAGGGCTCCAAAACTGCTTTTTTGGCTTACATAAAGGAGAAAAAGAGAACGTTCTTGTGGTGCGACGAATCTAGCCCAACGTTTTAATGCATGGACTGCAGTGGTCATGTGGTGGGGATCCATTCCAAGGGTGTGGATGGCAGAAAGCATTTCCTTGAGAAAAGAGTGTTGTGTAGCAACCAGTTTTACTGTGCTTCCCTGCGCTGTTTCTTGTTCGAGAAAAGGGAGAAGAAGAGTGTGTTCTTTAGGAAAGGGGATCAGGTCTTCAATTTGGAAGGGAAGTACTTTAAGAATGTGATCCCAACCACGAATATCAAGACTTAAGGAGCGCAAGATGACTTGATCTGCAGAAAGGGCGGAGGCGATGTGGTAAGGTTTTTTCGAAAGAATGGTTTCAAGGATCTCTAAAGGCTTATCTTCTTGGCGCAAAGTGTGCAATAGTTCTATCCGCTCGCCCTTGTCTTGTAGCGAGATGAGAGCTATTTTCCAACAATTGCTATCTCTGTGTAGGCCTAGAACATGCATAAATAATTCGCTAGAGTATACTTTCTTTACTTGTTTTAGCAAAGAATTCATGGCACAAATACTTGTTCAAAGATAAAATGGAGACAAAAAGTTATTTTATGATCTTAATATTAGCTTCTCTCGTTCATTATACGGTATTTCTTTATACTGTACTGATTGCTGTCAGGATCATTGCTTCATGGTTCCCCAAAGCAGCCTACCACCCGATCATTTTTTTCATCAGTAGAATTACCGATCCCTATCTAAACTTATTTCGTCGGTTGATTCCTCCGATTGGAGGAAGATTGGATCTCAGTCCTATGCTCGCATTCCTGGGCCTGAATCTAGTTGAAAAATTTCTTATGATGCTCTTTTTGCGTTAATCATGTTGAAACGGCCTTTTATTTTCGGAGGCATAGAGCTTCCTTCTAATGTTTTTTGTGCTCCTTTAGCGGGCTGTTCCGATTTGCCATTTAGGAGGATGACTACAGCGCATCGCCCCGGGCTTGTGTTCTGTGAAATGGTCAAAATGGATGCCCTGGTTAGGCATGATCCAGGGACATACCGGTTATTGGATTATGAAGCAGATATGCATCCGATTGGTGCACAGCTCTGCGGTTCAAAACCGTCCCTTGCAGCTGTTTGTGCCAGGATTTGCGAAGATCTTGGTTTTGATGTGATTGATCTCAACTGTGGATGCCCCGTAGACAAAGTGACAAAAGATGGGAGCGGTTCAGGCTTACTCAAAACGCCTGAAATCATTGGAGATATCATTGCTGAGATGGTAGCTGCTGTCAAGATTCCAGTGACCGTCAAAATGAGGACCGGTTGGGATAACGATCATATCAATTGTGTGGACATTTGTGGCATTGCTAAACGAGCGGGTGCTAGTGCGGCGTGCATTCACGGTAGAACTCGTAGCCAAGGTTATAAAGGCCCCGCGGATTGGAGTCACATAAGGGCCTGTAAAGAGGCTTTCCCAGAGTTTTGCATTATTGGGAACGGGGATATTTTCAATGCGAAAGCAGCAGAAAAAATCTTTTTAGACACCAAGTGTGATGCTATTTTAGTCTCTCGAGGCACGTTTGGACAGCCGTGGATTGTAGAGGATATTTATCGTCAGTTGTCTGGAGAAAACATCCCATTGAAAGATGGGTTTAGCTATCGGGACCACTTACTAGAACACATGCAACATATTATCGAATATCAACCAGAGCGCAAGGCTGTGTTGGACATGCGCCGAGTGGGTTGTTGGTATCTTAAACAGGCCATAGGGACAAGAAAGTTGCGTGAATCGTTAAATCAAGTTAAGACCATGGAAGAGATTCGCATCTTAATCGAAAACTATGCTTGGCATGAAGTGGTGGTGGCAGAAGAGATGGTAGAGGTTGAGGCGTGAAGGCATGGAGAGCCTTAGTTAGCGGCAGAGTACAAAATGTAGGATTTCGTCAAACGACAAAGCGCAAAGCAACTACATTAGGGACTGTGAAATAATAAAGTAAACCATTTCACCGCGCCAAATCAACCGAAAATCGACGATCAAAAATGGAGTAGTATTCATAGTAATACAACCCCATTTTTGATCGTCGATTTTAGGCGATTTCGCGCAGGTCAAATGGTTTACTTTATTATTTCACAGTCCCTTAGCCCTTTTTGGCACAGTGCGTAATCTTGCCGATGGTAGAGTGGAAATTGTGTTGCAAGGAGAAAGGGGGCAACTAGAGAGATTGATCCAAGTTCTGAAGCAATGCTCTTTTCCAATACGTATTGATGAGGTATTCATCGAGCCCTGCGATATCGATGGATCTATGGTTTCCTTCGAAATGATTTGATCATACAAGCGGCTTGTGTCATCTTTGATATTTTAGACTGTAGCCCCAAGGTAAGAGCAATGATTCCAACCTATGAAGATTTTACGCCAAATCAGCTAAAGATTTTAGAGAGATATGTCACCAGCACTACGAGTAACGTCTTTGTGCTACATAATCTTCCTGAAGTGATCAAAGGGGCTCTTTTCTCTCGCTATTCGCGTTCTTCCTTAGGGCTGCGATCTCTTTTGCTTAAAGAATTTATTCTTAATGAAGAGACTGCTTTTTCTACCATTACAGGCTCTTCGATCGCCAAAGAAGAAGAACGAGATGTAGACAATCAACTCACAGCGATTAAAAAAGCACAGAATTTTTACGATCGGATTCTAGATGGCTATGGTGATGATTCTATCGGAGAGCTAGGTGGGGCGCATCTTGCAGTAGAAAATATCTCTATGCTGGCTGCTAAAGCGATTGAAGATGCTCGTATTGGAGGATCTCCCTTAGAAAAATCAACCAGGTATATCTACTTCGATCAAAAATTTGATGGAGAATATCTTTTTTATCGAGAACCGATTCTAATGACTTCTGCATATCGGGATATTTATGTGGAGACATGCAACCATCTTTTCGCCACCTATTCCAAGCTAGTGGCTCCTTTGACGGAGCGTATTGAAAAACAGTTTCCAAAAGACCCAGAAGTTTCCAAGGTTGCTTATACAGCAGCGTTAAGAGCTAAAGTTCTAGATTGTTTACGGGGATTACTCCCGGCTAGTAGCTTGACCAATGTAGGGGTGTATGCTAATGGCAGATTTTTTGAAACGCTGATCCAAAAAATGAACAGTAATAATCTTGTTGAAATGCAAGATATTGGTAAAAAAGCTTTTCAAGAGCTCTTTAAAGTCATACCTTCCTTTGTTCGAAGATCCGATGTGTCACACAAGCATCAGAAGGCCTTCAGCCAGTTTTTAGAACAGATGCAAAGTGAAATCAAAGCCATATCTTCAAGAGATACGGTATCTCTAGGCCGCATGGAGGATCCGGGAATTCGTCTTATTAGCTATGATCCTGAATCGCCTTTTAAAGTGGCTGCTGCGCTCCTTTTTTCCGCTTCCCAAGGAGGCCTGCAAGAGCTGCAACAATATTGCAGTAAATTACCAGAGGAGCAGCTTGGTGCGATTCTAGATGCTGCTTGTAATGCAAGGGAACATCGTCGGCACAAGTCTCCGCGTGCCCTTGAGCATGCCACATTTACTTTTGAAATTCTTGCGGATTTCGGAATTTATCGAGATTTACAAAGACATCGCATGCTCACGCAGGAAAGACAACTTCTTACTTGCGATTATGGATATGTTATTCCTCAAGAAATTCGTGAGACTCCCATGGAAGAGGACTATTGTAAAGCCATAGAGCTTGCTAAAAATACCTATGAAACTATTATGCAGGAATTGCCTGAGGAAGCGCAGTATGTCGTACCGATGGCTTATAATGTTCACTGGTATTTCCACGTCAATCTTAGAGCCCTTCAGTGGTTGTGTGAATTGCGTTCATCCCCTGCAGGACACCCCATGTATCGATATGTTGCACAAGAACTAGCCAAACAGGTTAGCAATGCGGTCCCTGCTTTTGAGCGGTTTTTTAAATTTGTTGATTACGATGGCTATGAGCTAGGAAGGCTAGGACAGGAAATTCGCAACTTAGACAAGTTGCAGAGGAGAAAATATGACAGCTAAGGCTCAAAAGGGTTCCGGAAGTCTTATCGGAGCTATGCTTCTCATTGCTGGAAGTTGTGTGGGGGCTGGAATGCTTGCATTGCCTATCATAACAGGGCTAGCTGGATTTTTCCCTTCTATCGTGATGTTTCTCATCGCGTGGGCCTTTATGTTGACCAGTGCATTTCTCATGGTGGAAATCAACGGCTGGTTTAAAGCCCAAGTAAATATTGTTTCTATGGCAGGTCACTCTTTAGGGCAACTCGGACGGTCTATTAGCTGGGTATTGTATCTATTTCTTTTTTACGCGCTATCTGTGGCCTATATTTCCGGTAGCGGCAATCTGACTTCGACAATGTTGGGTGGAATTCTTCCTTTCACGCTTCCTGATTGGGCGGGAAGCCTTTTTTTTGTAGGCTTATTTGGTTCTATTGTGCTGTTTGGCACTCGCCAAGTTGACCTATGGAATCGCGTGCTTATGGTGGGGAAAATAGTGGCTTTTTTAGGCCTTGTTTTTTTAGGTATGGAACATGTAAAGCCCGCTTTATTGGAATATACAGATGCAGAATATGCAGTGTTTTCTCTGCCTGTACTCATCATTGCTTTTGGTTTTCATAATATGATTCCAAGTATTACGAATTATTTACAGGGCGATCTCAAACGAGTAAAGCAAGCCATTGTGGGAGGCAGCGTTTTTGCTTTAGTGATTTACCTGATTTGGGAAATCATTGTCCTTGGCGTCGTGCCATTAGAGGGGCCTTCTGGCATCAAAGAGAGTTTGAGCATGGACCGAGAGGCTGCGCAAGCAATGGCTGGGGTCTTAGGTGTATCTTGGATTAGTACTTTTGCTCAAATACTAGCTTTTTTTGCTATCCTGACTTCTTTTCTTGCCCAATCACTGGGACTTGTCCATTTTTTAGCTGATGGGCTTAAAAAACAAATATCTGGCAGCAAGGAATCGTTAGGACTGTGTGCATTAGCGCTACTTCCTCCGCTTGTGCTGGCATTGATTTATCCGCAGTTGTTTTTTAAAGCATTGAATTTTGCTGGGGGATTTTGTGCTAATATTCTATTTGGATTTCTTCCTGCTATGATTGTATGGATGGGCAGAAAACAAACACAGCCTACATCGTATAGAGTCTTTGGTGGAAAGCCCTTGCTCATAAGCGTTATGGTGATTGCAGTAGTCATTCTTCTTATGCAATTAGGAACCATGATGGGGCACTCTTATCTATTGAGTTTTTCCAATTGATGGCGTAAGATCCTCGCTCGTCCAAGTGTTTAAGCTTAGGAAATGTGTTTTAGTAGCTCCAACGCATTTCTGTTGGTCACGGTGATTTTACTTACAATGGATGCTATTTTTTGAGGTCTTATGAGTACTCCGCCCTTAGTAGGAGATGGCACTGATTGGCTTGGTGCCTATACGGCTCCAAACGCTTTTGGTGAAACGCCTTTAGACAATCCCGTTGCACCCACATTGCAAAGTAGTTTCTTTTCTATTTCTACTTTGAGTCAAGCCCCTGCTCCTTCCGAGGCAATACCTGGTTTTAGCCACAAAGGTCCTCCTCCAGGATTTCCGCCAAAAACCACTGTATCTTCTGCTGAGCTATCACAGGGAGTTGATGTGCTTCCTCCTCCTCCAGAGTTTTCTCAAGAGCTTCTCCAGATAGATACATCAAGAGATGAGGAGTTTTCTTACACGCTCAGTGTAATAGAGATGCAAATAGCAGAGTATGGAGCGGCTGCTCAAGAGGCCTGGGGAGCCGGAGATTTAACAAGGTTTTGGCAAGCTCAATATACTTTGGTCTCTCTACAGGGTCAACGTGAGTTGGTGAGGGTGTCTTGGGAAGCATTTCAGCAAGGGGTAATTGTTTCTCCTGTGTATTTCTAAAAGCCAAGGGGCTAGGTCTTTGAGCCTGTAGAACTCTTTCCAAAATAAGCAGAGTTCTATACGGTGCATTAAAAGATGCATAAAGAATCTCATGGCTTTTTATATGGAATTTTGACTGCGCTCACAAGCGCAGCCATGGCTGTTTTTGTTAAGTTGGCAGCAGATATACCTAATGAGACCATTGTTTTTTTTCGATTTGCAACAGGTCTCCCCTTCATTCTATTAGTAGCATCTTTTCGAAATACGCATTTTTCCATGCGAGAGGTCCCTAAACATTTAGTTCGAGGGATTGCTGGATTTATGTCTGTATATTTTTATGTATATGCAGTGGCTTTGATTCCTCTTGTGAATGCAGTGACCTTGTCCAATACAGCGCCGCTTTTTATGCCTATATTAGTGATGATTTGGCTTCGACAGTTAGTATCTAAATGGCGATTTGTGGCAGCAGGAATCGGGTTTTTAGGGGTGGTAATTTTATTGCGACCTGGCGCAGCGCTTTTGACATGGGGAAGTTTATTTGGGGTGATGACCGGCTTAAGCTCATCGATTGCTGTTATGGGAGTTCGTTTATTGTCCAAAAATGAGTCTGTTGAAAAAATTTTGCTCTATTACTTTACTCTTTCGACCGTGTTAGGTCTTTACCCGATGATTGTGACTTGGAAACCGATTTCACATTGGATGGACTGGGGATATTTGGGAGTAATCGGTGTGCTTAGTACAGTATTTCAATATGTGCTGACCAAAACCTATACCCATGCACCTGCTACAAAAGCGAGCATGTTTAACTACTTAAGCGTTGTTTTTGGGGGGCTTGCGGGATGGTTGATTTTCGGTGAGGTCCCAGATGTATTGGTTTGGGTGGGAACAGCGCTTATTATTGGTGGAGCTATACTAGCTTTTCTGGACAAAACCCCACCACGACCATTTAAGAAGGCCTAATGTCTTTTTAGAGACTCCTGCATAACTCAGTACCTTCGTTAAAAATGCTCGTTTTGCGATCTTTCGTTTTTTGCTCGCCCCCTATGAGATGTCTCGCATATGTGGGCTCGCTCAAATCCGAAATCTCGCCAAAACGAATCATTTTTTCCAAAGGTACTGAGTTATGCAGGAGTCTCTTTTACGTAGATTCAAAGCCTCTACAAAGTAAGGCCGATCATGAGTTCTTTGATGGCTTTGAGGCGCTGGCGGTGTTTGGGTTTGAGTTGCTGGCTTCTTCTAAAAAGCCTTTCTATAACACGTTCTAATTCTTCAAGATCTCCTTCTAAAGCAGACTCTCCTTTTTTTTCAGTTTCTTGTACCGGAAAGGCTTCTTGAATGATCGGGATAATGTCTTCCTGCTTGAGAGCGTAGTAAGTTTCTACGATTTTGACCTTTTGTTCCATAGTTCCAGCTCTAGAAGCTAGCATGTACACAGCTTTGTAAGACATCAGTTTAAGACGTTGTCTTAAGTGATCAGAAGGCAAAGCGTGGTAAAATTCGTGATAGGCCATACAGTTGTACGCGGTTCTTCGACTCGAAAATGTAGCGTCTAACCACTTCGTAAAGGTCGTTAAGCCATTTCCATAGAAATCCAAAATGGTCTTGGCCTTGACGATTCGTTCTCCGAGAAGCAGGATGCTTTGTTTCTGTATGGACTTGATTTCAGCCGTAATATTTTTTAAAAGATCAAAGTCGTGTTGTATAGTGTAGGGGTCTTTATCTTCAGGAGCAGAATTTTCTAGAAGTTGCTTGAGTTCTTGAGTCTCGACTTGGTCGAGATCTTGAATGGCAAAAACAGAACGAAAAGCATTGGGTGTTTCTAAAACAGCTAAAGTCGAATGTGATTGTTTAGGGCTCTCTTCAATTTGTTTTTTGAATTTAGCTAGAAAAGAAGAAGCTTCTTTATTTTCCCTCGACATGGATTATTTTCCTGCGTGTGCTTTTTGAGGTTTCTTTTTTGTTACTAGATTTTCAACGGCAGTTTCGATTTTTTCTGTTTGTTGGATGTGGGTTAGACGTGCGAGAAATTCTTTACCCAGGCTTCTGTAGTCCTGACAGGCTCTAGCTTTTTCATTAGTCAAAAAAACAGGTTTTCCGTGAAAGATCGCTTTAGTAATGGAAATATCCTTACGAATCTTAGCTTCAAAGACTTTATTAGGGAAAGAAGCTTCGATAGCCTCTAGATAGGCCGTATTTGTGCTTCCCTGTTTATCCCAAAAGGAAATCAATACTCCTAGACAACTCAAAGGATGGTTTTCTTTGACACTATTATGATGTTCCCGTAGGCGATTAAGGCCTAGCATGGAATAGGGCTCTGGTGTCACACAAATCACTGTGTAACGAGAAGCAAAAAAAGCGGATTGTGTAAGCCACCCTAAGGAAGGTGGAGTGTCAATAAAGATAAAATCGTAGATCTCCTCCCACCCTTTCAATACTTTACGCAGTCTTTCGTGACTATAAAGGTCCATAGCAAGAGGGCTAGTCGATTCAATGCCGTCGAGATAAACATTGGCTGGAGCAATATCAAGATGTTTAATGCTAGTATTACGAATAATGTCCTTAAGCTCTTTTTCTCCCCTAAGGACAAGTGGCATGGTTTCTAGACAATCAAATTCAATGCCAACACCTGTACTTAAGTTGGCTTGTGCATCAAAATCAATAAGCAGCACTTTTTTCTTATGATATTTTGCTAGGCATGCGCCGAGATGCAAGGCGGTAGACGTTTTAGCAGTGCCCCCCTTAAAAGAACAAAATGTAACGACCGGCATGGATAGGAACTCCCGATGGTGTGTAAAGTCTTTTGGCTTCATCGACAAGTCCCTAACAGGCATTGATAAGGGCGAGTTTGCGTGAAGACTAATACAAATGGAGTATGCCTGTGAGAATTCCCTTCTGTCAAGAGTGTGCACCGTTGCACAAGAAAACAGAATAATCAGCATCGGAATGGATGCTAATGCTTGTCTACAAGAGTTGGCAATGTGCCAAAAAAACAGAGAACAAAGCACTAGTAATGCTGTAAAGGACCGTGCTCTTAAGGATAAGAGTAGGGCTAATCCTCATCGTTAATAGAAGATCTGCTTCTTTTCGTGCGGGGTGTTGCTATTTGTGCAAACGCTGACAGAAGAGGGTTTGGAAGTTGTGCAACTTGTGCAGCTCGATCTGCCTCTACAAAAAGATCTAAGAGGCGATGTAGCTGCAGACGTTGAGTGTGTAGGCTGTCTAGCTGAAGTTGTATTTGTATTTGTTTTTGCACGCATGAGGTGATAGTTGCTTGCAAAGGCAATGTTTCTCTCTCTTCAGGCAGATCTTCTATGGGTGGAAGATTTTCTTGCGCAGGGGCCTCTCTTTCGCAGAGGTTGCTGGGTGCTATCTCAGGAGAGGGGGAACTAGGAGCATATGCAGAATCCATTAAACGAGGGAGTCTTTGCAGCGCGTCTAATTGGGATGAGAGGTATTGGAGTTCTTGGAGCAGAGTTTCTTCTTTTTGCGCGAAAACTAGATCGAAAATTTTTTCCTGAATATGTTGTTTTCTTGCAAGGTGAGAAGACACTTCTGAAGAGGGGCCTTGGATAGGTGACACTTGGCAGGTTCGCATTGCTTCCATTAGAGAGGCTTCAAGCTCTAATTCAGATGGGGATATGCTGAAAACAGAAGATGAAGAATGGTCGGTAGCTGGCGCTTCTGATGGAAAGGGGTTGGAAGGGTCAAGGTCTGAGCTAGAACGAAGTGCGCGTGACCGATGAGAAGGTATAAATGCCATAATTTACATGTTTGAAATTAAATTGATCAAAGAATTTAAACGCAGAAACCTTATCAGTCAATCAGAATTGGTATAACGCCTGTTGTTTAGATGTATGCAGAGGGCTTCTCAAGCGTTCCCCAACTTTGAACCATGCTACAATTTGACAAATTTTTTTTACTTCCGTACAAGGAAACAAAACATCTATGTGGTCATTATGACATGGGATCGACAACAAGAAGAGTTAGCGGCAACAGCTATTCATGAATACGAGGAGGGCTCTCTGGCCCAACTGCTTATGTTTGCTTGCGAAGAGCTATTTCCCAAATTCATAGAAGCTGGTTCCTTTAAGTGTGCGCTGTATGTGAGTAGCTTTTTGTTGGGTAAATGTACGCAAAAAAAATCAGCAGATTCGCTTGCAGTTGTTACGAGATGCTAACTCCTCTATACCTGAAAATTAAGGGTTTTAGGGAAATGTACAAGGTCGATTAGGAATCATCTACTCAAAAAAACTTCTTTGACATACGATCGCCTGCATATGTTAAAACGGCCTCGACGCAACCGAAAAAATCCCGCTATTCGCTCTCTTGTTGAAGAGACAAGGCTTTCTCCAGCAGATCTTGTAGCTCCTTTATTTGTGATTGAAGGGGAGCAACAAAAAGAAATCATCCACAGCTTGCCAGGTATTGAGAGATTGTCCATCGATCTTTTCATCGAAGAAGTCAAAGCGTTGTACATGTTGGGGATTCCTGCGATTGCAATATTTCCTGCAATAGCACCTCATCTAAAAGATGACAATGCAAGCTTAGCGCTCGACCCGGACGGGCTCATTCCACGAGCAATAAGGGCCATTAAAAGAGATGTACCAAAGATGTGTGTGATTAGCGACATCGCGTTGGATCCATTCACCTCACACGGTCATGATGGAGTGATTGTTCAAGGGGATGTGCATAATGACCAAACGATTGAAATTCTCAACCAAATGGCTATTCTTCATGCTCACTGTGGCTCTGACTTTGTAGCGCCCAGCGATATGATGGATGGTAGAGTAGGAGCTATTCGAAAGGCCCTTGATACCCAAGGGTTTTCTCACACGGGGATTTTGTCTTATTGTGCCAAGTACGCCTCTTCTCTATATGCTCCTTTTCGCGAAGCGGTAGGTTCTAGCCTTTTGTTTGGCGATAAAAAAACATATCAGATGAATCCCGCAAATGTACGGGAAGCGATGAGGGAAGCGCATCTCGATGAAGAGGAAGGCGCTGATATTCTCATGGTGAAACCAGCACTTCTATATCTAGATGTAATTCGAGCTATGAGAGAACAAACGAGATTGCCCATCTGCGCTTATCATGTTTCTGGAGAATATGCCATGGTGATGGCAGCTGAAGAGAAAGGATTTCTTAATGCCGACCGCGTCTTTTATGAAAGCTTGTTAAGTATTAAGCGGGCTGGAGCGGATTTTATTATTAGCTATGCTGCAAAGAGAATGGTTCCATATCTTTGTTCTTAACTTGAATTTTGGAGTTAAGTCTTCAGCATCAGAGGAAATTTTCACGGATTTGAGGGGAAGAAATCCGCTGTTCTGGTCTTTAAGAAATGTCCAACGAGTTTACATTTTCTTGGAAGAGGCTTGCCATTTTTTGAGCTCCTTGACAGTGACACCTAATCCAGCAATTCGACTTTCATCCATTTGCTGTAGATCTTCAAAAATATCTTCAACAAAAGCTTTTCGATCTTTTTCTCTGATGTGCTTGAAATCTTGAGCAGCGATATACCCATTAAGAGAATCTTCATGCAACCCTTGAATAAGGATCTCGCGTAAAATAAGCCTTCTTTGCATCCTGTAGCGAACGCGCACTTCATCAAATCCAAGAGCCTTGACGGTAGAGTCATACATTGCACAGGTTCGTAAATAAGAAAAGGCGTACAGGTCAATAAGAGGTTGCACATCCTGCAGCTCATAAATGGCGAGCACAGCTGAAGTGTAGTCTACCCTTTCAACATCATTAAATGAGAGGGGAACAAGGTTGTGCTTTACAAGGGGAATATTAGCGCTAAGACGCGCTGTTCGCTTATTCACATCGGTGAAGGGTTGTAGATAAGTCATATGCACAAGAAGAAAAAAACTTTGCTCATAAGGATTTTCAATCAGGGAGGCCTTTTGAGCTATGCATTCTAGTTGATGTTCTAATTGTCTTGGGTCTTCGAAAGGAATATAGGTTGAACCTCCTATGCGAACGCCGTGATCACGGATTTTTCCTGCGTGGCGGGCCTCTACGAGCCCGTCTGCAAGAAAATAATGAAGTGTACAAAAAGTCGGCATGGTCACGGTGAGATAAGGAGCTTGATCAACTAGATATCGAATGGCCTCTTTGTGATTTAGAATCATAATTTTTTCTTCATCGAGTTTTCCTTCGGCGCCCTTTCCCTCTAGGACAAGCCGTTGTGTGTCTAATAAGGAGTAGGTATTTCCTTCTAAACGAGAAGAATTGTAAGAAAGATCGATAAGCAGACGGTTGAAAATATGATGGGCATAAGTGCCAGCTGGGTCTTCTTTTTTCGACCGTTTGCCCTCCTTGTACAATTGGGTTCTTAAGTCGAGAGAAAGATAAAAAGTCTGGTTAGGTTGATATTGGTCAAACCATGTGTTGTCATAGGCAACGGGAGCACGTTCATAGATGGGTCTGCGTACCAACATAATGGCAGAGAGGCTTAGTGGAGTAAAACAGGGATGCACTCGTCGCAGAGCAGCATTCTGCAAAAGTTGATATTTACTAGATCGACGATTTCCGATCTTTTCAAGGAATCCTTGCTTTAACATTTCAGAGAGCCATCGCCGCACGCTGCGTTCCTTAAAATCGGGCCCAAGTTTATCAAGCAATTCTTTTAGTGTGGCGGGAGATGTTTCTTGCTCCAATTGCTGGAATACGGCCAATTTTTTGCCTGTAAAGTCCATAAAGTGGCCTTGTTTTTGCATATACGGCCAATTTTATCAAAAATACGGCCAATTTTCAATGGTTTTGGCCGTATTTTTGAATCGGCGCAGTTTTTTTGAATCTAACCATTTAATAATTAATGTACTGGATCCTAGAACCGCTCTTCACGCAGGGTCATGTAAAGAGGTTTACCAGTCTCCGCAATAGCACCGATGTCTCGTAACCATGCGGACATTGCATATCCAATGTAGCTGCGGCTGCTTTGCGGCAGGAAGAAATCTAGAGGAATGGAAAAGGCAAATCCTTTGTCATAGTAAGTCTGACCATTCACTTTGTCGTGACCATTCGTGATGGTGTACCATAGAGAAAGGCGAAATCCGCTGGGAAATACTCTACCTATTTCGAACCGCGCTCCTTTATCTCTGGCGAGGAAAGAGCCGGCCATGACTTTAAAGTCGAGTTGTAATGGTTTAAACTGGTAGTAGAGATTCAGAAAATATTGGTAACCGATATAGTGAGGGTATGTGGGGGTAAATCCGTGGAGTTTACGGACGTGCTCTGTGAATCCTAACCCGCTATATCTTCTTTTTAACAAGCCAGCACCTTCTACGCCGACAGCCCAGCTAGAGTTGGCGGGATACAGGAGAAATTCACTAGCGAGACCTCCATAGGCAGGTTCAAAATATCCTGCTGCCGCTCGATAAAACCAACTACGACCTAGATTTAGTCCTTTTTGGATGAAAGCCTTTTCTAGGGAGATGGTGTTATTTTGAAAATAACGGATCGTGTCTGTGCGTACGTTAAGCAATTGCGAAGGGTTAATACGGTCAATATCACTCATAGACCATGTAGTGGAATGGATCGAATAGGCAAGCTGCAAGTTATAATAAAACTGATCGAACAGATAACCGTTAATGCTGGAAAGAAGGCCGACATTGTATTTGAATTTTCCTGTAGCGCTTCCAAAGAAAGTGAGAAGACGTGGGCGAATGGTGAAAGCCCAAATATCTTTACTTCTCTGAAATAGATCCAATCCATGTTTTGGATGCGGCTGAGCTTCTTTTCTTGGAGAGATGACTTTCATTTCGTGTTCCCCAATTAAACCAAGTCGCAATCTTTGAAGGTCTTCATTGCGAAATATATACTCTTGGCAAGGGAGAGCATCCGCTTCGTTGACAACGGTGATCGTTTTAATATCGCTAGGAGTTAGCGCTGCAAGGAGATCCTGGACCCGTTCTCTAAACACATTTTCTTGTCGATAACGGTTGTTCACTACCTTAATCCAAAGCGCTTTGCCATATTCATTTTCGTAGAGATATACGGAATATAGATCTAGACCTTGATCGCTAAAGGCATAAGCGAGTTCCTGAGCAAAACGGTACTCGGGACGCGTGACGCCAAGAGATTCTACATCTACTGGGGTTTGGTAATTAGGAGGATCTTGTACTTTTGTAAATAACCCAGGGCTTGTTCCTATGGGGTAGCGCAAAGAGGCTGTAGCTGCAAAGGTTGTCCCTCGTAAAGAGCTTAACGATATTTGCAGAGCATCCCAACCTATGTAACTAATCCCTGCATTGATTCTGGAGTGGACCTCGCGTCCTGCAGGGTGTTCATGGGGATGTTTTTTATAATCAAAGGCATCCCATTCAGCTAATAAAGAGATTCCTTTTAGAAAACAAAGATCTGTTTTTCTCCAAGGGCTCCAAGCAAATCCACCAAAAAAACCTTTGAGGCGCCCTTTTCCCCAACCAAGAGAAGCTTCTAAATTATAACGCTTCCATTGCTTGGTCATGACGCCATATTGAGAATTAAAGCGGGCCGTGCCAAAGAAATCATCGGCACCAAAGGAGAGAATGGGCATGCCATCAAAACCGTCTTCTGGCGCCAGCAATGCTATTTTAATATTGCCGATCCGTTCTGCTTCATCACCAAATCCAGAAGGGCCTAGAACAGCATCTGTGATCCCTGTGTAAACGCGGTAGTTGCCAGAAAGTTCGATGCGACTTAAGGGTTGAAAGCTGATCCCATAGACGTTGTATGGCTTGACCCTTCCGCCTCCAAGGGCGACAGTTCCTAAAGGAGGCATTCTGGCGGAAGGCATGTTGAAATAACCGCCGATCATTGAAGCATTATAGAAAAAAGGAAGCGTATCATTGACCTCTGCATTGATCTTTTCGACGAGGGCTAGCTCATCAAAGATAGATAAAGATGTAGAAGTCGTCTCCGTAAAACCATAGGAACAGTGCACGAGAAATGGGTATAGAAATAATTTTAATTTATTTTTGAGACCACTTGTAATTGTCCCGGAAGCGATTTGAAAGAATCTCTTTGCGCACATGAGGAGCATACTCTCACGAGAAAAATGTTTTTAGCAATGGGTTAAGGGACTGTGAAATAATAAAGTGAACCATTTCACCGCGCCAAATCAATCGAAAATCGACGATCAAAAATGGGGTTGTATCACTATGAATACAACCCCATTTTTGATCGTCGATTTTAGGCGATTTCGCGCAGGTCAAATAGTTTACTTTATTATTTCACAGTCCCTAACTGCGTTTCATAGGTTAATGCGGGAGGAGCGTTCCTCATTCACTAAACTATAGCATTAGTTGGGATGGCAAAAATTAATTCGGAAATGCTCTCAAAATCACAAATTCCCCAAAAAAATTGGCAAGAAGGAATTAGTTTTAATCTTCTAATTGATGTTTAACTAAACAGTTCCTATACTCCCTGAGGTTGCCATTGATAAGGTTCGATAATGCACGCTATTGCAAGTTCAGGGACAAGTACGATGAGTTATCTTAAAGAATTCCGCTCTAAAATCCAAAACCACGATTATGCTGCTTTCCTAAAGCTCTGGGAAGAATATTGCGCTGCTGATGATGTAGAAGCTGAAGAGCTTAAGCAGTCTCTTCTCGCAGTTAAAGGGGCCACATTTGCTGCTTCTTTTGGCAGGCATGTTGAGAGAATATTGCCCCTCTGGAGCAAACTCCCCGCTTCGCTAGCGTCTGAACAAATTCTGCAACTGATTCTCGATTTGCAAACCACGAATGCGCCTCACCTTGCTGAAATTGCTTATGAATTTGTCGAGAAAAAATATGGTTCGCAGAAGTTTTTCCAAGAAGGCCTAAGAATGGTGGGACTTCGTTCTAGGGAGAATTTCCAAGGAGCTCTTAGCGGCTTTGCCCTTCTAGCTCATTTAGAGAAGGGAAACTTTGTTTTCCATACCGGTGGCTGGGGAATTGGAGAGATTATGGATCTCTCTTTTGTTCGTGAGCAGCTGAGCTTAGAATTTGACTATGTTGCGGGCCGCAAGGATATGTCCTTTGCGAATGCTTTCAAAACTCTCATCCCTGTGCCCAAGGATCATTTCTTAGCTTTGCGGTTTGGCAATCCTGATCTTTTAGAAAAAAAAGCGAAAGAAGAGCCGGTGGAAGTCATCCGTATGCTTCTTCGTGATTTAGGTCCTAAGACCGCTGCAGAGATTAAAGACGAGCTTTGTGATCTCGTGATTCCAGCGGCTAATTGGACAAAGTGGTGGCAAAATACCCGAGCAAAAGTCAAAAAAGACACCATGATTGCGACCCCGGATGAGCTCAAACTTCCATTTGCTTTGCGCTCAAGTGAAGTGACGCATGAAGAAAGATTGGTGGAGTCTTTAGAGAAGAAGCCCGATGCAAATACGTTGATCCAAATGGTATATAGCTTTTTGCGAGATTTTCCTGAGACCTTGAAAAAGGCAG
The DNA here is from genome assembly GCA_018333475.1 of Simkania sp. Taxonomy (GTDB): domain Bacteria; phylum Chlamydiota; class Chlamydiia; order Chlamydiales; family Rhabdochlamydiaceae; genus JAGXTH01. The sequence goes on along the minus strand of JAGXTH010000086.1, from coordinate 86,603 downwards.
AGTTTAAAGCTAGCTTGCAGACAAAACTCACCGAGATTCTCTCTTTCCAAGAGCTCGATGATGCTCAAGAGCTGCAGATCCATTTCTTCCTAGAAGATCTCGGCAAAGAACAGGCTAAAGTAGAGTCTGCTATTGGCGAGTTGCTCAAACGATTTGCATCTCCAGAAGATATCATTCTGAATATTGAAATTGTTGCTTTCCGCAAGCGCGCTTTAGTAGAGGTCAAGAAGCATCTTGCAGATTGGAGTAGGATTTTCCTACATCTTCTCTACATCTTAGAGCAAAACACCCTTCGCGATTACATTTTGACAGAGTTGTTAGAGTCTCCTGCAAAGGCTCAAGCCAGCGCAAAATTGCAGGAACTTTGGACTCACCCCACACGAACTCCAGATGCTTTCATTTGGTACTTCCAGAAAGTAATGGCTGGGAATTCTTTGCCGTTTAGCGACCAAGAGGGTAAAAACCGCTTTTTTGAAGCGTTTCTTATTCTGCTAAGTCATGTGGAAAATTTGGCAGATGAACGAGAAACCGTCAAAAAAATGCATGGGATGTTATCTGCAGGTAGATATGCGATTGTTCGGCAGATCATGCAAGACGCCTCATTAGCCGATGTAAAAGAATTTTTGCTGCTTGCTACAAAGTGCCATTCTCTCAGTGATCATGACATCAAAATTTTGCATTCGTTAGCTGAAGTGGTGCATCCTTCTATCAATAAGGATCGTAAGCGCGCAACAAACGCAGCAGACGAAGTAGTACAGGAAATCTGGACGACTAAAGAAGGGTATCTCAAGCTGCAGCAGAGAATCCAACAAATAGCGACTGTTGAGACGGTAGAGAATGCAAAAGAGATTGAAGTGGCTAGATCACACGGCGATTTGCGTGAAAATTCCGAATTCAAATTCGCTCTTGAAAAACGAGATCGTTTGCAGGCGGAATTGAAACTTCTTTCTGATCAGCTCAATAAAGCACGGATTCTTACTAAAGAAGATGTAGCTGTAGATGAAGTGGGTGTAGGTGTTATCGTCGAATGCAAAGATGCTAACAACAAAAAGATTTCCTACACATTCCTGGGACCTTGGGATGCAGATCCAGATCGTAATATTCTCTCTTTCCAATCTAAGTTGGCACAGACGATGAAAGGGTTGTCCATTGGCGATACATTCCAGGTGCAGGGGTCGACCTTAACGGTGACAGGAATTCGCAATTACTTCGATGAGGGGAAATAGCATCTAGCATGCAAATCGTCATCGCGAGTCACAACGTACATAAAATCCGCGAGTTTCGTGCTATTTTAAAGCCGCTCGCCGGGCTGGACGTGCTGTCGCTGATCGATTTTCCTGACTATCATCTTCCTCCAGAAACAGGTGCTACGTTTGAAGAAAATGCAACGCAGAAAGCTGTTGATGCCGCCAAACACCTCAACAAATGGGTCCTTGCGGATGATTCAGGGCTAGTTGTCCCCGCTTTGCAAGGGGCTCCTGGAGTTGTTTCTGCCAGGTATGCTGGCCCCGATGCCACAGATGCAGAGAATCGCAAAAAGCTCCTGGCTGATATGCGGCATTTGCAAGAACCCTTAAGACAAGCATATTTTGAATGTTGGATCGCTTTAGCATCCCCTCTTGGCATTAAAAAAGTCGTACGTGGCATCTGTGAAGGGACAATTCTCGATCATGAACGAGGCAGCCAGGGCTTTGGCTACGACCCCATTTTCATCAAACATGAATATGGAAAAACATTCGCGGAAATGGATGAATCGATAAAAAACCGTGTCTCTCACCGCCGTAAGGCTTTTGATAGAATCTTACCTACTCTAGAAACTCTACTCGCATCAGAAGCGGTCCTCCTGGGAGGATAGTGATCTCATAGATGCATTACTACATCGATGGCTACAATCTTCTGTTTAAGCTCTCCCATAATTGGCGTTTAGATCTTCGGACGCAGCGTCAGGCATTGATCCAAGCTTTTAATGAAACCATAGAAGAACTTAACCTTTCTCTGACTGTTGTCTTTGATGGTGCGGAGATGCCTAAGGGCGATTATACAAGAGGCCATTGGAAACACGTTGAAGTAGTGTATACTCATGAGGGTTTAAGCGCAGATGAGTACATTATACATCAGCTCGAACAGCAGCAACACAGCGAGCGTTATACAGTAGTGACAGCAGATCGAGAACTACTCAATAAAGCCAAAGTTTGCGGCGCATGTGTTATGGAGATTGGTCAATTTATTCAGCTTCTTGTAACAAGAAAGCAAAAAAAAAAGCAGAGAACGCGGGTGCCGCGCCCTGCAGTCGATACTAAAGACCATATCCAACGTTTGCAGAAAATTTTTGAAGAACGTCTACAGCAAGGTGAAGATCTTTGAAACCCTTTGTCCTTAGCAGCACATGGAGCCCCTGCGGCGATCAACCTCAAGCTATTGAATTGCTCTCACAAGGGCTCAAGGCCGGAAAAAAAGCTCAAGTATTATTGGGGATTACAGGCTCTGGAAAAACGTATACGATGGCACAAGTCATTGCAAAAGCGCAAAGGCCGGCGTTGATTCTTGCGCATAACAAAACGTTAGCCGCGCAGCTGTATCAAGAGTTTAAGAATTTTTTCCCCGATCATGCTGTCGAATATTTCGTTTCTTATTACGATTATTACCAACCAGAAGCATACATTCCAAGAACCGACACCTACATCGAAAAAGATCTAGCAATCAACGATCAAATCGATCGCATGCGTCTGTCTGCTACAAGATCGCTCATCGAAAGAAACGACGTGATCATTGTCTCATCGGTCTCTTGTATTTATGGTCTAGGGTTGCCAGAATATTATAGCCAAATGCAATTGCGGCTTGCAGTAGGAGAAAAACATCGTAGAGATGATGTGCTTTTGCATCTCGTAGAAATGCACTACAAGCGCAATGATTTCGAATTATCTAGAGCGAAATTTCGTGCTAGAGGCGATGTGCTCGAAATCATGCCTGCTTATGAAGAAAATCTAGCATATCGCGTTGAATTTTTTGGAGATGACATTGAACGACTAAGCGCCATCGATCCCTTGACAGGCAGAGTGCTTTACCGGGTTGATGACATTGCTATCTTTCCTGGCTCTCACCACGTAACGCCTGAAAGCATAAGACATATTGCTCTTGAGACCATCCGCGCTGAACTGATTCAACGATCTAAATTTTATGAAGGAGCAGGTCGGCTTTTAGAAAAACAACGGATAGAAGAGAGAACAAAATACGATCTTGAGATGATCAAGGAAATGGGTTTTTGCAAAGGCATTGAAAACTATTCTCGCCATTTTAGCCAAAGACAACCAGGCGATCCTCCTCCTTGTTTACTCGACTATTTCCCCTCAGACTTTATTGTATTCATCGACGAATCGCATCAAACCCTCCCCCAATTGCACGCCATGTATAACGGTGATAGAGCTCGTAAAGAAACGTTAATAGAGTTTGGTTTTCGCCTCCCCTCTGCTTTTGATAATAGACCGTTAAAATTCGAAGAGACGATGGCTCGCGTCGGTCAAATGATCTACGTCTCTGCGACTCCAGGTGCTTGGGAAATACAACAAGCGCAAGGGGAAATTGTGCAACAAATCATTCGCCCAACAGGACTTCTCGATCCTATCATTACTGTAAAACCTGCTACCAACCAAGTCGATGATGTTCTCGAAGAAATTCGCCTGGAAACAAAACAAGGCAGACGAGTTCTCGTCACGACCCTAACAAAAAAACTCTCAGAAGATCTCTCCAAATATCTTTGCGAAATTGGCGTTAAGGCAAAATATTTACATTCCGACATCGACACTGTAGAACGGGTGCAAATCTTAAACGAACTACGTCGAGGTATCTATGATGTGCTCGTCGGCATCAATCTCCTTAGAGAAGGATTAGATCTTCCAGAAGTTGCCCTTGTAGCCATTCTCGATGCAGATAAAGAGGGATTTCTTCGCAGCGAAACAGCTCTTGTGCAAACTTGTGGAAGAGCTGCACGAAATGTGGAAGGCAGAGTCATCATGTATGCAGATAAAATGACAGAAGCGATGCGTAAAACCATTGCTTTAACCAGCGAACGTAGATCTATCCAAGAAACATATAATCGTAAACATGGCATCACACCCACAACCGCTGTGCGCGGAAAGATCGAAGAGCTCACAGAGACTTTCGGCGGTGCGATCATAAAGACAAGTCCAGAAAAACAACCTTCTCTTACCGTAAAAGAAATCGATAAAAAAATCGAAGAATGCGAAGTAGAAATGCACCGAGCTGCCAAAGAAAGACGCTTTGAGGATGCTGCACACTTCCGTGATGAGATGCGGCATTATCAGAAGGTATTACTTCTAGAAGAAAAGTTATGACTACACCGCAAAAAAAATTACGCGTGGGGGTGGATGTTACCCCTTTAACGAAAGCTAAAGCAGGTGTAGGGAATTATATTTTTTATCTTCTTGATGAGTTGGTGCGACTTAAATCCGATGTGCAATTCTATCTCTATGCACCGAGTCAAGAGGGAGATCTTAGCCATTTTGCCCAGTATGCACATGTAAAAATGTGCACCGTTGCACGCTTATCGCAAAGTCACTCAATTTGGGGGCAAACCACGCTAGCATGGCATCTATTCCGCGATAAAATAGATGTTTTTTGGGCAACAACACAATCCTTCCCCTTATGCAAAAGAAAAGCAATGAAGGTGTTATTTACATTGCATGATTTTGTTTATTTGCTCTATCCCCATACTGTTTCACGAGTAAAGTGTAGCTTGCAGAGGTTATTAACGCGCACAATGTTGCAGAAAGCCGATTATATTTTGCCAAATTCATATGGAACTGCTGCAAGACTTAAGCAATATTATGGGCTCGATCACCACATTGTTGTAGAACCACCTATTAAACCTTGGCTCAAGCCAATAGATCCGGATGTTTTACAGCCTTGGCTGGAGAAAAAACAACTTTCTTATCAAGATTACCTCGTGACAATAGGAACGCTAGAGCCACGTAAAAATTTTGAAAGCGTGTTATCAGTGTATGATGCAGTGCTCTCCTCTCATGATCCTGCTCTAGTTTTGCCTCTAGTGATCATAGGAGGTGAAGGATGGCGAGATTCTCATTTGAAAAACACCTTAGAAAAGATGAAAGAAAAATATCCGCATAAAGTCCTTGCTATTGGGTATACTGCAGAAGAAGAGCAGTGGTATTATTTAGCTGGAGCTCATTATTTACTGTTATTATCGCACTACGAAGGATATGGGATGCCAATTGCTGAAGCTCGTACATGTGGAGTAGAGGTGATTTGTACAGATAGCCCTGAAATGCGCGAAGCTGCTCTAGAACAAGGTGTTTTTATTGATAAAGATAGGGCGCACGAAGATCTTAAGCAGATTTTCTTGCGCTCAAACTCACACTTTCTTAAACAATGCATAGAGATGCGTTACCCAACAAATCGAGAAAAAGCTGCGAGAATAGCCAGCATTTTAGAATCCATATCTTGAAAAATAATGCAGAGGGTTTCTGTGCCCTTGCTTAATATGATTTAGATAGCATATTGCAAATAAAATGTGTTGAGCTGGTTACAAGGGGAAACATACGAAGTCAGACATAGCTAAATGTCGTACTTTATAACTTCCTTTCAGAAGCTTTCTTCTGAGCTTCCAGGTATGCATATCCTTGCAGTCCTCTATTGTGCTTGAGCTCTCGATAGATAGCGGAACGATGCACTCCGAGTTGTATCGCAATATTACTGGTAGATTCTCCGCTATTTTTTAAAGTGTGTAACTGGCACCTTCGGTCTCTGGTCAGATGGTGGTAACCTTCGGGCATATGCCGCTCCTAGTGTTCTTTTTGGTTAAAAAACACCATAGAAGCTGTGGCCATCTCTGACCACTTTCAATTTTAATCTATTTGTCGTACTTGCCTATTGAATGGGCCCATATTAACAAAGAGAAAATCGCTTGTAGAGAAACAGATGATACCTCTACGCTTACTTTTTACGATCAAAGTTAGGTCTGTCTTGGAGTCTCATTAGGAGCGGAGTAATGTATGTTTCTAGAAAGAATTGGAGAATTATCTCGTATTGTAGAGCAGTGCGCGTGTACGGCCACCTTGGGATCTATTGATCATGAACAAGCTTTGCAAATGGCCTGTTCTGCTCTTTTGCAGACACGAGAAATGGGGGGCATCGTTTATGTCATTGGAAATGGCGGGAGTGCCGGTATAGCTTCGCATTTTTATGCAGATCTAATGAAGGTATTGGAAATCCCCTCTAGTACACTTTTTGATTCCAATCTAACTACCTGTATCAGTAATGATTATGGGTATGAGGTTGTTTTTAGTGCGCCACTTAAAATTCTTTTACGAGAAGAAGATTTGCTCATTGCCATCAGTAGTTCGGGGAAATCGCGTAATATTTTAAACGCTGTCGAAGTTGCACAAGAAAAAGGGGCTAGGGTTATCACTTTAAGTGGTTTTTTACAGGATAATCCGCTAAGAAAGAAAGGAATGCTAAATTTTTTTCTCGATGTAGAAGAATATAGTCTTGTAGAAATGGGGCATCTGTTCATTCTGCGTGTATTTATTGACTATCTACAAAAGCGGCAGTTTTCAGGGCAGCAGGCTATTACAGCCTGTGTAAAATAGGGGGTCTCTAAGCTCTTTCTAGTATTTTGGAGGCAGACTTGGATCAAACATTTTATTCGTGACATCTCCCACTTTTTAGATTAGAGAGCAGTCGACCACTGGCAAGCTTCCTCTTCGGTGAGATTTTCCAGAGCAATGGAAGAATTATTTCAATATTGCGGTCTTGGAATTTTTTCAAGATGGAGCTCAATGCATGCATTGGTAGTAAATGTTTTGTAAATAGTGCAAAATTTTTTGTAGAGAGGAATGTTCCTTCAGAGGTGCTGGTTTTTCGGTTGTAACATGTTTCCTCAGATACCCGATGCTTAAAAGGTATTCTTGATTTTCTCTTACATATGCAGGAAATGTATCGTCTACTGGCACAGTAGGGCACTCTGCACGGTGCTTAAACCCTTCTCTTGCAGCCCAATGATTTTCCGGGGTATCTGCTTCTGCATGGGAAAAAGCTCCCAATTTATATATGATCTCCTCTGCATCCCCTTGCCAAGTAAAGTGCCATCCCGTAGCAGCGCTTGGGACGAGATCCTTCATCCCTCTCAGACTTTGAGGAGTATTCTGTCCTATCTGTCGAAAAATTGTTGCAACTGTGCCTCTCCACAATTGTGCAGATGGAGGGAAATTTAAAAAATTCGAATGGTAGTTGTGACTCACTCCCACAATAGGAGTCTTTGAGAGGGCGTTACATAGCTGAGGGATTTCTCGACCGCGTACAATTTCATCTACATCAGAAATCAAAATGATATCATCATGCTGACAATCAATTAACCCTCTTAAGATCTGATTTCTCTGAAAAGTCTCTCGATCCCAGGGATTTTCTGTTTCGAAATGCTGATCCACTTGTACATAAATGATCTTATGTGAAAATTTTTCAAAGCGACTTGCATTCGCTGCAAAATTAAAAGGTTTCGGGTTGCCTCGAAATGTCTCCGCAGATTCTACAAGCACAAATTTGTCCACGTAGGGATCCATCTCGTGAAGACGAATGTCTAAGATTTCAATTTCATTCAAAAAGAGGAAGCAATCATATACTGCTGCGACCATGTGAACTGGCAGCAAACAACAGAAACTCAAAACCCAACTTACATAGATTTTATTCATTGGATCCTCCAATAGATAAACAGTACACAGATTATATCATAGGATGTTAAAAGACAAAAGATTGTTTGGGAAACGAGTTATTGAACAGTCAATAACCAGCGGTAAAATGTTTGTACGCGTTCACGGGGGTGGGGTGGGCTGGCTAAAAACCTCATCAAAATACACTCATGAGAGTGAGTACTTAGAAAACTAGGGTAGGTGGAGGGCGCGCCGCTTGATGGGCCGTGAATACCTCGGTTAGAAATGTAAAAGTATTCATCGCATTTTGTTTGAGTGTGCACACCACTGTCATCAACCTTTCAGTGAACTGCGCTCCCCAATCGGACTGATTGCCTCCAGAGAGTTTTCTGAAAATCACCGCTGGCCTCAAACATCTTTCTGCCAAGTTATTCGTCGGTTCCACACCCTCAACGAAAAGAAATGTCCAGAGCGTGGAGAAGCGGCCCAGAAGATCATGCGCTAGCGCTGCACTCTTGCTATTCTTCGCCTCTCTTGCCGTGAAAATAAGGGCTGCCCTGATGTTTTCGATATGCTCGTTAGCTTTCTCTTGCAAAATGGATCGAGAAAATGCTCCCTGCTTAAATTCACCCCACAATCCAAAAATGAGGTCGAGCTGTCCCTCGAGCACTCGACCAAAAGACCCATCAACCCCAGGTCGCTCGCTCATTTTTTCAAAATGACGATCGATGTGAGCGAGACAACTCTGCTTGGGCCCTTCATGTTCGTTATAAGCGCCGTGTCGGTCTGTTGTCAGCGTCCCGCAATATACGCCAAAAATACGCCGATACGCTTGAGAGCTTCTCGATGGATCGATCTTAAAGAAAGTGGCCTTTGAGGTAGCGCCGACCCAAATCCAGCACCGTTTTTTCAGAACGCGCCAACTGCTTTCATCCGCATTCAACTGCTCTTGTTTCAGGACAAATTGTTGAATGGCCCCAGCTGGTGCCTGTAGCAAATCGCCTGCAAGTCTATGGATATTGCATAAGGCTCCTAAGGAAATTTTCAGCTCCAAATGTGCTGCGATCGAGCAAATTTTGCGCTTGGTGAGATGTCCCTCTCCAGTAAGCATGGTCATAAAACCCATCAGACGCGGACCGAAACCACGTTCTGCTTCTTTGGGTACATCTCCACGCACGTGTTTCAAACAGCCTAGGCATTTGCAGGTATAGATATTGTACTGGGTGATCTCAGGAGAAATTTCCGGCAAATCGATTACCTGTCTTACCTCGACGGCAACTGGTGTGCGCTCAAAAGCCAAAGAAGTACATCCCGGACAAATCTCAGGTCTTACCTCAATTATTTTGCTGACTTTTTCTGGAGGATAAAGCGTTCTCTTATGGCCAGTGTGGCCTGGTTGTCCACCAGGCTTCCTCCCAGTAGATTCAGAACGGCGACTTTTGCGATTAGGATCTTGAGAAGGGGCTTTTGAACCGTTTGAAGAATTGGTGCCTAGCTTTTCTTTCAGCTCTTGGTTTTCCTTGAGAAGGACTGCAATTTGCTCTTTTTGTTCGGCAATGATCTGACGAAGCTCCATAATTTCTAGGAGGAGCTGTACATACTCTTGGGAATGAGGCATGCGAGAATGATAAGCTTGAAAACCCTTATTTTAAAGATTTATTTTGATGGGGTTTTTAGCCAGCCCTCCCACACCCCTGTGAACGCGTACCTAATTTTTCTGTGTTTAAGGTTTTAATTCTCTATTGTTTATTTTGCCGGCACCAGAATATAACCAAGTTCTTCTGCTCGTCTTGTCAAACTCGCAACAACCCTGGCTTGGTATTGTTGTTCGTAATAATTTTCTCCTGCTTCTTGGTAGTTGTTTCCTGTTTCCAGCATCCGATAGAGAGTGCGGGCTAATTTGTGTGCAGTGGCTGTAATCGCCTTTGGCGCTCCTAAACGTGCCCGCATTCGCCGGAAAAAAGCTCCTATTGCTGTTTTCGATCGATACAAACTGGTTGTTGCTAGCCTCAGAGCCTGAGCAACTCGATTGTCGCTCGGCTTGGTTCTACTGCTCAATACTTTTCCCCCGGAAATTTTATTCCCAGGACAGAGGCCTAACCAAGAAGCGAATGCTTTTGCACTCGCCCAGCGCGAGCTGATCGTTACCCACAAGCCTTAGGGAGTCCACTGGTCAAACCAGTGGCTTACCTATCGGTGAGTTATTAAATGGGATCTCCCCAATTGATAGAACTGATTTTCTTTTCAAGATAATTCGTTTTTACTTCATCTCTAAGTTCCTCAGGAAATGAATCGATCATATGAAGAAAGAACTCTTCACCTAGCAACGCAGCAGCCTCTTTAGTAGTAGTCGTCTGCAGAGGAAGACTACCAAATGCTGCATCTCTGTTAATACCATTGTATTTCTTTTTTAGGATGACTCCGATAGATCCATTGAAACATTTAAGGCTAATATCTTTGCAGTCAAACCCAGCACAAATCAGATGGTAAATCAACATTAATGGGGATGTTAAATTGATATGTCCAAACATTACATGATGATCAATCTGAAAAGGAACGGTAAGAGCCAAAACGCCACCTTCTTTGAGATCCTCAAAAATCTTAGATAAAAATAATCCTGGGTTTCTTTGGTGTTCATATATTTGACTGCACCAAATAGCATCGAATTTCTCGTTGAAATTCACTTTCAAGTAGTCATCTTTATAATCAGCTTCATAACCAGGCGCTATTTCCACTGTGGTGACAGCCTTGCCTATATGCTCGAAAATCTTTGTGATTTTTCTTTCATGGCTACCAATATCTAAAATCGAATGAAACTCGTAATGTTTACATAATTTCAGTAAAGTAAGATGTGAATAATAAACGACCTCTTCAAGAATGCTTTTCCCATTATCGACAATAAATTTCGTTGGACTTCCAGACCATGGAAGATGAGGTTCCTTTTTTAATGTAAATTGAGGGATTGCATTGTCTTTATCACAGTACTCTCTGCCAATATCACGTGTTGCCTCATAATATCCGTTAGACTGTCTAATAACGAATCCAAAACGCATGCAAACACCCTGAGCTTGGTCAATAATTTTTCTTTTTATTTTCATTTGTTTCATGGATTCCTCATTTTAAATCTAAGTTTTTATGGTTTATCAAAAGTCCTATTCAATGATTTCTATATCGCCAGAACTCTTTCAAAACGTCCTTTCTCTTTTGCCAAATCCAAAAACGACTACGCTGCAATTTGGAAGCTGGCCATTACAAAGTTCCCAATGGGATATCTAATGCTTCGTTTTGATGGAAGGATTGATGCGATTGAATCTGCCAAAAAAAAGCATAACGTCCCTTAAAAGATAACAGTTGAGCATGCGTACCTTCCTCTAGAATACGCCCTTTATCCATCACGAAGATCCAGTCCATATCCACAACTGTAGAAAGACGGTGGGCTACAATAATCACAGTTTTTTTACCTCTAAAATGATTAAGAGCCTCTTGAATCAACTGTTCTGATTGACTGTCAAGACTGCTTGTAGCTTCGTCGAGAATAAGAATCTCTGGATTACGTACCAGAGCACGGGCAAGGGCTATCCTTTGCCTTTCTCCTCCAGAAAGACGATATCCTCTTTCTCCTACTACAGTCTGATACTTCTGTGGAAGACGAGAAATAAACGAGTGCGCTCCGGAGAGCCTAGCGGCCTCTATGATCTCTGCAAGGGAAGCCTGCAAATTACCAAAACGAATATTTTCTTCAATCGTTTCATTAAAGATAAACGTATCTTGACTCACGACTCCAAGAATTTTACGCCAACTACTTATCTCAATATGCTTTAAATCCCTTTGATCTACATATATATGGCCACTGATTGGATCATACAAACGCAAAAGCAAATCCATAACTGATGATTTCCCAGCTCCTGAAGATCCAACGAAAGCCACTGTCGAGCCTTTAGGAATATCTAGGCTCAATTGTTGTATTGCAAATACTTGGGCTGCCGGATAACTTAGGCTAACATTTTCAAAAAAGATTCCTCGCTCAAAAGTATTCACTGGCTCTCCACCAGTAGGAGTGAACTGTTTTCCCTTCTCCTCTAGAATCTCTTCTAGACGTAATATATGACCCCAATTGCCTGCAATAGCAGCCGCCCCTGTTAAAAGGGTCTGTACACGATTACTAAGACGATACATGATCGTAATGAATGTCAAAAGAACGGGCAAAATCGATTTTTCATTGTCTTGCATCAACCATTGACCTAGAACAAGAAAACTTCCCACCAAGACAATACCCATAATCTCATTGATAGGAGGAATTGCATGATTCCATAGGTTAAGCTTCTTAGTGTTTTCTGCAATGTTATCCAACGTCTGAAGAATACATTGCATAACATTGACCTGTCTATCAAAAGTATGAATAGCTCTCAACCCATGCAAACTTTGTATGGTATACTTACTAAAATCCACCATATAGTCGGACAAAAGCCGAGACACACTGGAAATACGGTGAATAACAAATTTTTGCGACATAGCCAACATGCCAAAAACACCAATAGCAAGGATTGACAGCGGAAGCGAAAAGGCTAACATCATGATCATTGAAACTAGAATGGCCAACGCTGAGACAATGATCCGATTTAAGGCATCCATGACTACATGAATTAAGACTGCAGGCGTTTTTGCGTACTCCGCTAAATCACCTACTTTGTAATGACTCACGCAGGGAAAGCTAAATTGCAAAATCTGCTGATACACTCGTCTTTGCGCTTCGGTTTGAATACGCGTACTTAACACTGTCGAAATAACCTGCCCAATATAGTTCAACCCACTTCTTAAAGCCTGCAGAGTAATCGCTAGGATAATACATAAGGTAAATACCTGCTGTGAACTCAACAGATCTAGCCAACGAGAAATAGAGAGTACCGATATAAAAGGATAGCTATTCCAATCTGTTTTACCTCCCCCATTCAACGCTGTGAACGCCAAAAGTATTAGAGTGAAAGACAATCCTTCCAAAAGCGCTGCCAAAAAATTCGGTATGAGTACTCCACTAAAAAGAATGATATTTTTTCTTTTGGGCCCTAAAAAAATCTCCCTAATAGCGTGTGAGGGTAGAAATTTCATGACTTTGCTTTCCATTGATTCCATTTAACCCTTAATGGTGTAAGACATCCTTCTGTATTTAACCTATGCCATTGCCATCTAAGTTGTCTTTCCAATCTAAGCTCTAGGGGTAAAGCAAACCTCTCAATGTTCTCGATCCTCTTGCTATTTTCATTAATGAGATAATACCCATCGTAATGCAAAGCGAAATACTTTTTTTTCTTCTGAAAGAAAAATAGATGCGAAAGCAACTCTAGGATAAACGTGAATGATTTTTCATTTCGAAAAGCTCCTGTATATCGTATATAAGGGGCCAAGTCCCGTTTCAATTCGTAAGAGTCATCAAAAAAAAAATCTAATAAAGGTCGATATAAAGACACATAATCAAGTAATTCCTGCCTGCTTCTAAAGCCTATATAATTACAGAACAAATCTGCTGTAAACCCGTAATCTCCAGGAATGTTCACACCAAAAACGTTTTCGATAAGCTCATAAAGTTTTTCAGTAAATGGAAAAAATTTATATTTCCAAACTTCATTCTTGATATGATTTTCCCATTCGAGATTGATCCAACGCAATGGCCGATCATAACTGGGTAAATATCCCCAGCCAAATTTTTGAAAGCAGGAGAAAAGCGTATTCCATTCCGCATTCAAATCTCGATAGAGCCAATGGTTTTTCTCATAAAAACGAGAAGATGTCATAAACAGGGGGTATTTACAAAAACTGTATTTCTCTTCGGCTAGGAGAAAAGACCACTCTCCAAAAAACTTCCCCCCAGCCTTATGTAAAACGGGATCCAAATCATATTCCAAAATAGTAGGCCGCTCTTTGAGTACTAAGGGAACTTCTTTATCTATGAGATAATAAACGTAATTCCCGCTTCCTTTCAAAAAGCGTTCATCAAGAAGTTGCTCTCTTCCTGGACGTAGAGGCCCGTGGTTAAAAGCATAATATGTGATTACATAAACCGTAGGATTCATGGAGAATATTGATAAAGTGAATGTTTTTTTGCAAAAAACGGAGCTAGACTTCCTTCCGTTCTTAATCTTCGCCACTGCCAGCGTAATATTTGTTCCAATTTTACCCTTAAAGGTGGAGTTTGATCGTATAATTTTTTAAATTCTGCAGCACGCTCATCCACTTCATAATACCCATCATAATGCAATGTAAAGACTTTTTCATTGTGAACAAAGAAAAAGAGATGCGACAAAATCTCTAAAAAAAACGTGAAGGATTTTTCATTTCGAAAAGCCCCTGTTTTCCTAATATACGGCTCCAAACTTTGTACTAACTGATAATTGTCATCAAAAAAATACTCGATAAGAGGGCGATAATAGGCAATGTATTCCAACAAAGCTTCCCTGTCACGAAATCCAATATAATTACATTGCAGATCAGACACATACCGATACTCATCGGGGACATTCACCCCAAAAAGTTGTTCTGTTAATGTAAACATTTTTTCCTTCCAGGGAAAAAATGTATACCGCCATATTTCCTTTTGTAATTTCTTCCTCCAATCCAGATCTAACCATCGTAGAGGACGATCATAGCTCGGCAAAAACCCAAAACGGTATTCCGAAAAATAAGCAAATAACCTTTCCCACTCTTGATCTAGATCTGCTCGTAGCCATTGATTTTTTTCATAAAAACGAGAAGAAATCATGAAAAAGGGATATTCGCAAAAACTATATTTTTCTTCCGCTAAAAGAAAGGACCACTCTCCTAAACATCTTCCACCAGCGGCGTAAAGCAGCTCATCGAGAGCATGTTCTTGAATTACATTCTTTTTACGAAAAAGCTCGGGAAGTTCTCGATCGATTAAATAGTAAATGAAGTTTCTGTTGCTTTGTAAAAATCTTTGATCAAATGCCTTACAACGTGGAGACTGTGTACTATGGTTAAATTTGTGATGGGTAATAACATATATGGCCCCCGTCATGACTTATTTTTCCTGGTTAGCATACGCCCATACTTCACTCCACGATTTATTATTACTTGCAAAGCATAAAAAACCAGAAAATCCCAATAGGATGGGCGCCAAAGAAGCTTGTTAAAACTCTTACGAATATGAACACGAAGAATACCTGGCCTTCTGAACAAGGATCTCAAACGCGTATGATTTTTTTCACATAACAAATCAAATATCTTCATGTGAAATTTAGCATTACACTTCCGGCTTTTCTCAAGTTTTTTACTATAACTTTTCATATCTTGACGCCATACCGAAAGAGCCTCTGGAATATAAGCTACTCCGTGGAAAAGTGCCATAGAATGCAGCAAGAACCAATCACAGAGATGCCCGAGCCTTTCATCTAAGCCTCCTATGTCCAACACTAAATCTCTGCGCATGATCGAAGTGTGTCCTGGGATTCAGAATGAAGTTGTACGAAAAATTTTCACTACCTGCTGAGGTCGAAACACCAAAATCTCTTTGGCATTATCAATTAAGGGATCCACATATACTTCTTGAGGATCCTTATCCGGAAAACCATCAAACCATATTGCACATGCGGAACAACAGATCGCTATATCAAGTTGCTCTAGTAAAACACCTAAAGTTTTATCAATAAAGCCTGGCAATATCCTATCACCCGCCGATAATGAACAAAGATATCTACCTCTACTGGATGAAAAGGCCCTATTTGCTGACTTAACTACACCCATATTTTGAGTATTACAGATTAGTCGTACGCGCGTGTCTATCACCGCAAATTTCTCAATGACTGAAACACTCTGATCCGTTGACGCATCGTCGGCCTCTAATTGCTCTAAAATTGAAGAAATTCTTTCTTCAAGAAACATCCCATGATTGTAATTGGCCATTGCTACAGAGAGACGGATCTGCGACATCATTCCTCATTAAAAAGCGATCATGTCTCTGGCTACTTTCCCTAATTCAAGTTCTTCAAGCAATTGATTAATCTGCTGAAGATTTATCTCGTGAGGCAGTTGCAAAACCCTTCCTTCGTCGAGGCTTTGTAAAAGCAAAAACTTTTTAAAAAGTCACGCCCTACCCTAAAATGTTGTCTGCTTAGAACGACACAAGAGCAGGGCAATGAACAAACTTCTCACGTTTATATCACATGGTCTTCATCAAATTCAACGAACCTTTTTTCCCGACCTCGAGCACGAGGCGGGACCTATTCCAAAAACCCTTATAGGACTCTCTTACGTCCTACAAACTATACACTCTCAAAAAGTCCCGCTTCCTGAACCATGCCGGGCGTCCGCCAAAATCCCGCCGTGAGATTTTAAATGCATTCATCTCCAAGTCGTTTTTGGGGCTGCCAACAACTTCCACCTCATCGAACGTCTTCATTCAGACAGGCATCTGCGGCTTATCTGTGGTTTCGAGACCCGAAAGCACATTCCAAGCGAATCTGTGTTTTCGAGAGTCTTTGCCAAATTTGCTGAGGCAGGGCTTCCTCAACAAATTCACGAAGCCCTCATCAAAAAAAGTTGCTCAGGAACAATCTCAAGACATCTCTCCAGAGATGCAACTGCCATCGAGGCTCGCGAAAAACCCGCAAAAAAGGAAATCCCAGTAGAGGTTGAAACCCCGCCAACAAAAAAGAAAGGTCGTCCCAAGAAAGGAGAAACTCCTTTGGCAAAAGAACCAACTCGAATCCAAAAGCAACTGAGCATGACCCTTGGGGAAAGGTTGAAGGACTTACCTACAGTTTGCAAGTTTACAATCGAGTATAAAGAATTCCTTGTCAAAAGGGTTCAAAATTTTTCATGCAATTTCCCTGACTTGGAGTCTTTTCTGGCCATCAGATCTTTGTCCTCTTTGTAAACAGTCTCTTACAACGATTTTTGACACCTCTTATTAGAAAAAAAAGGATAAAGTCCCAGTAACGAGGAAAGACACAAAGCTGAAAAAATCTTTTGCGAACATAAAGACGGAGAAGTCCAGATTTTCTAAATTTTTTTCGCAGCGATTTTCTCTCTTTTTCGCATAAAAGTCCAAAAATCCTCATCTCAATTCTAGATACATAATCTGGTGAAGCTTGTTTGCTATAACTGTCGATATCCTGTCTCCATACAGATAAATCTTCTGGTATGTAGGCCGCTCCGTGAAAAAAGGCTATAGAATGGATTAAAAACCAATCGCAAAGATAACCCAATCCAGCATCCATTCCGCCATATTTATGCAATAAGTCCCTTTTTATAATCGACGTGTGTCCAGGAATCCAAAAGGGCGTTTTGCTAAACACTCTAGTGATTTGGCTAGGAAGGAAAACAGTGGGCTTCTCAATTCCGGGAATAAGAGGGGTCGTATAAATTTGGCTGGGATCCTTATCGGGAAACCCATCATACCATAATGCACAGTTTGAGCAACATAAGGCAATATCTGGATGATTTTCTAATACCTTCATAGTTTTGTCTATAAATCCGGGTAAGATGCGATCATCCGCTGAAAGGGACACTAGGTATTTGCCTCTGCTCTCCTGAAATGAACGATTGGCGGCCTCTATGACCCCTCTATTTTTGAGATGGCGAATCAGCCTGATCCTGCCATCGGCGTGAGCATAGGATTCGATTAAAGCTACACTGTGATCCGTAGAACCATCATCTACGATCACAAATTCATCATTCGGACCTAATTGTTCCAGAATCGAAGGAATTCTAGTTGCGAGAAAATGAGCATGGTTGAAATTTGCCATGGCTACAGATAAACGAATCGAAGTCATTTTGCAATTGCCTCTGAAAGAATGGAAAAGTCGAGAGTCAATCCAATATGATCTGACAACTCAACAGCATCTAATTTTTTGTATTCGTGCACTTGTATGTTTGGATGCACAAAGACAAAATCTACCGCCAATCCTTTGGGAAATAGATGTTTAGCTTTATGCATGTGGGGATTTAGAGTATTAGAAAAACCATACTCACAGGTTAAATTTCGTCCGTAGGGCTCTAAGAGTTTTACGACTTTTGTCTCAGGGACTACGTTAAAATCTCCGGAGAGTACGAAAGGATGTTGAAGAGAAACTATTTGTTTTGCCAACAACTCGGCATCTCGCACTTTGTAGGGTTCATCGAAAGGGGTCGGCCCCCATGCTAGATAAGCGTTGATACACCAGAACTCTTTTCCCCCTGTTTCAAAACGGAGAAAAAGAGCTCCCTTTGGGTGATCTTCTGTCGGATATAGATCGGGATCTTCCATTTCGAGGAAGGGTTTTGTGCGGTATTCGAGACTCTCTTTAAGTTTGAGCGATGATTTAAAAAATGTGGCATTTCCACAATGACCGCTTTCATGCCCCTTATGGTGCCACATTGTAAACAACTCTCCTCGAAGGCCTGTATGCTTCTCTATTTCAGCAAAACAATCGACTCCAGGATAACTAAATGACTTCCCCACAACCTCTTGCAAATGCACAATATCGAATTTCTGCTCATTGATAAAGGAAATGATCTCATCAATACACTTTCCTCTATAAATATTGAGATTAAATAGTCTCAACACAGCCCCCAGGGCATTTTAGGCTTCGATGAAATAAATAAAGTGCCATCTCTATAACTCGTAGGCATCTCATCTAGGGAGTCGATTTTTCCCCACCCTTTTTTCTGAGCAAACAAGTGACCACCCGCCTTGGTGATGTGATTGAAAATGCTTTTGGCATTTTCAAGAGACCCAATCTCAACGAGGATGTCTACTTGTTTGAGTTGCTCTGGCGTTAATTCGAGGAGGATGGCGCTTTCATGACCTTCTACATCCATTTTGATCAGATCGATACCTTGAATAATGTCTTTTATGTCCACTACTTGTACTTGATATTTTTCCAGCTCTTCATCAGGGCGATTTAACTAAAATTTTTTGACACCGCTCTGCAGAAAACAATTGTCAAAATTCCCTTTAAGTATCCAGTACTAAAAGTTGCTGCTCGTCTCACAGCGGCAAGTCCTCTCTCTGGATCAGCAACCGCAGCTATATTCATGGACAAACGCCGAAACAGACCCATGTTCTCTGCACTGTATCCTCGATCCATTAAATTATCATCCTCCTCGAAAATTACATCAGCTATCCAGTGGCATTTATTCTCGATGCTCCAATGCTGCCGGACCCATTTAGCAAAATCCTTTGCGGATGCTCGACGGCTGGAAATATAAAGCCGTCTGAAAACTTCATTGGTAGCTGATCCGATTTTTTGTCTTGTCGAGCGAACCTCGACGAGACAAGCCAAGTTTTTCCACTTGCCGGCATTAGGCAACCAGTCCAAATCTTCCACGACTCGAACTTCTCGAGTTTCGATGCGACCATGACCTTTGTCTATTTCTTGATGAAATGAATGAGGAAGTTCGTCCCATTCAATTGCATGAGCTTGATCGAAAAAATTTCCCATCTCAGCGCAAAGAGAGGGCTGATTGTCCTTCACAGCTAGCAGATAATCTGCTTTTGCATCAACGATACGTTCTGCTGATTCGGGTACAGTGAAATGCGCATCCCCTGAAATAATCGCTCCTTCTACATCTACCTGTTCCAGAATGATCGGCAAGGTACTTTTCTCAACCGTTTTATCGGGAACTTTTTCTACTGCAAGGCATAATCGATCTTCTGCAGCAAATAATTCTACTACGTGGGTGATATGATCCAGGAAATTAGCACCCCTCAATCTTTTGCCATCGATCGCCAATAGCTGATCCTTCAATGCGCCTGGAATTTTTCCGAACCATTTTTGAATATAGCTCCTAAGAGCCCCGGCGGGGGGGTTTACCAAAAACCACCAAAGAGCGCCATGAGAAGGAGCTGAGACTCTCTCTCCAAGGAGAGAGGAAAACCAGTCTTCTTGAAGATCAGCATAGTCAGCAATTTCCTCGATCGTGTTGCATCTACAAAAAAAACCACAAAGAACTACAAGAGACAGATACCAAACAGGATACAGTACTCGGTTTTGATTACGTCGATAATCAGGCAAGTCGGCAAACGCCCCCTTAACTGTCTCTGCAAAGACCCCGGCATTAAATTCCTTGCTGGCTTCCAGGATTTTGGTATCAATTGGTTTGCGGCGTGACATAGAACTTTCTTAAATTTGAGGTGTTTACTATGCCATGTTACCTGATCTGCTATCAAAAATTTTTAGTTAAATCGCCCTGCTTATTTTCTAAGGGGTGTTATGCAGACCAGGGCATTTCATTTTTTGTGGAAATGAATAAAGATCCATCTTTATGGCTTATAGGCATATCTTCTAAAAAAGATACCTTTGCCCAATTCTTTTTCTGGGCAAAGGCATTGACATGGATTTTTTGCAGATGGTCAAAGATAGCCTTTGCATTTTCTTTAGATCCGACTTCAATGATAGCATCCAGATGAGACCAGTCTTCTGCAGTTGTAGATAAAATAAGATCCTTTTCGTGACCTTCTACGTCCATTTTAATGAGATCAACAGAGTGGATCAAATCTTTGAAGCTTTCAATATTTACTGTGATTTTTTCTAAGTCCCCATAGGGGTTCTTACAGCCTTCTAGATGGCTAGATGTCGTATTGCCGAGCACTCTTACGAATTCGGCTGTTCCTGTTTTAGTGGATACTGCTGCTTGAATGGGGTTAACATTAGTGCTCTTATTTAATGACAAGTTTTCGATGAGTTTTTTAAAATGGATATAGTCGGGCTCAAAGACTTTTACTTCATAGCCACATCGACTCATAACGATGGAGTGGAGCCCAATATTTCCCCCAATGTCCAATACTCGTCGGTAGCGATTGCGGTTTATCCAGTAGAAACTAAAAATAATTAATTCATCTAGTCCGAATAAATCCAAGGAATCGATAGCACCCATTTTATGATAAGGGAAAGCTAGAGTTCCAAAAGGTCCGAAAGACTTGGCTTCTGTGTCTGACGAAGAAAATAAGGAGGTTATTTCATGTCGTGCAATGTGCTTTAGTAAGGCATACGGCGCGCTAGTAGTGCAATGGTGATCCTTAATCGTCGGCAATCCAAAAATTATAGCGTCTAAAATATTAGAGGTGTTTTGCATAATATTCTCATTTGCAATTTTTAACGGTGTATTTTGCATACGTTTCAATTCTTAATCAAAAACGTATGCAAGGTCGGTCAATTAAGCTCGCATAGTATAGTCTAAAGGCCACTCTTTTAGATGGTGTAGGTACTTTTTCCCCCACTCAACAACTTCTTTTACGCCTTCTTCTAAAGAAATTTGAGGTTCCCATCCCACGTCCTTTTTAATAGCACTGGAATCAAGCCAGTATCTTGAATCTTGTCCCAGACGATCTTCAGTAACTGTACATAATTCTTCAAAGGGCAAGCCCATAACATTAGCCACGGTTTCTACAAGAGTACGTATTGAAGTAGGTGCTTCAGGTCCGGCATTGTAAACAGCGCCTAGAGGGGCTTTTTCACTAACCAAATAGATGGCACGAGCCAAATCTTTAGCATGAATGTAGGATTTTTCAGCTCGTCCCCCACCATGTAAGGGCAGTTTTTTCCCCATTAATGCGCAAATCACAGCTTTGGGAATAACTCGATGTAGAAGCTGGCCAGCACAGTAAGCATTAGAAGGACGGATGATATTCATCGGAAATTTTAGAACATTGTGAATAGAAATAAGATGAAGGTCAAAAGCGGCCTTTGAAGCGGCATAGGGACTTGAAGGTTTAATAGGAGCATCTTCTTTGGCTGGGATATTTACTGAACCATAGAGCTCGGAAGTACCGATTTGAATAAAACGTTTAAGATAGCTACGTTTCATAAGCTCTTCTGTTAAACGCGCCAAAGCCATTGAATTTGTCTCGAAAAAGCGCCACGAATTTTTCCAGGAAACAGCTCCTTCACCTTGTGCGGCGTAATTGACTATAGTTTCAGGTTTTTCTCGATCTAATAAATCCAGCATTAAATCTAGTTCATAAGTTACATGATACGAATGATAAGAATATCTAGCATCATTTGTTCCAACATTTAGCGTGAAAGGCTCTGGTTTAGGATTATTACGTCCAACAGAGATAACTCGCTCTGTATCTGGGTGTTCGAGGAGATATTTACATGTATGCACTCCAAAAGATCCACCGCCACCTAAAACTGCGTATCGTTTACCCATAATCTCATCCTTATAATTCATGGGTGTTTGCTCATCTATAAGAGCAAACACTGCTTCTTAGTTCTTCTTCATGTATCGTTTTTAAGTTGTTATCGATTGGTGTAAAGCAGAAAGAGGGAAAAGTTTTATAAATCGCACTTGCATCAAAATGACGATGGGTAATTGGATTGCTTCTTTCTGTATACAAAACTTCAACTTGTTGGTTAAATAAAGCGGCAATTTTTTTTGCAAGTTCTAGATAAGTAATGGATTGACCAGTAACCAGATTAAGAATCCCGACACTCCGATGTAACAGTGTTAGAACAATAAGAGTTATTAGATCATCTATAAAAATGTGATCTCTATATTCTTCCCCATTGCCAAATAAGGAGATTTTTCCCTCTTTTAAAGCCATTCGGCGCATTCTGTTAGGGCCATAAGAATTATGTGTATCTTCTAGACCGTAGATAAGAGTTGAACGGAGGAGAGCCACAGGTGCAGTAGTTGTTGCTTTAACCATATATTCTCTGGCTAGATGCATGGCCCCGTGGAGGTTTTCAGGATCGGTTGGGCTTTCTTCAGAGATAAGACCTCTATGTAATGGATATACTGTATCTGCACTTAAATAAACCACATGGGAGAGGGGAGTATTTGCTATGGCATAACATACAGTTTCTGCCATCTGAATATTTTTGACAAAAGCATCGATTCCGCGCCCTCTGTCAGGGGTGAGTGTTGACAAAAAAACAAGAGCATCTGTCGGTCTTAATAAAGTGCTTAATTTTCTTGCAGCATCTTTTGCTAATAAATCTAATTCAGGACGTCCCAAGGCTAGAATATTAAAGTGTTCTTTTTCTAAGAGACGTACTAAGGCTTTTCCTATAAAACCCGCAGCACCTAAGATGACAACGCGTTCAGGTTTCTGACTAGCTGGCCATGTATGTTTTAGTGTATTCATAGAAACTCCAAATTAGACTCCGAGTCGGTGATAATTAAGGCCTGCAGAGATGCATGTCGATTCATCCATAACGCCATAAGGGTCTATGACAGTTTTCTCGTTGAGCGCTTTAGCTAGGTCATGGGGAGAGAGGTTTCGAAACTCATCCCAAGGTGTCATAATGATCAAGACATCTGCGCCTTGATAAGCTTCGACAGAAGAATTTACAGATTGAATAGCAGAATAACAATCAGGTAGGGACTTAACCGCTGGGTCAAAAGCTTGAATTGTAAAATCACGTAGACAAGAAATCAAAGCAAGGGATGGAGAATTTTTAATTGACGCAGTGTTTTTTTTATAGGAAAGGCCTAAAATAGCAAAAATAGGACATTTTTTACGTGGCAAGATGCATTCGTGGATTTTTTCTAGCACCCAATCACATCGGTGATTGGCATTGTATTTCCAGGCCCTCACTACCCCAGCATCTGTTCCATGAAGATCTGCTAGAGAGCAAAATGTTGCCATGTCCCTTTCTAAATTACCGCCTGCAATTCCTAGGCCAGGTGCTAGATATGCATGTTTTCCGATTCGTTTGTCCAGTTGTAAAGAAGGAAGTATTTCACTCCAATTAGCACCTATTTTTTCACAGAGTTCGGCAATGGTATTAGTTGTGGTTATAGAAGAAACAAGGAACATGTTGATAGCTATTTTAGAGAGTTCAGCGCTTTCGTAACGCATGGGGAAGATCGGACAGTCAAAGGCTTGTAAAAATATCGAAAGCTTTATGGGGACTGGCCTACTTGGTTCAGAGGCGCCCAGAATAAATCGTTCAGGATTTAAGGTTCTTTCTATGGCCTGCCCAAAGATCAGAGTTTCCACTTGATAGAATAATTGTGATTTTGGCCATACAAGTTTACGTGTAAAGCCAGGCGAGACTTGACTCAAGATTATAAGAAAGGATTCTTTATTTAAGAAATTAGAAACGAGATCGATCAATTCATGAATTTTGGTGAAGTCGCTTTGTCCTAATTCATTAGTGGGAACATCTGGAGCTATGTAGACAAGATCGCAGAGGTTAAGATCTATTGGATTGCAGGTGAAATGTAACCGCTCTAAGTTTTTTTCTAGCAATTGGGGCAAAGATGGTTCAACAATAGAGAGCTTTTTTGCCTTCAAAAGCTCAATTTGATGTTTATCAGGATCAAAACACACAACATTAAAGCCTTTTTCTGCAGCTCCAACGGCAGAGATAAGCCCAAGGTGCGTCATACCTACGTAAGCAATCGTCAACGAGGTCATTTTTTTATTCCTAATAGAACTTCTGATGTCAGATTTTGCAGAATGGCATTGATCATAAGATCATTAGCAATATTTGAGTGAGCCGTTTCGCAAATTTTTCTAAAATATTTGTACTCTATCTCCCAAGTAGGGTCTGACTGGACTAGCGTTATCGATTCTTCTGTAGGTTTGCCACTAGGCAATTTTCTGTGACGCAGCACAAATTGACTAGGGCCCCATTTGCATAGTGACTCGATATGTGCAGAGCCTCTTTCGCATATGAGATCGCATGTAAAATGGTTTTTCCAGCTTAGTAAAGACATTTCTAGGTCAATTGCATAAACATTTTCTGAGCCAATGACCACATGATCGGGGCTAGTATTTTCAAAATTATGAGATCTCAGTACGCGGAAATTGTAAGAATGGTTGCCAAACCAGAAAAAAACTGTATCCAGAAGATGGGATCCTAAGTCTTTTAGTACACCAGTGTGTTTATCTCGCCAGGGGGAATTTCGCACATCCCTTGCAGTGCCGTTACCGTAAAATAGGCGACAAGAATAGATTTGTCCGAGTATTTCTGAATCTAGCACCTCTTTCATTCTTATAAAATGAGGCTCGAAGCGGTGATTGTAAGCCGTATAACAAGTTACTTTATTTTGTTGGGCTAATCCTTGCAGATGTTCTAAATCTGTATTGGAGGATGCTATAAGGGGCTTTTCTACAAGGACATGTTTGCCATGTTGTAGAAAATACTCCAAGAGTTCAATTTTACACTCATCGGGGGTACACACGAGCGCTGCATCATATATATGCAAAGGCACATCGGCGACGTGATGGTATTGAGCCTCTGGTTGATAAGCGTCGACAGTTGCCACGCAATCGGCACCTGCAATACCCGCCCTTTTTTTTCCTTGGATCCCAAGGCCTACGATGATAACTCTCATGAACTATTAGCCTTCGTACCGAATGCGACGCTCGATTCTATCGATTCTGTCGAGAAGATCTTTTGGTGTTACGGGGACATTACCATTATGCTCACATTCAATACTTGCAGCAAAACTTCCGAGAATAGCAGCAATCGCCTCATGCTTAGTTTGAATCATGGCTAATGTGGAATAAGCAAGCAAGGCATCGCCTGCACCGACAGGATCCACGGCTCTTTCTGCAAAACTATCTACAAAAAAACTAACCGTGGGAGTTCCGGGGCGATTGCGGAATACAATCAAGCCACGATCTCCTAGTTTTAGAAACAAAGTGCTGGCCTCAGATTGTTTAAAAAGATCTGCTCCAAGGAATCTAATAACTGAATCTTGATCAGCCAATGAGAATCTAGCTTCTTTTTCATTGGGAGTAATTAAATCAAATCCCTTGAAATCAAGAATATTTCCCCAACGGCTAGCTACTTGACTGTCCGCTACACGATAGGTATTCGCTGGAATTGCGGAAATAAGGGTTGGTATGGTCTTGCGATTGAAGATACCATGCCGAAAATCACTAAAAACAATGCCATCAGAAGAGGTCTGTGAGATTTGCGTCGTAAGCTCTTTGAGGATTTTTTCTGAGATAGAGCGATTATCCAGCGTATCTATTTTCAATACTCTGTAATCTCCTACGACAAAAGCATTTTTATTTGTTGTAGGACGAAGAGAATCGATGATTGGTAAACAATGTACATTGCAATTTTTCAGATCACTCAAGATATGATCTCTATAGACATCATCCCCTAAAACTGTAGAGAAAACAACATCTGCGCCTGCGGCTTTGAGATGTTTAGCTACTATGGCAGCGCCTCCGGTAAAGTCTTGTTTTTTCTCGTAACGTAGACTCATTGTTGGAGTTTTTGTCATGCCGCCAATCATGCTGCATTGCGTATAGCTATCGACAATCGAATCACCAACTACGTGGATTTTAATGCCTGCAAAGCTTTTAATAGCTTCGCGGAGATCATTAAAATTTAATCCTTCGATATCCATCAAAATTACAAGTTTATCTTCCCCAATTCTAGGAGGGGACATTTCGATAAATTGAGAAGAGGAATAAACAATGTCTCCGGGGGTGAAAATTACTTCGCCTCCGTAACTTTCTAAGACAGTGATTTCTTCCAGAGTTTTTGGATGGGTGCCATTGCCTACGTATTCATATCCTTTAGCAAAATAATCCGGTTGAAGAGCCGCTAAGTTTTTTAATGGCGTAGATTCGCGATCGATAATAACGTAATCTACCATTTCAAATGCTGCGAGATTAATGGCTCTTAATTGTTCGGGAACATGAGGTCGGACATTTCCTTTTGTAATGTGTTCATCAGCAGTAATGCTAACGATTAAGGTATCTCCTTTACTTTTAGCATAGAGTAAATGTCTTACATGACCTGGATGTACAACGTCGAAGACTCCATGACATAGAATCACTTTTTTTTGGCGAGGTCTAGGAGGGAGTAGTGCGGTGAGTTCATCTACAGTTTTGACTTTGGTTTTATATTGCAAAATGTCATCGACTTTCATAAACAGGCCTCCGCAGATAAGCGATCGAACCATAGTTTAGTGGATCTAGCAATGGATTCAGGATCCCAGAGAGGCGCTTCTCGCCAATATTCAATATTTGCCACCATTTGAGAGACTCCTTCTTCAAAGCTAATCGTTTGTTTCCATCCAAGTTCCTGAGTGATTTTATCAATATTCGCCCAGGTGCAGTCGGGTTCTCCAGGACGTTTAGGTAAATGAACAGTAGGCCCTTGTAATAGCTCTACTAGATAGTTGATGGATTGAGGATTCCCAGCTCCCAAATTATAGATTTCCCCAACTATACTCGTTTCAGCGGCGCAGAGGAAAGCTTTGGCAACATCAGAAGCGTAAATAAAATCGCGTTTTTGTGTGCCGTCACCAACTACTGTAAAAGGGCGCCCTTCCAGTTTTTGTTTTAGAAAAACTCCCATAACGGCGCCATAAGCTCCAGAAGTGCGCGATCGGATTCCATATGCATTGAAAATTCTAATAGAGTTTACTGGAAGGCCATAGACCTTATGCCAATGAAAACAAGCCAGCTCTCCCATATACTTGCTTAATGCGTAAGGATATTGGGGTTGAATTAGCGCTTTTTCATCTGTTGGGGTTGTTGCAATGCCATAACAAGAAGAGGACGCAGCATAAATGAGTTTTCGTACTCCTGCGTGCCTGGAAGCTTCTAATACTTTTACAGTTCCCTGTACATTCACGGACATGTAGTCTGAAGGGCGTTCAATAGAGGGAACGATATCTCCTATGCCTGCAAAATGAAATACATAGGAAACGTTTTTGAAGATAGAATTGTCTGAGTTCAGTTGCCTAATATCTACTTCGTCAATCGTAAGAGCAGGATTGTGCTTATGATGATCGAGGTTGGAATAACGGCCCAAGCTCATATCATCAATCACACGAACGCAGAACCCAAGGCTCAGCAATAGATCCACCATGTGACTGCCAATGAAACCAGTCCCACCGGTAACAACTGTACAAGGTTGATGGCTCATCAACAAATCCCCTTTTTCTTCAGAGACTTTACGTTATAGTACTCTTCATCTTCCATGCTATTTGGCAAAAATCCATTTTTAAAAGCAGCGCAGAGATCCCTTACGGCATTTTCAATAGATCTCTTGGGGGAGAAACCTAGTTTTTGTGCAATCTTATCTGAGCAGATATGGTATGAACGGATATCGTCAGTTGGAGCTGTGAGGATGTCGATGTTTCCTTTTTCTGGAAATTCTTCCATCACTGCTTTTTTCACCATCTGGGCAATATCAGCTATCGTATAGTTTTGATGTCCAAAATTAAATGTTTCTCCAGCAATTTTTTCATCTGGCACTTCTAGTAGAAACTCATAGAGATCACACATGTCATTAATGTGAAGGTTAGGACGTTTTTGTGCGCCTCCAAACACTGTGATTTTTCCATTATTTATTGCATGATTAGTAAGAATATTAACTGAAAGATCAAGACGCATTCTAGGGCTATAGCCACAGATGGTCGCTGGTCGGATATTCACGCAAACAAATTCTTTAGATTGATGCTTAAATAGCAGAGGTTCGCAAAGGCCTTTATATTTATTATATAAAGTCAGAGGGACCAAAGGGTGGTCCTCCGTCACTTTTGGATGAGATGAAACGCCATACACTGAACTTGAGGATGCATTAATAAAGCGACGAACGCCGTGTCTTTTTGCTGCAACAACAAGAGCTTCAAAACAGTCATAATTAATGGTTTTACTTAAAGACTCGTCAAGATGAAAACTAGGATCGTTAGATATACACGCAAGATGGATAACAGCATCCGCGCTCCTTACTGCATTTTCGAATTTTTCTATATCACGGATGTCGCCTTCAATAATCTCCAAAGAAGGCTGAGGTTTTAATTTACATCCATAATACATAGCGTCATAGACAATGACTGCAAATCCCCTTTTCAGAAGCTGATTGGTTAGAACAGTGCCAACGTAACCAGCACCGCCCGTGATAAGAATTTTTTTCATTAGTGTATCCCTGTTTTTGGTTTTGGCGCGAGTAAATTTTCAGATGTTTCAGGTGACAATAGTTTAGGAATATGACCAAGAGACTTTGCGCATAATTTTAAGAAGTGTGCATAAGTTAGTGTCATTACAAGAGTTTCAGGAAAAGCCATGGCTGGTATTTTAGAATCCTTCCTACTGAGAGAGTTTACAGGTAATGGTATAATCAGACTCCACAGCATCTTTATAGAACATTTTAACAGTTTCTAATGAAAATTCATTTAGATCTTTTCCTAGCAGGTGAACTTTTTTCAGAAGATCATTAGAAACGGTAATGATGTGACATCCTACGTCATCAGCTTGAATGAGATTAAATACTTCACGAGGGCTTGCCCATAAGAGCTCGGCATTCTTTTTGGGTTCGAGGAGGGTTAAAGCTTTTTGCATAATCATCGCGGGGTCGCTTCCGGTATCTGCGATTCTACCTGCGAAAATAGAAATGATAGCAGGCGTTTCATTGATGAGATTATCCATCACCATTTTTACCTGCTCAAGAGTGAACAAAGCTGTAATATTAAGTTTGACGTCAGCTTCTGATAGTCTCTGGATCAACTGACCTGCAAATTGGCCCTTGGTATTTGTCACCGGAATTTTTACATAAACATTGGGTCCCCAAGAAGCGATTTCAAGGGCTTGCTCTTCCATTTCAAAAAAATCATCAGCAAACACCTCAAAGGAAATAGGTTTATCTTGAACGATAGCTAGAGCGTCTTTTGCGAACTTCATGTAATCTTTCACGCCAGCTTGTCGCATAAGAGAGGGGTTTGTTGTGAATCCTTTTATCCACTCTTTTGCGCGCATTTCTTCAATGCCTTTTAAATCAGCTCCATCTGCAAAGATCTTGATTTTTAGATTTTTTAATGCATTCATTCGAACTCTCCAATGATCATGAGTGATCGAGAATATTTAAGGTTGCTTCCAACAAGCTCGTGCACATAAGATCAGGTCTTTCTTTCAATGGCTCTTCGTAGTAGTGATCAATAAAAACAGTGTAACAACCTGCGGTCTTTCCAGCGCTAATATCTCGCCAGCGATCCCCTACCATGTAACTCGCCGATAGGTCGATGTTATGCTTTTGCGCAGAATGTAATAACATTCCTGGCATAGGTTTGTAACATGGGCTATTTTCATCATAACAAACTTCTATAGCATGCAGAGGGAATTCTCTCAGGAGCATAGCGTGCATTGCTTCAACTACTTCTTTTTTTTGATGTCCTCGTGCAACATCGGGCTGGTTTGTTACAACAATTAAAAGAAAACCAGCTTTGTGCAGTAAGTTAAGAGCTTCAGGTACTCCTGGCAATATCTCAAATTGCTCGAGAGTGAGAGGTGGGTAAGATTTTCCATTGTTCACAATAGCACGGTTAATAACACCGTCGCGATCAAGAAAAAATGCTTTATTCATGAACAAACAGCGCCCTGCATTAAACTTTCCCATTTTGCAGGAGAACACTGCAGCCTAGGATGGGAAACAATACAATGCCAGAGGATTGCTTGGAAAGCCTCCGCATGCGGTGTAACATACACAGGATTTACAGTGGGCACTACGATAACAATGTCCCCAAGTTTTTTTGTGTAGCCACCTTGTCGACCGACGATTCCATAAACTTTCAATCCGCGTTTTTTAGCCTCATCAATAGCAGAGACGATGTTTAGGCTGACGTTGTTAATTTCGTCGCCGCCACCAACAGAAAAAATAAAGATCGCATCATTTTCATTAGCCCGACTAGTAGCTAACCAAGAAGAAAAAACAGTACTCCAACCATCATCGTTTGTTCGTGCTGTCAATTCAGACATGTTGTCAACGGGGGTATAAGCTTCGATGTCGCAAAGTTTTCTGAAATCATTGACCGCATGGCTGCAATTTGCAGCGCTTCCCCCAACACCAAGAAAAAAAAGACGACCTTCACGTTCCTTCAAATCACACAAGTCACTGACGAGACACTCTATGAGTTGAGTATCGATAAGGCTAGCTATATCGATCACGTTTTTTAAGTAGTTAGAAGCAAAGTTCATCATAATTTTCACGAGGGTAATAATGAATCAAGACCGAAAGCTAGCAAGGCTAACATCTAAAAATCAATGGTTTTTTTTGGGATTCGACAAATCCAATTTTGTTAGTCTTAGAGAGTTTCGGAATTATTTTTTCGTCAACAAAAAGGAGCTTGCTATGTTAAGGTCGCCTCTAAAATCTAGTTGGGACATTATATGAAGCTTTCTGACTACATAGTAGATTTCTTAGCGGGCAGTGGGATTGAACACAACTTTCTGGTCACCGGCGGAGCTGTTCTTCATCTGGCAGATTCAACGGGCAGGCATCCAACCATGCAGCATATTTGTGTGCAACATGAGGAGTTTGGAGCCGCAGCCGCAGATGGGTATTCACGAGCGTCTGGTAAGTTGGGGCTTGCAATGACAACAAGTGGCCCAGGAGCTACTAATCTGCTTACAAGCGTATGTAATGCCTATTTTGATTCCATTCCCATGATTTGTATTACAGGACAAGTCGCTAGGTTTCGCCTTCGTCCTAATAAAAACCTAAGACAACGCGGCTTTCAAGAGACTGATATTACCTCGGTATTCGAAAGCGTGACGAAATATGTTAAACTTGTAACAGATCCTTCTATGATACGTTACGAGCTTGAGAAAGCAGTGTATATTGCACAAGAAGGGCGTCCCGGTCCTGTAATTTTAGATGTGCCGGACGATTTACAAAGAGTAGAGATTGATCCTGTAAAGTTACAGTCATACATTCCTTGTAAAAACTCTCCAACGGCTTCTGCAGACGAAATTAAGGCCCTTTTTCAGGAAATTAGACAGGCCAAACGTCCCGTATTGATTTATGGAGCCGGAGTGCATTGTGCTAAAGTTGAAAAACAAGCAATAGCTTTTGCCAGGTATTTTAAGATGCCGGTTCTCTTAACATGGGGCGCTACTGATTTGATGACCTATGATGATGAGCTCAACATGAATGGCGTTGGAGTTTGTGGTCCTCGTTGGGGAAATTTTGCTGCGCAGCAATCGGATCTGGTGATAGCCATAGGGACCAGACTTTCTCAAATGATTACAGGGGGAAAGCAGAGTCTTTTTGCTCCGAGCGCTAGAAAAGTAATGGTGGATATTGATCCTGAAGAAATCAATAAATTTGGGCCATCGACATTTAATATAGACTTGCCAATTCTATCCGATTTAAAAAGCTTTTTTGAGCAGTGTGAGAAGTTTTACCTATGTAGCATAGGTGATTCCTTTTCGTTGTGGCGGGAGCAGATTAATATATGGAAGCAACGTTATCCTGTCTGCACAAAACAAGATTATGTCCACCAAGAAAAAATCAACCCTTATGTATTTATCAAAGAGCTTTCTAACGTAGTGCAAGAAGGCTGTATTCTTGTAACTGATACAGGAGCCAATATTTGTTGGATGATGCAAGCTTTTGAGACAAAAGCTGGGCAAAAAATTTTTTCAGCATGGAATCATACTCCCATGGGGTATTCGCTACCTGCTAGTATTGGCGCAGCCTTGGGGACTGGTAAAGAGATTATTTGTTTGATTGGAGATGGTGGTTTGATGATGTGTCTTCAAGAGCTTGCTACTATAAGAAAGTATGATTTGCCGATTAAGATTTTTATCTTTGATAATAAAGGGCACGCTACAGTTAGGCAAACGATCGATATTTGGTTGGAATCCCGCTATGTAGCAGTAGATGAGGCCAGTGGGCTGTCTTTTCCCGATTATCAAAAGTTAGCGGAGGCATTTCATATCCCTTATGTCTGTTTGAAAAATCATCAAGATATTGCAAGCAATCTGACAGCTATTTGTAAGCAAAAGGGTCCTTTCGTTTGCCATCTTGAAATCTTAGAAGCACAGAAAATTGTGCCCATGCTTAAATTTGGGGCTGGTTTAGAAGATCTTGATCCAAAACTGCCAGCACAGGAATTAGAGATGGTGATACAAGAGTGTAAAGAATTAGAAGAAGGTGCCTTAGTATAAATCAAACCTAGGGGCTCTGTGAATGCTATTATAATTTCAGCTTCAAGTGATATCGGAGCGGCTATTGCTCAAGAGTGGGGTCTAAAGGGTTGGAATCTTTTTGGAACGTATCGCACTCCTTCACCTGCCGTAACGGCATTAGCGGCGAATTTTCAAATGCAATTTGTCGAGTGCGACCTCCTTGATGTTGACTCTGTTGAATCGGCTTGCTGCTCATTGACTATGTTGTGTTCGAGTTGGGATATTCTTGTTATAGCACCAGGCAATCTAGAACCTATTGGAGATTTTCAGAATGTAGATTTTGATTCATGGGAAGCTGGATTACAAATCAATCTATTACGACAGCTCAGAATATTGCATCGGTTATTACCTTACAGAAATTTACAAGCGCAATTTGCGGAACCCTGTGTGCTGTTTTTTGCGGGCGGCGGGACAAATAATGCTGTTCTTCACTATTCGAGTTATACTCTTTCAAAGATCGCATTAACTAAAATGTGCGAGTTATTGGATGCGGAAATTCCTGATACGAGATTTGTCATTGTTGGCCCAGGATGTGTAAACACTAAAATTCATGAACCGACCCTAAGATTGGGAACGAAGGCTGCTGGTCTTAATTATCAAAGAACTGTGGAAAGACTGAACAATAACGAATGTACGCCCATGAAAGAAGTTGTGGAATGTTGTACCTGGCTTGCTACAACTTCTTGCAAGGGGGTAAGAGGAAGAAATTTTAGTGTTGCATCTGATAGGTACGGCTCATCCGTATTGGAGGATGCATTAAATAGCGATATAGACATGTATAAATTACGTAGACATAAAAATTCTTGGATGCCCGTTACGGAATAAGTCATAACTTAAGAGATGATCAATGATCCAAAAAATATCTGCGGAGATTTCCCTAGAGCTGTTTCATGAGATGCTTCGGGTTCGTATGATTGAAGAGGCTATTGGATATCGATATGCTGAGCAAGCAATGCGATGCCCTGTTCATTTAAGCATTGGGCAAGAAGCTGTAGCTATTGGGGTTTGTAAGAACATTTTACAAACCGACTATCTCATTAGCAACCATAGAGCTCATGCCCATTACCTCGCCAAAGGCGGGAGCCTGTGCAAGATGTTAGCAGAAATCTACGGGAAAGTAGATGGATGTTCCTCCGGTATAGGAGGGTCCATGCATTTGATAGATTTGACGGCTAATATCATTGGAACCACGCCTATTGTGGGAGGAAGTCTTCCCGTGGGAGTGGGAGTTGCTTTTGCTTCACTTCTTAAAGGAGAAAATAGAGTAACGGTTATTTTTTTCGGAGAGGGCGCTACGGAGGAAGGGGTTTGGGCAGAAAGTCTTAACTTTGCTTCTTTGAAAAAACTCCCAATTCTCTTTGTCTGCGAGAACAATCTTTATTCTGTCTACTCGCCGCTTTCTGTGAGACAATCTCCTAAGAGGAGTCGCGTTGATATTGTTCGAGCTCATGGAATGATCGGATTGCAAGGTTCGGGCAATGATGTTGAGGAGGTATATCGTGTAACTCATCAAGCAATGCAGTATATCCGAGAAGGTAAGGGACCGTGTTTTGTTGAGTTTGATACATATCGCTTCCGAGAACATTGTGGTCCTAATATTGATGATGATGCAGGTTACCGTCCTATAGAAGAAGTGCAGTATTGGCATAAAAAATGCCCGTTAAAAGTATACGAAGAACGCCTTCGTGATCAGCAACGTTTAACAGAGGAAGTTCTGCAGTCTTTTCGAAAGAAAATACAAGCTGAAATTGATGAGGCCTTTATTTTTGCTGAGAAGAGTAGTTTTCCAATATTTGACCCCCACGCAAGCATTTACGCGTAATAAAGAGGATTATGGGAAGAGAACTGAAATTTCACCAGGCCATTCTTGAAGCTACAGATCAACTTATGGAATTGGATCCCAGCGTCTACGTAATGGGACTTGGCGTTCCTGATCCGAAGGGCCTTTTTGGCACTACGTCTGGGTTGCAACAAAAATATGGGCCTGATCGTGTCATGGATATGCCTGTTTCAGAAAATGCAATGACAGGGGTGGCTATTGGCACGGCTATCATGGGCTTGCGCCCCATCATGACGCATCAAAGGGTCGATTTTTGTTTATTGGCTTTAGATCAGTTAATTAATAATGCGGCTAAGTGGCATTACATGTTCGGTGGCAGAGCAAATGTCCCTCTTGTCATTCGTCTCTTAATTGGAAGAGGATGGGGACAAGGGCCACAGCATTCCCAAACATTACACAGTCTGTTTGCTCATATTCCAGGGTTAAAAGTCGTTATGCCATCGAATTGTTATGATGCTAAAGGGCTTTTAATTTCTTCCGTAGAAGACAATAATCCAGTTATTTTTTTAGAGCATCGGTGGTTGCATAATATTTTTGGAGAAGTTCCTGAAGGGATTTATAGAGTTCCTATCGGCAGTGCAAAAATAGTCAACGAAGGGAAAGATATAACAGTTATAGCTTGTTCCCATATGACTTTAGAAGCTTGGAAAGCAATTGGTCTATTGGAAAATGACGGGATTTCTATTGAGTTAATCGATTTGCGTACCATTAAGCCTTTAGATAAAGAGACAGTTCTTAATTCGGTCTTGAAAACAGGAAGAGTGATCGTACTAGATCCAGATTGGAGAACTTGTGGATTTGCCTCAGAGTTATTAGCGATTCTTGCTGAGGAGGCCTTTGATAGTCTAAAATCTCCACCGGTTCGGATTACCTATCCCGACCATCCATGTCCTACAAGTTGGGCATTGTCGAATCATTATTATCCGACGTCAAAAGAAATTGCTTTGAAAATTCTGGAAATGATGGGAAAACCTACCCGCGCAAAAGCTCTTCTGGAAGAGATTTTACAACTTCGCATGCAACAGCCATTAGATGTTCCTGATGCTAGTTTTACAGGTCCTTTTTAGAAGAGAACGCATTTATGGAAAGAGAAATTGATCTCCTTGTTAATTACCCTAAGACAAAGAGAAACCTTCAAGATCGTTTCGAAAAGAAGACAGAAGAAGATCGAGCAATTGCTCGAAAATTTGGGGTAGAGTTTTTCGATGGGCCACGCAACCAGGGATATGGGGGACATTACTATCACCCTAGATTTTGGCACCCAGTGGTTCCGAATTTTCAAAAACATTATCAGCTTACCTCAGAAAGCCACATTTTGGATATTGGGTGTGCTAAAGGGTTTATGTTATATGATTTTACGAATTTGATTCCTGGCATCACTGTACAAGGCATCGATATCTCGTCTTACGCTATTGAAAATGCACATCCTGCAGTAAAACCCTTTTTGCAAGTAGCAGATGCAAGAGATTTGCCGTTTCCTGATAAGTCTTTCGATCTCGTTACCTCCATCAATACAATACATAATTTTGAAGGGGAAGATTTGCTGCAGTCTTTGCGAGAAATTGAAAGGGTTAGCAAGGGAAAAAGCTTTGTTGTTGTGGATGCTTATCGGGATGAGCAAGAAAAAGACTTGCTTTATCGATGGAACCTCACAGCAAAATCTATTTTGCATGTTGACGAGTGGAAAAGAATATTCGCAGAAATTGGATATACCGGAAATTATTATTGGTTCGTTCCCTGAATGGGATTTTTTTAATGAAGGACGCCTTGAGGGTTGAAATAGAGCCTCTGTATCCTGTTTTTCAATGATCGATTGGGAGTGATTATGCGTTGTCGTGTGTGTGATGCTAAGGAATTTGAAGTTGCAGTCGATCTAAAAAAACAGCCTTGGGGTAATCACTTTCTCACTGTTGATGAAGTAGGCAAGGAGCCTCTATATCCTTTACGTGTTATTTATTGCACATGTTGTCAAACAGCCCAACTTGATTATACCGTTCCAAAAGAAGTAATGTTTTCGAACCATACATATCTTTCTGGTATCACTCAATCTTTGAGAATGCACTTTCAGGAAATTGCAAATCAGGTAGACCAGACATTTTTTTGGGGCAAACCCATGAAAAGAGTCCTCGATATTGGATCTAATGATGGTTCTCAACTTTTTTATTATCAGCAACTTGGTTATGAGGTGTTGGGCATTGAGTCGTCAGTAAGAACTGCGCAGATCGCCAATGAAAAAGGCATCCCTACTCTCAATGCATTTTTTAACTTATCTACTGCAGAGACGATTCAGGAACCATTCGATGTCATCAATGCGTCAGGAGTATTTTTTCATTTAGAAGAGTTGCACTCCGTTACGGCGGCGATTAAAAAATTGCTTAAAACAAATGGAGTATTTGTTGTGCAATTTATTTATATGAAGAAAATCATGGAAAACGTGGCCTTTGACCAAATATATCACGAACATTTGCTTTACTATACGCTAAGGACAATTGAAACTTTGTTGCAAAGGCATGGGCTTTCACTTTTTGATGCTTGCCTTTCCCCTATCCATGGTGGGTCCATTATAGGATATGTTGGCCATATAGGCACAAGAGCTTCTTCAGATAGACTTCGAAGGCTACAGAAAGAAGAAGAAGAGTCAAAATGTAATGAGCTTGGGGCATATCATGAGTTAGCAATAAAAATGGAGCAACTCAAAGCTCAAAATCTCGAATATCTGCAAAAAGCACGGCAACAGGGAAAAAAAATTTTTGGCATGGGAGCCCCTGTAAAGGGAAATACATTGCTTAACTATTTTGGGATCGACAAATCTCTCCTAGATTGCCTTGTAGAAAAAAATCCCCTACGTAAAGGTTTA
Source organism: Simkania sp. (assembly GCA_018333475.1). Taxonomy (GTDB): domain Bacteria; phylum Chlamydiota; class Chlamydiia; order Chlamydiales; family Rhabdochlamydiaceae; genus JAGXTH01. The sequence continues at coordinate 49,338 of JAGXTH010000086.1, read as the reverse complement.
TTTAGTCCTGGGAGCCATCTTGAGATCAAGCTTGAAGATGAGCTTGCGTCTCCTCCGGATATTTATTATGTGCTTGCTTGGAACTTTAGGAAAGAGATTCTAAAAAACAATCAGCACTTGCTAGAAAAAGGAGTAGAATTCCATTTTCCTGTTTATGCATAAGGATAACTGGCATTTCTATTCTTTGGCTCCACGTATTAAGACTGAAGCCGGTCACGATTATGTATACCATCGATGTATTCAAGAAAGTATTGAAAAATATGGCTTATCGTGCACTGTACTCATCGATAAGGAGGCAAATATTGAACGTTTGTCTATGCGGTTTTTTCCTTATTTTACATCCTCTTTTCAAAGCAGAGTATTTTCCAATATATTTCAAAATTTCCTAAAAGAAAGAAACATTTGTAATCAGACAAAGATTCTTTTTATTGATACCTTCTCTTTAAAAGAGCTCTTGGACCTTACATTCGCTATAAAAAAATCTAAAAAAGAAACAACGTATCTGTGGATTTTTTTACGATATGATTTAAAGAAATTTAAATTAAATGGGAGGTTACATATTGCTTGTTTAAAGGTGATTTTGAATCACTTAAAATCACAATGCGTTTTCCTGACAGATAGCAGAAGTATTCAACAAGAAGCGGAATTGCTTTTTAAACGCGCAGTGCATCTGCTTCCGATCCCACACGCCTTTACAATAACTTCTACAGAAACACATGAAACAAAAAAAATCGTCCATTGCTGGTGGCCAGGCCCTCCTCGACCATCTAAAGGATTGAACGCTATTCGCAAAATATTAGAGATTACAGAGCTTGAAAATCTAGAAGTGATACTTGCAGCTTCTAAGGATGCGATGCTTTCTGCGTCGAACATACAAGTTGTTTCATTGCCTGCGATTCTAAGCCGTGAGGAATACTTTCAGCAAATGATGGCAAGCAATGTAATTCTTTTGCCTTACGATCCTGTTGCCTATCGTTGTTCTACTTCGGGGATTTTTGTCGAAGCTATTGTAGCAGGTAAAATGCCAGTAGTGTTGGCAGGAAGCTGGCTAGCAGATGAACTTCTCCAATATGGTCTTGAGGAACTTATTGTCGATTGGGAAACTCGATGGTTTTGGCAGAGAATCAATGAACTAAGGCAATCTACAGCCATTGCAAGAAAGTTGGGATCTATGCAAAAAGCGTATCAAAAGTTCCATTCATTGGAGAATTTTTCCAATTGTGTAGCTACATTGTTATCAAGAGTCTTTTCTGATTAGAAGTTTCCATAAATATATCAATAGCCCCCTCTTTTTTAAGGGGTTTTAGCTGTGCAAAGATAAATTTTCTCCGATATTTTTATGGCCTACAAATAAAAAAAAATCTATTCTTCTGCCTCGCAGACTCGCTAAAGGGGGATTCCATGGTAACAAGATTTTGTGCTTTTATCGCATCTTTTCTCATTTTGACTAGTAGCAGTGTATTGCCAGCACAAGAAGAACTATTCATTGTGAGAGAAAAAAAACTTATCGATCATGTAATACACAGCATTGACAATGCAGAACATGGAATATCCAAGCTTGCCCCTACTGTACTTGCAATTCACGGAATGTCCAGTCCAAAAGTAAGGCATTTGCTCAATAATCTTTGTTCGCTTTCTTCTACAGTGTATCTTGAAATTGGTTGCTGGAAAGGCTCTACTTTAGTTGCAGCTCTCTATGGGAACCAGGATACGGTTATTGATGCTATTGCTATTGAAAATTGGTCTGAATTTGGCTCGCCTCGTAATGATTGTTATGCGAATATGCAAACGTTTATTCCTTCGTTGCCTTTACGTTTTTTTGAAGCTGATTGCTTTTCTATTGATCGGGCTAGTGTGGTACGGCATCCCATTAACATATATTTTTATGATGGTCGTCACGAACAAAGTGATCAAGAGCAAGCGTTTACCTACTACGACGATGTCTTGGATGATGTGTTCATTGCTGTTATTGATGATTGGAATTGGGACAATGTACGTATAGGTACTGACAGAGCGTTCAAAAAGTTGGGGTATGAAGTTCTTTATGAACGTGCATTATTTACAAATGCAAATGGAGATATGAATTCTTGGTGGAATGGGATCTACATTGCCGTCATTAAAAAATAAATAGAGCAAAAGAAAAATGAGAAAATCTTTTTTTGTCTTGGCAATGGTAATAGGGGTTTCTTTGATGGCTGAAAGCCCGTATCTTGATGCGCCACGTGAATATTCTGGGCCGGTTGATATGCCATGTACAAGTTTTTTTTATACGGTAGATATTCCAAAACTTCGAGAAAAATGCGCAGCTGTAACTCCAGAATGGATGATGCAGCGTTTACAAAAAGAAATGGCGCATTTTAGAAAGAATAAAATTTCTCAGCAAGCGCTTGATGTAACTTTTGAGAAGTTTTCTAGAAATGTTGGCTCGCAAGAGAGCGCTCGGTATCGAGTTATTGGAGAACGCATTTATCGTCATGGACAAGACCCTTGGGGCATGGATGCATTTTTTCGAACAATAGCGCGAGTAGCTGATTTCCCGGGAATTCCGGATTTGCCTAATGTCGATTTTATTATAAGTCATAATGATGTGACACCGTTTGATTTTCAGTCGCGAGATTTTTGGATTACTGAAAATTTCCAAGATCAGGCTCCCATTTTTACTTACGCCAGAAAAGAGAACTGCCCTTATCTCGTTTCAATTCCAGATCGATTCACTATTGCGGAATGGTGGAGACTTGCAGAGGCAATTCTCGAGGCTAATTCAAGATATCCATGGTCTAGGAAAAAGAAAAGTGCGTTTTGGCGCGGGCAGCCAAGCGATTTTGCTCGTTTAGGAATGTGGCCAACTCCCTATGAAGAAGTAGCGCGGCGATATGCTGAAATGCCGCGCTATAAAATTTGCCTTCTTTCTAATCAGTATCCGGGTTTGGTTGATGCTGGATTTAATCAACCAGGGTTTAGCGCAACATCAGAAGTAATAGAGTTTATTAAACCATTTAACAAAGATGGTTGTTCTCCAGGGCAGCATCTCCAATGGGCATATTTACCTACTTTGGATGGATTTACTTCAACGTATCCAGGATTTCTCTGGAGACTTTTGTCGAATAGCGTTGCCTTTAAGCAAGAATCGGAGGAGTCACAGTGGTTCTATGATGCTCTAATCCCTTATGAGCATTATGTGCCTATCAAGAACAACATGGAAGACTTGATTGAGAAAATTCTTTGGGCTCAGCAGCACGAGGAAGAATGTAAACGCATTGCAGCAAACGCAAGCGCCTTGGTCCGTCAGCATCTTATGATAGAAGACATCTACCTCTATTTTTTTCGTGTTTTGCAAGAATACGCTACCCACCAAGATTTTGATACATTACGGCTATTAAATGAAACGGAAGGGAATCCTAATTGGGTTAGGCTTCGTTGATAAAACGCTTCATTTTTTCTCCTTCATCGACTGTTTATGAGTAGCTTAACGGCTTGTATGTACAGGGTCATGCTGAATTGTAAAAGTTAGGAAAATCTTGTATCAAAGCTGGCTGCATCTGGGGCCTGGACAGGCTTTTGCTTGAGGTGGTGTTAGTTATTAAAAACTAATAATGAGGATTGTTTTATGAGGAAAGTGTTTTCTGTGGGAGCTTTTATGGCTATGGCCGCTTTAGCAGCGGACAGTCCTTATGCTCATGCGCCTAGAGATTATCACTCGCCTCGTTCCCTACCAGATAGTAACTTTATCTCTACTATAGACATTGCCAAATTACAGGCAAAATTTTCGGAAGCAACGCCAGAATGGATGATGAATCGATTACAAAAAGAATTTTCCCCTTTTAGCTCTAAGAAAATTACGCAAAAAGCTTTAAACGAGACGTTTGCTCAATTTGCACGATGCGTGGGGGGGCATGGCTGTTCTCGTTATAGAATTATCGAGGGGAAGATTTACCGATACGGACCGGATCCTTTTGGAATGGATGCATTTTTTCGAACTATCGGACGCTTGGCAGACTATCCAGGGATTCCTGATTTACCCAATGTCGATTTTATTATAAATCATAACGATGGTACGCCATTTGATTTTCAACCGAGAGATTTTTGGATTACGGAAGATTTTCAAGATCAAGCGCCTATTTTGACTTATGCGAGAAAAAAAGATGCTCCTTATCTCATTTCTATCCCAGATCGTTTTACGATTCCTGAGTGGGCAGCGCTATCGCAACAAATCATAGGAGCGCTTTCTCAGTGGCCTTGGGAAATAAAATACAAAAGCGCTTTCTGGCGTGGACAACCTAACGATTTTGCGCGTCTTGGTATGAGTCAAAGCTCATATGCAGAGACTGCTTTGCGTTATTCAGAAATGCCACGCTATAAGATTTGCTCGCTGTCCTCTCTCTATCCCACTTTCGTGGATGCAGGATTCAGTTCTCCAGGTTTTAGTGCAACTTCTGAACTTATAGCTTTCATACAACCATTCAATAGACCTGGAATTTATCAAAGTCAACATTTACGATGGGCGTATTTGCCAGTGTTAGATGGATATACCTCAACGTATCCAGGGTTCCTTTGGAGATTATTGTCCAATAGTGTTGCTTTTAAACAGGAATCGGAAGATTCGCAATGGTTTTATGATGCTCTGGAACCATATGTGCATTATGTACCAATTAGTAATCAAATGGAAGATTTGATCGAAAAAATCCAGTGGGCACAGGAGCACGACGTAGAATGTAAACATATTGCTGAAAATGCAAACGCATTTGTGCGTAAGTATTTGATGATTGAAGATGTTTATTTTTATTTTTTCCGTGTTTTGCAGGAGTATGCGCAGAACCAAGACTGTGATGCAAAGCAGCTTTATGAAGAGACAAGGAAGAGTGAGAGGGCAAAGAAAAGAAGGCTGGCTAGAAAAATTCCCAAGTGGGTGAGAATTCGTTAGCCCTTGTCATGGAGGCTGTATCTTTTTTTAGAGGTGATAATAAGGAAAGTCTTTTCTGCATCCAGCTGTTTAGCTAAACTGCATTTCATTTACATCGGAGCTTACGATGCTCATCATCTCGCGCACTCCTGTTCGTATCAGCCTATTTGGCGGTGGGACAGATTATCCAGGGTACTATTCCAGACATGTTGGTGCAGTGCTTGGCACTACGATCGACAAATACACGCATGTAAGTATCAGCACGCCCGGAAATTATTTTGATCACAGGATACGTATTGGATACTCGAAAACAGAATTAGTAAAAACCTTTGATGAGATTGAGCATCCTAGTATTCGGGAATGCCTGAAGCTTAAGAATTGCGATAGCAATCTCGATATCCATATTTTTTCAGATCTGCCTGCTAAAACAGGTTTAGGTTCCTCCTCTTCTTTTACAGTAGGATTTTTGAATGCTCTTTATGCTTTAAGAGGAATGAAAGTGTCAAAGCAGGTATTAGCTGAAGAGGCATGTTTTGTAGAACAAGAACTAATACGTGAAAATGTAGGATCACAAGATCAATTCCATGCTGCTTTTGGTGGGGTGAATGTCATTGAATTTAACGCTGATAATAAACAGATTCGTCCTGTAATTGCGACACCAAAGAGATTAAAAATTTTTGAAGAACATCTTCTCTTGTTTTACACAGGACTAACTCGGTATGCCAGTGAGATTCTAAAAGAGCAAATGGAGCGTACGCATAGCTTAACCAATGATGCGTATCTTAAGAGAATGTACGAGATGGTATTTATAGCAGAGGATATTATTGCTCATGAGGCAGAAGATACAATGATGAGTTCTTTGGGTCGACTGCTTGATGAAAGTTGGTCGTTAAAAAAGCAATTGTCCAGCAAGATTTCTAATCCGATAGTGGATCAAGCTTATGAAACCGCTAAACAAGCAGGTGCATACGGTGGGAAATTATGCGGGGCTGGTAGTGGAGGTTTTTTAGCTCTTTTAGTGCCGCCTTCGCGCCAAGACGCTGTAAAAGCAGCTTTACATAACTTAATGGCTGTGCCTGTCTGCTTTGAAAACAGCGGCAGCACGATTATTTATATGAAAGATTAGTCATGGTAGATGCAGTTATATTGGCTGGAGGGTTGGGGACAAGGCTAAGAGAAGCCGTGCCACATCTTCCCAAGCCTTTAGCTCCAATTCGAGGAGTGGCTTTTCTAGACCTTTTGCTAGAACACATTGAGCAATCTGGAGTGGTTAAGAAAGTTGTACTGGCAATAGGGTATAAAGCAGAGGTTGTTTTAGAACATTTTTCTAAGTGGTCTGGACGGCTTGAATTGGAATTTTCTTTTGAAGAGACCCCTCTTGGAACTGGTGGCGCTGTAAAAAAGGCTATTGCTTTGACCAATACACCGAGAGTGTTTGTCATGAATGGGGATTCTTATCTCGCTTGTCCACTTGGAAAAATGTATGAATGTTTTCACCCCCCCGTTACGATAGCGTATACGCATGTCGAAGATGCGAGCCGATTTGGAAATATAGAATTCGATGTCCAAGGAAAAGTAATTGCTTTCCATGAAAAAAAAGCAAATTCCCTGCCTGGGTGGATTAATGGTGGCGTATACCTTTTTGATCGAACTGTATTTGATAAAAATATGCCAGCGGTATTTTCTCTTGAGAAAGATTTTTTCCCAGGGTTGATCAAAGAAGGCATGGCCAGCTTTCGCGTAGATGGTCTTTTCATAGATATCGGAACCCCAGAATCCTATATAAAAGCCCAAGAAATCTTAGAACCACTAATTTTAGAGTAAATCACATATGATCAAAGAACATATTCTTGTTACAGGCGGTGCTGGCTATATCGGTTCAATATTGACTCCAATGCTTCTTCAAGCTGGCTATAGAGTCACTGTGGTGGATAATCTTCTATATCGCCAAGTCACTCTTCTAGAATGTTTTGGAGATAAGAATTTTACCTTTGTTAAAGGGGATGTTGCCAATCCTCAAGTTATGGAGGAGCTGCTTCCTAAAGCAGATATTATCATTCCTTTGGCAGCTATTGTTGGCGCACCAGCTTGCGCAATGAGCCCAGCATTAACGAGAATTGTCAACTATGATGCTGTAAGAATGGTTCTGGATAAAACCTCTAAATATCAGAAGATCCTTTTTCCTAATACAAACAGTGGATACGGCATCGGAGAGTCAGGAAAATTTTGCACAGAAGAAACTCCTCTATTTCCTATTTCTTTGTATGGCAAGTTGAAGGTCCAGGCTGAGCAGGAATTATTGGATACTGGTAGAGCGGTATGTTTTCGTCTTGCAACGGTATTCGGAGTATCGCCGCGCATGCGACTTGATTTGCTTGTGAATGATTTTACTTACAGAGCAGTGCATGATCGTTCGATCGTCCTTTTTGAGGAACATTTCAAACGCAATTACATTCATGTGCGCGATGTTGCTGCGACGTTTTTATTCGGGATTGAGAATTATGAGGTGATGAAGGGGCATGCTTATAATGTTGGACTCACGGAAGCGAATTTAAGTAAGCGAGAGTTATGCGAGAAAATCAGACAATATGTTCCGGAGCTCTATATTCATAGCGCGGCTATTGGAGAGGATCCTGATAAGCGTGATTATATTGTTAGCAATGAAAAACTCGAAAGACTGGGTTGGAAACCTCAGAAAACTTTAGATGAGGGCATTCAGGAGTTGATTAGTGCCTATCGGATTATCAAGAATAATCAATTTGTGAACGTTTAAATTTATGCGTATTTTAGTTACTGGAAGTCGAGGATTTCTTGGGAAATTTCTTTGCCAGAGCCTTGTGCAATATGGACATGAAGTCGTCGGCGTACACTCAGGGAACTGTGATTTGCGTAATGCACAATCGTTACATGCGTTTGATCAGCTCTTATTTGATCAAATCTTCCACTTAGCTGCATGGACACAGGCGGGTGATTTTTGTTTGCACCATCCTGGCGAGCAGTGGATCATCAATCAACAGATTAACACACATGTATTACAATGGTGGCAAGCTAAGCAGCCGCAAGCGAAAATGATATGCATGGGAACAAGCTGTGGCTATGATCCGGAACTTCCTTTGAAAGAGGAGTATTATCTACAAGGAAAACCCATAGAAAGTCTTTTTACATATGGGATGACAAAAAGGATGTTATTGGTGGGGCTTATGGCGCTCCATAAGCAATATGGGCTCGAATATCTTTATTTTGTTCCATCCACTCTATATGGGCCTGGATATCACACAGATGGGCGTCAGATGCATTTTATTTTTGATCTCATGCGCAAAATTTTGCGAGGCAAGCTTTACCAAGAACAGGTGATGCTTTGGGGTGATGGTGAGCAAAAAAGAGAACTCATTCATGTGCAAGATTTTGTCAACACGATGCTTATGTTGGTAGAAAGAGAAAAAAATAGTGTGATTAATCTTGGTGCAGGTTGTGAGTATTCTATTAAAGAATTTGCAGATAAAATTTGCACCTACATTGGGTACCCAAAAGAAAATATATTCTACGATACGAGCAAATACGTGGGAGCGCGATCTAAAGTGCTTTGCATAGATAAGCTACGTCAATTATTACCTTCGTGTCCTCAAGGAAATCTTGATCAGGGTATAGAGGAAACAACGAATTGGCTCTTACAACAAAAAGAACAACTTCTGCCCAAACTATGAAACATAACTATGAGTATCTCATTATTGGTGCAGGCATTGTGGGGCTTGCTACAGCATATCAGTTAAAGAAACAGTCGCCTAAAGCATCGATATGTCTTCTTGAAAAAGAAAAAAAAGAGGCGTGTCACCAAACAGGAAATAACAGTGGTGTTGTGCATTCTGGGGTTTATTATAAGCCAGGTTCACATAAAGCACGCAATTGCAAGGAGGGTAGATTAGAACTGCTAACATTTTGTAATGAATACGGAATTCCCCTCAAGCAGTTAAGTAAGTTGATTGTCGCTACTGAAACTTGCGAGCTTGCAAAGTTACATGAGATTTTTGCAAGAGGACAAGCCAATGAAGTAGCAGAGATCTCTTTGATTGGCCCCCAAGGCATCAAAGATATAGAGCCATATGTGAATGCCATCGAGGCAATTCATATTCCTCACTGTTTTGTAATTAATTATAAGCAGGTAGCAAAGAGGCTTGTAGAAATTCTTCAGCGGGAAGCTGTTGAAATATACTTTGGAGAACAAGTAATTGATATTCGAGATCATGAGGTTACTACGCAACATGGCTCTTATCTTGCAAAAACGATCATCAATTGCTCAGGGCTTTTTTCCGACAGAATTGCAAGACTCACTTCATCCAATACGCAGTATGAGCAACAAATTTTGCCTTTTCGTGGTGAATATTACGAACTGAAGGAAGATCGTCGATATCTTGTAAATGGTCTGATCTATCCAGTTCCAGATCCGAAGTTTCCTTTTCTCGGTGTGCATTTAACGCGTATGATCGATGGTAAAGTAGAAGCTGGTCCCAATGCTGTTTTAGCCTATTCTAGAGAAGGATATAAGAAAACAGATGTGAATATTAGAGATCTTCAAGAGATGTTGAGCTATCCCGGATTTTGGCAAATGGCTAGACGATATTGGAAAATTGGTATTAAAGAATTGTATCGTTCTTTTAGCAAAAAAGCTTTTCTACGTGATTTGCAAAGGCTTGTCCCGGCCCTGCAGGAACAAGATCTTCTTCCTGGTGGCGCTGGAATTCGTGCGCAAGTTGTTACTAAGGAGGGCTTGATGCTAGATGATTTTTCGTTTACTAGGGAAGGAAGGGTGCTTCATGTTCTTAACGCTCCTTCTCCAGCTGCTACGGCAAGTTTTTCTATTGGACGCCAGATTGCATCGCTTTCTAGAGACGTTGTATGAGAGAGCTTTGCATCGATGCAAGAATGGTTTTATCTTCTGGAATAGGAACGTATCTTTGTAATCTTCTTCCATTGATTGAACACGGTCCTTTTCGAATCCGATTGATTATTCATGAGGCTGCGTTAAAAAAACTACCATGGTTAAGTAGATTTTCGCTCATTGTATTAAATGCTCCTATTTATTCGGTCGAAGAACAAATAAAATTACCAATTCTCATTCCTAAATGCGATGTTTTTTGGTCTCCACATTATAACGTGCCTCTTTTTCCTACAGCAGCAAAGAATCGACTCGTTACTCTACATGATGTCAACCATTTAGCTATGACAAGGCACCTTTCTTGGACGCAACGTTTATATGCCAGAATAGTAATGAAAATGGCTGCAGAGCGGAGCAAAAGGATCATTACGGTTTCTCAGTTTTCTAAAAAAGAAATATGCGCACACCTCAATACAGAACCTGAAAAAATTACCGTTATTTTTCCTGGAGTAGATCGTAAAGCATTTCTATCTCATGAAGATGGCCTGTCTTCTAAAACGCGACAGCATTATCACCTGCCGGAAAAATTTATTCTCTTTGTAGGGAATGTTAAACCCCATAAAAATCTTTTAGGACTTCTAAAAGGGTTTCTAGGCGTACTTTCTTCCTTGGAGGGGATACATCTTGTTGTTGTGGGAAAGCGTACGCAATTGATTCATGCTGACAAACAAGCCGAAGCGTTTGTCGAACACTCAAAACTAGTAGATAGAGTCCATTTTCTAGATTTTGTCGAAGAAGAATTTCTTCCTTCACTGTATAGACTTGCGATTGCAACAGTGATTCCCTCTTTTTATGAGGGATTTGGTTCGCCAGCAGTAGAGGCTATGAGCTCTGGCTGTGCTCTTGCAGTTTCAAAAATGGCGAGCTTACCAGAGGTATGTGCAGAAGCTGCAGTGTATTTCGATCCACATCGTCCTGAAGAAATGGGGCAGGTTCTTAAGCGTCTTGTACAGCAACCTGAATTGCTCCATGAACTGAGGGAAAAAGGACTGAAGAGAAGTCGTGATTTTTGCTGGGAAAAATGTGCTGATGCGCATTGTAGAGTATTAGAGGAGTTATGCCGGCGATAAAAACAGCGCTTGTTCACGATTGGTTAGTTTCTCATGCGGGTGCAGAAAAGGTTTTAGAATCTATCCACAGCCTATTTCCTGGACCTATCCATACTTTAGTGCACGACAGCGGTAATGTAAATGCTTGGCCTGTAGTGTACACGTCATTTTTGCAAAAAATTCCCTATGCAACCTCATTATATCGTCATTTGTTGCCTTTGTTTCCTCTTGCGATAGAGCAGTTTGATCTTGGCTCGTATGATCTTGTTCTCTCATCATCTCATGCAGTAGCTAAAGGAGTGCTCACACATACGGAACAGCTTCATATTTGTTATTGTCATACTCCTATGCGATACGCCTGGGATTTGTACCATCCATATCTTAGCAAAGTAAAAGGGATAAAAAAACCAGTAGCCAAGATGGCTTTGCACTATTTACGACATTGGGATAGTACTTCGACATCTCGTGTAGATCACTTCATTGCGAACTCAAACTGTGTTGCAAGGAGGATTAAAAAAATCTATCAACGAGATGCAAAAGTCATACATCCTCCTGTGGCAACGCACCATTTTTTTCTAGATGACAAAGAAGATTTTTATCTTACAGTATCAAGATTGGTTCCTTATAAAAGGGTCGATTTAATTGTTGAAGCCTTTGCAGCAATGCCAGAGAAGAAATTACTTGTGGTAGGTAATGGACCTGAAATGTCCGCGATTAAGAAAAAAGCGAAAGGCAATATCGAACTTCTTGGGGCGCTTCCCGATGAACACATGCGTAAACTCATGGCTCAGGCTAAAGCCTTTGTCTTTGCGGCCGAGGAAGATTTTGGAATCGCACCAGTTGAAGCACAGGCTGCAGGTACACCCGTTATAGCATTTGGTAGAGGTGGAGTTTTAGAGACAGTGGTAGAAGGTGTAACAGGTCTTTTTTTCTCAGAACAAACAATTTCATCTCTATCCGAAGCCATACAACATTTTGACAGGATACAACATCAATTTATTCCTGAACATATTCAAGAACATGCTGGTCAATTCAGTGAAGAGCGATTCAAACAAGAATATCGAGATTTTGTAAGCAATAGATATAAGGAATTTCATGAAAATCGTTATCCTTGCTGGCGGTAGTGGAACGCGTCTTTGGCCCCTTTCTAGATCTGCATATCCAAAGCAATTTTTACGATTTGGAAGCGAGTATTCTTTACTACAAAAAACAGCGCTTCGTTTTCTTAAACGATTCCCTCCAAGCGACCTTCTTTTTATTACAAGTGAGGAATATGTTCATCTTGTTCGCTCACAATTGAGTTGCATTCATCCATCGCTAGAGGATGCGATCCTCTTAGAGCCTGCGCGTAAAAATACGATGTTAGCCATTACCTGGGCATTTAAAGTCCTCGAAGAAACGTATCACTTAAAAATTCAAGAGTCTGTCTTAGTCTGTCCGTCAGATCATTTGATTTCACCAGAGGAAATATTTCTTGATAAAGTGGAGGAAGCAAGAGAAATTGCTAAACAAGGAAACATCGTAACTTTTGGCATTCGTCCGAATTCTCCTGAGACGGGGTATGGATATATCAAAGCAAGTCATCCGCAACGTGTGAGTTCTGTTGAGGCCTTCGTCGAAAAACCAGATCTCGATACTGCGACACGGTATGTCCTGAGTGGAAAATTCCTATGGAATACAGGAATATTTATGTTAACGAGGAAAACATTTTGGCAGGAAACCTGCAAACATCAAAGCAATATTGGGAGTTGTGAACAGGCTTCGGTAAAGCAGTTTAGGCAGGTTTTCGAAACTTTTCCTGAGATCTCTTTTGATTATGCTATTATGGAAAAAACGGACCGTACTGTGGTGATGCCTCTTGAGATAACATGGTCTGATGTGGGTTCCTGGGATAGCTTGTATCAGATTTTAGATAAAGACGATGCGCTGAATGTGACGATTGGTAATGTACATGCTATCGATACGCATAAGAGTTTTATCATTGGAGACAAGAGACTCATCTCGACCATTGGCCTTGAAGATACACTAGTCATAGATACACAAGATGCTCTTTTTATTGCTAAACGAGGAGAATCTCAGAGAGTAAAAGCTTTAGTTGAGATGTTGCAGAACAAAGGAGCAAAGCAAGTAGTAGAGCATGCCGAAGTACATCGTCCTTGGGGTAAGTATACGATATTAGAAAAAGGGGCCCAATATAAAATTAAACGGATCAGCATTGCGCCCCAAGCTACCGTAAGTTTGCAATTCCATCAGCATCGTAGCGAACATTGGGTCGTTGTAGAAGGGACAGCAAAGGTTACAATTGGTGAGAAAGAGATGCTGGTTTTTGAAAGCGAAAGTATCTATGTACCCAAAGGAGCGATCCACTGTTTGCATAATCCAGGCTCCTCTTTTTTAGAAATTATAGAAGTCCAAGTGGGGGCTTATCTAGAAGAGGATGATATTGTTCGAGTAGAAACCAAATCTCGTGAAAAGGAAAGGGTGTGAGAGTTATCTTTCGAAGGGAGTGGTTATTTGGACAATTAGATATTACAAAAAATATCATTTTCTTTCTGAGTTTTCTCTATTTTTTTACAACTTCTGCAGATCTTCTTAGCATTAAAGTATCTATATTTCGATGTAAACTCAATCATGCTTTGGCATTTGCGATCTTTGCGATGTTATTTATTTCGAAAAAGCCGTGGAAGTTGGATAAGAAAATTTTTTTCTCCTTCTTGATTACTACGGGTTTGATGGCGATATCAGCGGTATATAGCCCAATGCTTAAGCGGGCTATTGGATATGTGCTTTTGTATCTTTTTACTTTTTGTATCTATTTTATTCTTCCTTATAACTTGGTATTGGCCTACGGCCGTGAGCAGGTTTTTAAAATCTATAAGGCATCATTCATTGCAACGGGTGTTTTCGGAGCCTTACAGTTTTTTGCCTCCTTTGGAGGCATTTTACTTCCTTTTGTAGGGCAAACCATAGGAGGGACAATAGCGCGTGGTCAAGCAATGACGTACGAGCCTTCCTATTTCGCATTATATATGATTGCCTATGTGATGTATTATAATGCTTGTTATTTGTTTTTTTTCGAAACAGTTATGGAAAAGAAAAAGATAATGCATCTTTTTCTGGTTAATATCATGCTTATTGTTTCGACGTCGACCGGTGCATTTTTTGCGTATTTCGTGATGGTTGGTGTGTTTTTTCTTTTGCAAAGTAGTCGTTGGGTGAGATCTTGTAAAAGAAAAATGGTTAAAAAACTGGCGTTATTTAGTTTGAGTTTTGCAGCCCTTTTTGCCGTCATAGCTGTAGTAGCAAAAGACATTTTTTTGAATACATTCTGGAAATTCTTTAGGCAGGGATTCATGGCGCATGGTTCTTTTGTGGAACGATGGCAAGGGATTGTGAATGCATGGAATGTGTTTATAGAGCATCCGTGGTTTGGGGTAGGTGTTGGTGGTGTGGGGCCATTTCTGTTCCAAAAAGAAAATTCCACGAATGTGTCAGAGGTGACCAAGGAGATGTTGATCCCCTATGACCCAACGAACGTGCTAACAGAACTACTGGCCTCGATGGGTGTGGTAGGAACGTTGGCATTTGCCGTATTCTTTTTTCTCTATTTCAAACGATTTTATTCTGTAACGAGAATTAAGGAATTAACAATGGAAGAAAAAGGAACGATCTATGCATTGCTTGTTTCTTTATTGGTCATGCTGATTGTATTACAATTTAATCAAAATTTATTCCGCAGCTATGTTTGGGTGCATATGGCTTTTTGTCTTGGCTATAGTGTTTCCTTGAGGGAAGAATATGATCGATCTTGATCAAGTACTAGAAGAAGTAGGTGATGCAACCTCGGAACCAAAACCTCCGGAAGAAGGCATTCCTAAACAATGGGTGCCACACTGGATTCGAGTATCGATTCGTTTGATCGTTCTTCCTTTGGCTCTACTGGATCTCTCGATGCAGAGATTGGCAAGAAAAATCGTGAGGCCGCCATTTATACAGAAAGGCGGGTGTAAGAGGCGTGGGAATTGCTGTCACTACATCATGATTGAACAAGGAAGAGGCGTATTTGGAAAGCTGTACCATTTCTGGAATACGCAGATTAACGGTTTTTACTTACGTGCTAAAGAACCTCATACGTATGAAGGAAGACAAGTACATGTCATGGGGTGTAGGTATCTAAAAAAAGATGGTTCGTGTGGGAACTATGCATTAAGGCCGTTAGTGTGTCGTAAGTGGCCCATGATCGAGCATTTTGGTCACCCGCGCATTCTCAAAGGATGCGGGTTTGAAGTGGGAGTAAGAGAACCAAAAAAGGAGAAAGGTTTCTCCTTATCTATTCTTGACCAAGACACCTAAGAGCTGGGAATGGGATTTGTATAGGCAATTAAAATTGCTACTATTAGAATAAATTAAAAAACAACCTTACTTGGCTGAGGTTTAGCAAGTGCAATGATCTTCTTGTGAGAGCAAAAAAAATATTATGATAATGTGCAAAAGTTAAGGAGAAGTATGCATCAGATTCTGTATCTTTGTTTTGCGATGTTGTTCTTGTCGAATGTGGTAGCTAATACACCGAATGTCCAGGATTTACCACCTCCTTACAATGAAGTTTCTCTCATGCCATATTATCCCCATGGGTGGTATTCCAACCACGAACCGATAGCTCAATTGATAGACAAGTTTCAAGTGCGAACGATTGTGGAAGTGGGGAGTTGGATGGGATTGTCTACAATTGATATGGCGCAAATGATTCCAGGTGACGGCAAGGTTTACGCGGTTGATACATGGAAGGGGTCTCCGAATGAAGATCATGATCCTCAAATATTGGCCACTTTATATAGACAATTCTTGTCCAATATGATCCATGCTCAAGTGACTGATAAAGTGGTTCCCATTCGTCTAGAAAGCACTGAGGCTGCAAAAATATTCGATGCAGTGCCTGATTTGGTTTATATTGATGCGACTCATACATACGAAGCTTGTTATGCTGATCTCCAAGCATGGTATCCTCACGTTCGGGATCATGGCGTTCTTTGCGGGGATGATTGGGCCTGGGGTGATCGAGGCGTTGAAAGAGCTGTGCTTCAATTTGCCTCAGAAAATAATCTAAAGGTTTACGGTAATGGGTGGTTTTGGTGGTTAGAAGAATAATTATGAACCGGCCGAGTCAATATTTTACCGATAAGTGTTTTTTTTATGCTTGTGGAAGCGAGCATGCATTGTTCAGCGTATTCGCTCCATAGTAGGACTAAATATTGATGTGTTTATTGAGTACGCCCGCGAGCTTGAGCATATCGATAGGTTTTTTGGAGCCGAAAACTTTAGCGAGTTTTTCATCAGGAACGATCAGTCGTTTGTTTTTGGGATCTTGGCAGTTGTTGGCTTTGATGTATTCCCATACTTTTTTTATCACATCAGGTCTGGAGAGTTCTTTAGCGCCGACAATAGTTTGCAGTTCTTTAGATAGAGATTGGGCGGGCTGACTGGAGGTTTTTTTGGCTTTGGTCGTTTTGCCTTTTTTGGCGGTGGCTGGGGCTTTTTCTTTTTTGCTGCCTTTGGTTTTTTTGCCAAACTTGGCTTTTTTGACGTAGGGTGTCTTGGGATGGTTGGGATACTTTTCGTAGAGATCTTCTAGGTGATTTACGATGACGTCGCAGTCGGGGTAGCTAGAGCAGGAAAAGAAGGGTTTGCCAAAGCGAGAGCGTCTCTGCGCCATTTTACCAGTGCAGCCAATGGCAGGACATTCAGGCATTTCTTCCTGGGGAACATCTCCCTGTTTGGGGATGTTGACGATGCTTTTACATTCAGGATACTTGGAGCAACCGAGGAAGGGGCCGAATTTACCAAAGCGTAGCTGCATGGCGCTACCGCATTTAGAACACGTCTGATCCCAGTCAAAGTTGGGGTCGTAATCCTCTTTTTTAAATTCGAGTGCTTCCAGGGGAACGGTGTATTTACACTCTGGATAATTAGAGCAGCCGTAGAAGTATTTTTGGCGGGACCAGATTTTTTGGAGTTTATGGCCGCATTGAGGACAGTCGATATCGGTCATGATCTTTGGAACATGGGCCTCTTTTTCAGCAGTATCGACGTAGGGAATAAAGTCTTTCCAGAAAAGACGGATGAGGTCTTTCCACTGGGTCTTCCCCTCTTCGACTTGCTCGAGATCATCTTCCATGGCAGCTGTAAAACTGATGTTCATGATCATCCCGAAGTTATCTTCGAGCATGCGGGCGATCACTTTACCAAGTTCGGTAGGGCGAAGGGTCCCTTTTTCCTTGGTGGTATAGTCGCGGCTTTGGATTTTACTCATGATCGCTGTGTAGGTCGATGGTCTGCCGATGCCAGATTTTTCTAGCTCTTTAATCAAAGAGGCTTCCGTGTAGCGAGGAGGAGGACGGGTGAAGGCTTGTTCAGAGGTGACCTCGAGCAGTTTGAGTGTTTGCCCCTCTTCAAGAGGTGGAAGGAGCTTATTGGTATCGTCTTGCGATTCACTTTCGAGATGATCTTGTTTTTCTTCGTAGACAGCTAGAAAGCCACGAAATTTAATCATCGAGCCTGTAGCGCGGAGCACGAGTTGCTGATCGGTATGGATATCACAAGAGACGGTATCGTACACGGCAGGATTCATCTGGGAAGCAATAAAGCGGCGCCAGATGAGGAGATAGAGTTTGTATTGATCCGCAGTGAGAAAGTTTTTGATTTGATCGGGAGCGTAGTGCAAATGGGTGGGACGGATCGCTTCGTGGGCGTCTTGGGCTCCTTTTTTCGTGGCAAAAAATCGAGGATCGGAGGGGAGATAGTCTTTGCCAAATTCCTTAACGATATAGTGTCTGGCAGCTTCGATCGCCTCTGGAGCTGCGCGGACAGAGTCGGTACGCATGTAGGTAATTAGACCCTCTGGGCCCTCTTGCCCTAGATCGACACCTTCATAGAGGCTTTGTGCGATACTCATAGTTCTAGAGGCTGAGAATCCATAGTAACGGCTCGCTTCTTGCTGGAGTGTTGAGGTAATAAAAGGAGGAACGGGATTGCGCCGTTTTTCTTTTTTCTCTAGGGAGTGTACGGTGTAGCGCGCTTTTTTAAGACGTTCAACGATCTGGGCAGCAGTTGTGGCGTTGGGGATTGTGAAGATCTCTTTGCCTTCTTGCTTTTCTTTGTCGACTCGTTTGTTATCGACAGAATATAAGGTGGCTTGAAACGAACGATCCTTGGGGTTGCCTTGAAGAAGAGAGCCGAGGTTCCAGTATTCCACGGGCTTGAAGGTCTCAATTTCCTGTTCTCTATCGACGACGAGTTTTAAAGCGACGGATTGCACTCTGCCAGCAGACAGACCGCCGTCTCTTGCGCCTTGTACTCTTCTTGTCAGAATAGGAGAAATTTTGTAGCCGACAATACGATCGAGTAGGCGGCGAGCTTGTTGGGCATCGACAAGAGGTTGATCGATAGCTCTAGGATGTTTAAGAGCCTCTAGTACAGCTTCTTTTGTGATCGAGTTGAATGTAGTTCGTTTGTATTTTGTGCCCGGGGGTAGAATGGAGGCAATATGCCAAGCAATAGCCTCTCCTTCTCGGTCGGGGTCGGGAGCAAGGTAGACAATGTCTGCTTGTTTGGCTGCTTTCTGCAGGCGTTGAATGACATCTTTTTTATCTTCGAGGATTTGGTATTGAGGCTCGAAGTCGTGTTCTATGTCGATACCAAACCCGCGGGCAGGCAGATCCCGGATGTGTCCCACGGAAGATTCAAAAATATATCCAGATCCCAAGAACTTTTTTAGAGTTTTGATTTTCGTGGGAGACTCGACAATGATTAGCGCTTTGGCCATCTCAGGATACCTTTATGGATCTTTGCTGGGGCACCAAGAGGGATAACATCTCTTCCGCATTTTCGACAAGCTTGGCTTTTTGATTTTCAAGAAGAAATTGATTACCTGTGATCATTTTTTCTCTTGGGGAAGGGTGTAGAGTAAAGCACATTTTTTTCAATGTCCAGGCCCAGTGCATAGCTTGCATACTACCGCTGTTCAAGGCTCCTTCGACAAGAAGAGCTCCTAATGATAGGGCTGCAATGAGGCGATTGCGCCTAGGAAATTGGAAGGGTTTAGGTGGGGTATGCAATGGGTATTCGCTCAAGAGAGCTCCGTGCTGAGAAATTTTTTCAGCAAGCGCCCTATTTTCTTTGGGGTAGATATGCTGCAGCCCTGAGCCAAGCACAGCAATCGTTCGCCCTGTTTGTAATGCCCCTTGATGAGCCGCAGTATCGATCCCTTTGGCAAGGCCGCTGATGACAGTGACAAAGGATCGAGCGCAAGTGTGTCCAAAAGTTTCTGCTGTCATGAGTCCTTGGGAAGAGGGCTTCCGTGTACCAATGATGGCTAGAGCGTTTTGATCATGAGGCAGAAGATGTCCTTTGCAGTAGAGAACAAGAGGCGGGTCGGGCAGTTGATGTAGACTAGTTGGATAGATAGCATCATGACAACCGATGAGACGAATGCCCGCTTGTTGGGCGGCGTCCATCTCTTGTTTCCATGCACCCGTTTGTAGGATAGGATAAAGAGGAGAGGTGGGCTCAATGCGTTCTTGCCAAAGGGCTTTAGCAGAGCCCCACTGCTCTATCAATGCTTTTGCGCGCAGTGGAGACCATGGAAATGCTAATTGCATAGCTAGCAGGGCGGAGAGTTCTTCCATAGTTTTAAATTCTGCAGTTAATTCGTATTAGTTTTCATTAAAATATTAAAGTCAATGAATATAAAAAACTAGATCTGGATTTTATTATTGGATGAACTTCAAATAATTTACGGTGTTAATGCATTCAAAAGAAGATTCTGGATAGGTTTCAAGCCATAATTTGGGGGCATTTGCTGAGGAGTCTCCCCATTTAAATTCATATCCAGAGAGGCGTCCTTCTCGCTCTTCCACCCAATCTAACTCTTTTTGATCGTAAGTTCGCCAAAAAAAATTGCGGGTCAAGAGTTTAAGATAATGCTGTTTTTTTAAACGTTCCATGACTAGATAGTTTTCCCAAAGTGCCCCTACATCATCACGTCGATGGCAGAGATTAAAATTGTTGATTAATCCATTACGAATTCCATTATCACAGAAATAATAACGCGAGGTTTTTGTTACTTCTTTGCGAAGATTGCGACTAAATCCACGGATATTTACGAGGACAAAAACCTGTTCTAGCAAATCCAGATACTTTTCTACCGTTGTCTTGTTCATGGATAACTGAGTTCCTAACTCACTATGAGATACCTCTTTACCAATCTGAAAAGCTAAAAGGATTAAAAGATCGATCAATTTTTTGGATTTTTGTACCCCTTCAAAAGCTAAAATATCTTTTAAAAGGTAAGCAGAAATGAGTTCGTGGAGATATTCTTGTCTTTGTGCATCACTGCCGAAAATAATCACTTCAGGATAGGAGCCGTAGATCAGGCGGTTTTCTAAATGGGCTTGAGTTTGTGCTGGATTTTCTAGGTGGCTTAACTCCAGTTGAGCTATGGGATACATTCTGAGGACATATTTACGCCCTGTCAAAGGTTCTCCTATCTGTTTAGCAAGATCAAATGTTGAAGATCCTGTTGCAATTACTCGTACATAAGGGAGGTGGTCTACGATGAGCTTTAAATTCACACCAATATCAGGGATGTACTGAGCTTCATCGACTACCAGAAGAGTTTTGTTTCCGATGAAATCTTTGAGTTTGTCTATGGAGCTACTGGATAAAAAATCTCTAACAAAAACATCTTCCCCCGTGACGAAAAGGTAGTTAGTTTCATTTTCCAAATATTTTTTTAATAAAGTCGTTTTGCCTACCCTTCGAGGCCCGAAAATAATGACTACCTTCCCAGGAGCGCTCATTCCGCGTAGTTGATCTAACTGAATTTGAGGAATATACATACGAGTCTCCTTTGATATAAAGGATAGCATAGCGCCTATATTTTGGTAAATTCAGCCATTAAAGCAGCTGAATTCATGCCAAAGTAGCCATTACCGTGTGTTGTGTACATCTTTTCGACGGATTTATTAAAACGATCAATAATGCACTTATTTCATATCCCGAAATTGGCGATATGTCGATTTGGGGATGGATTTTATTCTTTTGTTAAGCGATCATCGAAGTCGATGAATGAAGATGAGGGAATGGCAATGGCTCCTTTCATTGGGCGTGAGGTAGAAATGGAAAGGTTAACAGCCCTCTTAAGCAAGCGAAGTGCGAGTCTTATTGTAGTGCGAGGCAGAAGACGAATTGGTAAGAGTAGATTGCTTGCTGAATTTGGTAAGGAAATGAAAAGCTTTTTCTTTTCCGGTATGCCCCCTGTGCCAAAAATGAACGCACAACTCCAGAGAGAAGAATTTGCAAACCAAATGCAAAGGACTGGATTGCCTGGTGTGAAACCAGATGATTGGGGAAACCTTTTTTGGGCTCTATCAAAACATACAGAAAAAGGGAAAATGCTTGTCGTTCTTGATGAGATATCCTGGATGGGGGGGAAAGACCCAACTTTTTTAGGCAAGCTAAAGACTGCATGGGATATGCATTTCAGCAAAAATTCTCAATTAGTGATAGCTCTCTGCGGTTCCATTTCTTCATGGATAGAGGAGAATATTTTGAGCAGCACAGGCTTTGTCGGAAGAATTACGCTAGACCTCGTATTGGAAGAATTACCACTTCCTGTTTGTAACGCTTTTTGGCATCCAAAGGAAAAACGTATTGCGGCTTTTGAAAAATTTAAACTCTTATCTATCACAGGCGGTGTGCCTCGTTATCTTGAAGAAATTGCCCCTGAGCTCTCTGCAGAAAAAAACATCCAGAATCTTTGTTTTACCCGCGGGGGATTGTTAGTGCGAGAATTTGATGAGATCTTTTCTGACTTATTTTCCCGTCGGAGTGGAAGTTACAAGGAAATTGTTACTATTCTTGCAGATGGCTCAAAAGAACTGCCAGAGATTTGTAAAGAATTAAAAAAAAGTCGTGGGGGATTGAGAAATAAATATTTAGAGGATCTGGTGAAGGCGGGGTTTGTCCAAAGAGATTTTGCTTGGCATCTAGAAAATGGGAAAGAGGGAAAATTAAGTCGATATAGATTAAGTGATAATTATCTTCGTTTTTATCTGAAATGTATCTCCCGTAATCTTTCAAAAATAGAAAAAGGCGATTTTTCCAATTCTTTGTCAACCCATCTGCCTGGGTGGGAAAGCATTATGGATTTACAATTCGAGAATTTGGTTGTTCATAATCGCAAAACGATTTGGAGATTACTGGGGATCGTTTCGGATGAAGTCGTTATGGATGGTCCATTTTTTCAAAAGCTCACGAAAAGGCAATCTGGATGTCAAGTCGATTACATGATCCAAACAAGATTTCAAAATTTATATCTTTGTGAAGTGAAATTCTCGAAACATCGGATAGATAAAAAGGTGATCGATGAAATGGAGGAAAAAAGAATGCGATTAAAGATGCCTAGGCAGTTTTCGATTAGGCCTGTCTTGATTCATGTCAATGGTGTCGAAGATTCTGTTGTGGATGAGAGGTATTTCGATAAGGTGATCGATTTTAGCCAGCTATTAGACGGGTTTTCTCCCGGCAATTCATCCTAAAATGGAACACTATCGAAAGGGATTGATTCCCGGACCGCTTGAAAGCCGAGAGCAGTTCTTTCAGCGGGTAGCTCGTCTTCAGGAAAAAAAAGAACCTGTGGGCAAGGCTATATCTGCTGAAGATTGGGCCAAGGCCCATGACGTCACCCGTTCTTTGTATGGGATCGCCCCAGATTGGATCGCTGCTTTTTTTTCACATAGGGATCTTTTCTGGTGGGAAGCGGGGGCTATGTGGGAGCTAGAAGATGGATTTGCGATCCAGTTGAACGATAAGCAACGCAGGGTAGCACATGTCGAGGTGTTAGCGCATGAGATGGTGCATGCTGCAAGAGCTGCCTTTCGAGAGTCCAGGTTTGAGGAGCTTCTAGCATACCGTACTTCTCCGAATAGGTGGCGCCGTTGGATAGGGCCGTTGTTTCGTCACCCTAAGGAAACTTGGGGTTTGATGGCGGCTATTTTGATTGATATGTGGCTGATTTGGCATGGGAATCTTCCTTGGGGAACATCTGGACTGTTTGCGGTGATGGGGGGGCGATTGGCTTGGGATCAATGGCGATTGGCTAGTTGCTTAAAGAGGCTGCCTTTGGCTTCTATAGGGTTGTGTTTGACTGATCAAGAGATCGTAGCTGTTGCTAAAGGAACTTCTTGGATAGAGCTTGATGATGGGTCATTGCGATGGCAGATGATCAAAGTTTGCGCAAACGGGCCGTCGGTAGGTGAAGGGCATTCCGGTACTTAGCGACAGTTCTTCGAGAACACGGGTATCCGAGTTGATGCAGATGTGTAGCTATTGCCTCATCACTTAATGGATGTTGTTTATCTTCTTCTTGGATGAGCTGAGATAAAGCGGTTTCGACAGAGGAAGAAATGGCTTTGGCATGGCGGAAAAACATGGCCAAAGAAAAACAACCTCTTGGGGTGCTGATCACTTTATCGGTGATGGCTCTACCAATAGTAGAACGATGGAGTTTAAGAATAGAAGCGGTCTGTTCTATAGAGAGGGGCTGAGGATGAGATTCCTGCCCTTCGAAAAAGGACCGTTGTGTTTTCAATAAAAGGGAACCGAGACGAAATAGGGTGATTTGCCTTTTTTTGAGTGCCTTTTGCAGCAATAACGCATCCATTCGTTTTGTTCTACAATAACTATTCATAGAGGGCTCATAGGAGATTTTGTCGTAACGGGCATCAAAAGAGATACGAGGAAGAAAGGCCTCATTGACCTCGACTCTCATCCTCCCTTCTTCTTCAATAATATACAGATCAGGGATCCACGGGATGACCTCGTTGTGCCGAAAGGTGGAGGCGGGGGCAAAAGATAAAGAAGAGAGTTCATCCCGAATGGTTTTACGTAGAGTATGCTTGCTACACCGAAGGTGACGGCATAGAGTCGCTATGCGTTGATGTAAAAAATCATCGTAGTGATCTCTTAAGATGCTCATTGCCAATGGCGTTGCACGGGGTTTTCTTTTTAGTTGTAGTAGTAAGGCTTCTTGGATAGAACGGGCGGCAATGCCGGGGGGATCGAAACTTTGCAAGGTGGAAACAAGAACGCTATCTTCTACGTGGGAGGGAAGCAGCCCCTTTTCATCGATTTCTGCGATCAACTCTAGTGCTTGGGAAAGATCCTTCTCTTTGCAGAAGGCTTCTCTTGCTTGGAAGGTCAGGTATGCAAAAAGATCTCTTTTCTCGACAAGAGGGAGGGTTTGCGTTACTCTTTGTCTATAGGTAGAGGGTATCTTTTCTCTAGGTAAAGCATCGAATTCTTGGGAGGGGGGTAAAGTGTTTTCTTCTGAGCGTGGGGCATTGACTGGAATGGATTCTGTCGCGTTCTCTTGTGTGGACACACGAGAATCTAGGGAGAGGAGAGGGTTTTCTTCAATACGCTCTTCGATCCAATGAACCAGTTGAGGTAATGGCATAGTGAGTACCTCAAGAGCGGTCCTTAGGTTCAAGGCGAGAGTAGGGCGAAGTTGAATCGTAAAATAGGGTTCCATAGTTCTATCCATAAGAGTGCAGAGGAGTTTTTGTCGAGGTGGGTATCGTGCGCGTTGCAGTATTGAGTTGTCTAGGTCTTGGAGATGGACTCATTTCTCTTGTTCTTTCTCATAACCTTCAGGCCAACGGTTTTGAGGTGACCACTTTTCACCCTTCTTTGAAAGCTCTTCAAGGTTGGTTTCCTCATTTACCGATGCAGCCATTAGCGCAGTTGCGCCTAGAAGATCTATCAGGATATGACCGCATTTTTTTGTTTCACGAAAAAACACCACGTATGTTGGAGATCCAACAATATTGTCAAAAACAGATGGCGGATAAAATCACTATATTAAACCCCATTGCGACCTTAGGAAGGGATTATCCTTTTTGGGAAGAGGGACGCTTTGATGGCAGCAAACCGTTTGTGGATAATCTTATTACATTTTGCTCTGACGTGCTTGCTCTGCCGCAATCTACGAAGGACAATGGAATACGAGTGCCGCAAGGGGTACAACTACACCGTTACCCTAAGCGAGTCGTGATTCATCCTACGAGTTCTCGTCCTTCAAAAAATTGGCCTTGGGAGCGCTTTGAAAGGCTAGCTAGTCAGCTTGAACAAGAGGGATGGGAGCCTCATTTTCTTTTGACAAACGAAGAAAAGGCAGTGTGTCCTAAGTCTCAACGTAGTCCTGAGCTCTGTAACCTTTCTGAGATGGCAGCATTTGTAGCAGAATCTGGAGCCATGGTGGGGAATGATTCTGGCATAGGACATTTAGCTTCTTGCCTAGGGCTTCCTACTGTGACTATTTGTCGCAATCGACAGGTGTCTCTATTTTGGAGACCTGCTTGGGCGCCAGGAAAAGTTCTATTTCCTCCGGCTTGGATTCCCAATCTAAAAGGGATGCGGTGGAGAGATCGATACTGGCAATTCTTTATCCCTACACAAGCAGTGCTCAAAGCGTTTCGTTCCTTAGGGAGCGTTGCCTAATTTGGCATATTTAGCGACAAGAGAGCGTTCGATCCCTGTGTCTTCGAATAGGACGTCGTAGGTAAGGCCAAGAGAGGTGGTGTAGGATTTTTGCACGATGCCAGTACCATAATCACGGTGGTAGACTTTGGAGCCTTCTGAGAATTCTTCGTCTTCATCCACCTGTGTAGAACGTTCTTTATTGGTCACTGTAAGATATTCTCTGGGGATTTCTTGTAAAAATCGACTGGGACGCATAGTGCGCGGGGTTCCCCATAAATAGCGGTATTTGGCTGCTGTCAGGCAGAGCTCTTCTTTAGCACGTGTCATGCCGACGTAACACAGTCGCCTTTCCTCTTCGATCGCCTCTGTGGTCTCTCGGCTGTTCACATGGGGAAATAGTTCCTCTTCCATGCCAACAAGAGCGACGAAATCAAATTCCAGCCCCTTGCTATTATGCAATGTCATAAGACGCACAGCATCCAGTTCTCTCTCTTCGCTCTCATCTAAAGAAGATTTAAGAGAGAGCTCTTCGAGAAATAAAGAGAGGCGGGGTGTTTCCACGTCCTCTTCCCATTCAGCAGCTTTGGAGACAAGTTCAGCGATGTTTTCTCTGCGATCTTGATAGGTCTCTGGATCTTCTTTGAGCGCTTCAAGATAGCGGATTTTTTCAATGAGATTCGATAGGGTTTCGTGGAGAGAAAGCCCCGATTTTAAAGCGTTTCTTGCTAAATGAATGGACTCCACATACTCCACAAGTCCTTCCATTTGCTTAGCGGATAATTTACAGGGGAGTTCTCCCAAACAAATACGTTCACAAGCTTCAAAAATCGTGATGCCTGTATTCTCCAATGCAGTTTTGATTTTACCAATAGCGACCTCGCCAAAGCCTCGCTTAGGAAGGTTGATGGTTCGAGAAAAACTTAAGAGATCAGCTCCACTGTCCACCATGTTAAGCAAAGAGAGCAGATCTTTGATTTCCTTACGTTGATAAAATGAAATACCACCGACAATGATATACGGTACGCGCTGTCGGAGGAGCGCATCTTCAAAGGTGCGTGATTGGGCGTTGGTGCGATAGAAAATGGCGCAGTCGCGTAAAGAACCGGGGTGTTTTTCTTGAAATGTGACGAGTTTTTGCACGACAAACCATGCTTCACTCCGGTCATCCTCAGCAATAAATAGGGTGATAGGATCTCCCTCTCCCCGAGTGCTCCAGAGATCCTTTTCGTAACGAGAGTGGTTGTGTCGAATCAGTGCATTGGCAGCTTTGAGGATTTGATTGCGGCTGCGATAGTTTTGTTCGAGGGTGATGACTTTAGCGCCAGGAAAATCATTGGCGAAGTTGAGAATGTTTTGCACACGTGCTCCGCGCCATGAATAGATGGACTGGTCGGGGTCGCCTACAACAAATAAGTTGTTACGAGGAATAGATAGAAGCCGTATGAGTTCGTATTGAGCGAAATTGGTGTCTTGGTATTCATCGATAAGAAGAAACGACCAGGTGCTTCGATAGAGCTCTAAAATTTCGGGGTGTTGCGTGAAAAGACGAGCCGTTAAAAGAAGAAGATCGTCAAAATCAAGAGCTTGAGAGAGTTTAAGGCGCTCTTGATACAGACGGTATGTTTTTTTGAGAATTTCTTCGTCATCGGGGATTTTTTCTGGATCTAAAAGGGCGTTTTTGGCCTGAGAAATCTGCGTTCGTAGAGTCTTTAAAGAGCCTTTTTCTGTGGGTATTCCTAAGGTGGCTAAGCATTCCTTAAGAACTTTTTCACTATCCTCTTCGTCGTAGATAATGAATTGTTTGCTATAGCCCAAAGGAGCAATCGAAGAGCGAAGAATTTTTGCACAAAGGCTATGAAATGTACATGTCAGCACGTTTTGATGTGTCAATGTGCGAACTCTTTCTCGCAGTTCCTCAGCAGCTTTGTTGGTAAAAGTAACGGCGAGGATTTCCGATGAAGGAATTCCTAATTGCAATAAATAAGCAATTCTTTGGGTAACAATACGAGTTTTGCCAGACCCTGCTCCGGCCAAGACTAACATGGGGCCTTCAAGATGGGTAGCGGCTTGCTGCTGTGTGAGACTTAGCTCTTCAATCATGGAAAACATGATACGCGATTGACTGAATAACTACAAAATGAGCTTAAAGTAAAATGCAGTCATTTGAGCCAATCTGGTTCAATATGGCATTCTCGATGATCCTTGTAATTGCCGGTCAATTTGTGGTCTCTGTGTTTCATGCCAAGGCTTTGCCTTAGGACCGTCTAACAAGCCTTAGCTCCCCAGTAAAACTCCAGAAATCTCCCAATAAAAAACAGCAATATTATTACTTTGGTAAAATCATAACCAGCTTATCTACAATTAGATATATAGTTGTTTAACGGAAAAATATGTGAATATGTTACAATGAGCCTACAGAAAACTTCGCATAGCAGCTCGATAAAAAAATGAAATCTGATGAGTTTTTGGATGACGTTCGGCTCAGAAGAGAGATATTGCAGCATATTAAGTATGGGAAATATAGGTTAACTAAGCATGCAGCTGAAGAGCAGGTGAATGGTAATCTTGATTTGCAAGATACTTTACGTGTTTTGAAGACAGGAACTCACGAACTAGCTAAGGGCTCGTCAAGAAATAAGTTTCCAATTTCAAACTACGTGAAAGTTCCCGCGGTTGTGCGATCGCAAGTGGGTTTGTATGATTCAATACTGACCCACTTACGATCACGCAACCCCGGGGCTTTGACGCAGTTTTAAATGCGGACATTATTTCTTGACGAGCCCTAAAACAGTATTAGCACATTCAGTATGGAAGTATGCTATCCGAGGAAAAACAGAGGATTTGCGAGAAGTGCGCGTGATTATCGCCTTTTCAGAAGAAATGATCATTATAACTGTGATTGATCTATAAAATATGCGAAAAAAAACAGAAACATTCATCTATGAGGGCCTGGGATTCCCGGTCGAACTTATCGATACCCCCATGAAAAAAGTGTTTGGTGAATGGGTCATTGATCTTGATATGAATGCACTCCAGCTATTTGTCTTTAATGGACTCATTCATAAGCCATATCCATTGACTGGTAAGGAAATACGATTCATGAGAAAATTTTTGGAGATGTCTACAACGGAGTTCGGGAAAAAACTTGGGGTATCTCATGCAACCGTGGTGAAATGGGAAAAACAACAATCAAAAATTAGCCCCATTCAGGAAAGTTATATTCGCATGTTTCTTTTTGAGTGTCTAAAAGATACTGAACTTTTGAATCTATATAAAGAAATAAGACCAGAAAAACTAGCGGAAGCAAAAAATGAAAGGCATCCTCCTTTTCCAGTAAACACAAGACATTTTCGTGCGGTCCTGTAATTTGGAATCCGCTTAACATGTTGTGTTCGTCACAAGTTGGAATTAAAGCTGACTTTCTATGACCCCATATTTTAAGCTTTAAGGGAAATTCTAATGGAGTCTTTTCTGGCCTTAAAGTTTTGCAATCGGCTTATTTATTGAACAAGTCGGAATGAGTGCCGGTTCTTTCAAAGAAAATTTCCTTTGCTGTAGTTCGATAGATGAGTAGCCAATCTGGTTCAATATGGCATTCTCGATGATCCTTGTAATTGCCGGTCAATTTGTGGTCTCTGTGTTTGATGTCAAGAATCTCTTCTTGGACGAGTTTGATCATGATTTTTTTTAGTAACTCCATGTTTTTACCGCGTTTTTGAGCGAGCTTGGCATCACGCTTGAATTGTGAGGTGCGGATAGGGAGCAACATCAAATACCTAAGTCTTTGAAAAGCTCATCGAGAGTATCGAATTTTTTTAGGTTTTTGCCAGACTTAGACTGCTTAATAGCTTTTTCAGTTACCTTGTTGAATTTTTTCTGCATGAAGTCATCGACACTCATAATGACGAGCTGTTTCATAGAAATATCCATTAAAGAAGCCGCCATTTTGAGCCGTTTATGTTCCGAGACTGGAAGATCGATTGTAAGACGGGCTATTCTGTGACTCATAGAAATTCTCCAAGTTATGGTGTATTATAAACCAAAATACAGAAATACAGAAATACGTAAAGATTTGTTAATGGGGATTACGAAACTTGTGGGCAAGGGGTTTTCGGAGATGAAGGCATGCAATGTTCAGAAGTCTTGCGTATAGCTTTATGATCTCATATCTTAACCTTGCCCCCATATGTTATACCAAACGCAACAAATAACTTCACATTTGAGCCGCGTCAAAGCGCCGAAAATCGGCGATCGTAAACGGCATTGTATTGCATTAATACTATGCTGTTTATGATCGTCAATTTGTCGACAGCTTTCACGCAGCTCAAATATGAAATTATTTATTGCGTTTGGTATTAATACAGGGGCATGGAATGTTCAGAGTATGGGAGCTCTTTTTTCTTGATCTCGCAGCCCGAGGTTGCCATAACGGTGATAGTCAATGCTTAGGCTGATCTCTCTAAGATAGTGCAGCATTTCAAATCTTCCATTGGCAAGAACAGGGTTAGCAAGGATGGTCGAAGCATGTTCAGCGGCAGCTTTATACAGAGCTTCGCTGGGTTTAGAAAGAACGCGAATGCGCTGGAATTTGCCTTGAGAGACCCGTTCAAGGAAGGTTTGCTCGCTTTCACGCACCCAAGTGATGCTGGGGATTTTGCGATGCCAAAATTCGATGTTAGGAACAGGAGAGCGATCCTTAGTATAGCTGATTTCAAGGCGGCTTTTCATAGCAAGTGCTGCGGCGATAGAGCGAAATACATCGAGTGGTGAGTCGCTAGGTGAGAGTCGTAGGACAACATCGTGGAAGGGGCGGTAGCGGAAAAGGTTGTCTTGTCCAACGACTTTACTTGGGTCGTGATCCTCAGCGAATCGTTTGGACCAATAAGAGTAGCTAGCCAAACTGGCGTGCCAAAGGCCTAGTTGTTCTGCATCGAATTTGGCTAGATCTGCCACTCGCTCAATGGGCTGCATCTGAGGAAGGAACAGGTCTTTTTCTTGCGGAAGGCCTACTTGTGCTGGAGAGCAAAACTGTGTCATATAATTGGGCCCCCCTGCTTTAGCGCCGGCACCAAAATTACTGCCTTTACATCCTCCAAAGGGTTGTCTTCGGACAATGGCGCCTGTTGTCGTGCGGTTGATGTAACAGTTGCCGGCTACGATGTGATGCATCCAGATTTTCTGTTCTCGATCGTCCAATGATTGTAATCCAGAAGTCAATCCATAGGCTGTGCCGTTGGCAAGATGTAGGGCATGTTTCAAATGGTCTGCGCGCATCACACTCAGAACGGGACCAAAAAGTTCCGTTTGATGCATGAAACTCCCCTCTTTGACTCCTAATTTAACACCAGGTGTCCATAGATGAGGGTTATTGGGATCTTGTTCAGGTTTGACAAGCCAGCTTTCCCCGGCATCTAATGTGGTCAAACCACGCAGAAGTTCTTTTCCTGGAGGACGGATGAGCGGAGGCATTTTTGTAGATAAATCCCAGGCAGAACCCACATGAAGGCTTAAGACAGCGTCGCGTAGTTGGTGGAGGAAATGAGGATCATCGTACACTTCAGCTTCGAGAATGGCTAAGCTAGTGGCGCTACATTTTTGCCCAGCATGACCGAAAGCAGATTGTACGAGATCTTTAATAGCGAGATCGCGATCGGAAAGAGCGGTGATAATCATGGCATTTTTCCCGCCGGTTTCTGCTGCGAGATCAAGGCTGGGATTCAATTTTTTAAAGAGTTTAGCTGTGGAAGTAGCTCCAGTGAGCACGACGGCGTCGATGCGTGGATCGCCGATAAGGCGGCTGCCTATAGGATCATCTGGGCAGTTAATGAATTGTAGGACGTCTTTTGGCACTCCAGCCTCCCAGAGCGTATTGACCAGAACCCATCCTGTTAAGACTGCTTCAGGTGCTGGTTTAAATAACACTGTGTTACCAGCCATTAATGCGGCTAAAATGCCGCCGGCTGGAATCGAAACGGGGAAATTCCATGGAGGAGTGATAAGAATCGTTCCTTTCGGCTGCCAAAGAACATCTTTGCACGCATCCATTTTGAGCATGCTGCGACGATAATATTCAGCGAAGTCGATTGCTTCGGAAACTTCAGGATCTCCCTCTAGGATAGTTTTTCCTCCATCGACAATCATAACGCCGATGAGATCCCCTCTGTGCTCTCGCATTTTATCAGCACAGGCTGCTAATAAATGGGAACGTTCACGTACAGGGACAGCCTGCCAAGTTTTTTGAGCAGAAGAAGCTACGTTGAGTGCATGATCGATTTGATCCCAATCCGCAAGAGCATAAGTATACAAGGATTGGCCTGGTCGGGAAGGATCAGTGCCTTCCCCTGTTTGCTTAGTGCCTCGAATCTCTTTTCCTCCAATCACTAAGGGCACTTCAGGAAATGTTTTCTTTTGCCAGGTTGTCGCAATATTCCAAGCCCAGTGGCGGTTAGGGTGTAGGGAAAAATCTGTATCAGGTTCATTTTCGAAGGGGGCAGCTTCATTGCAAGATTTATGGGAGAGTTCTCTATTTTGTGTGCGCCTGGGAGCGGCAGAAACTGTTTCCATTTCCTCGCAAGCCTTGATAAACAGAGAAACTTGAGCATCCCATTCCGGAGTATGAGGACGTAATCCAAAGGTGTGCCGTAAAAAGTTGTCAGGACCTGTATTTTCATCGAGTCGGCGGATGAGATAAGCAACAGCACTTTGAAAATCTTCTTTAGTAGCTACTGGGCAATAGAGCAACATGCCATCGGCAACAAATTGCACGACTCTGCGCATGTGATCTGCCATACCCTCGAGCATCTCAAAAACAATTTCCTTTTCCACTCCTTTTTCAGCGCGCAAAAGTAATGCATAAGCAATATCAAAAAGATTATGGCTACCAATACCGATGCTAACAGCCTTGGCGTGTGCAGGAGCGCACGCATAGGCCACCATCCGTTTGTAATTGGCGTCAACGTCGGATTTTTTTGTATAAGGGGCCTGTTGCCAGCCTCGCAAAGAGGCCTCAAATTGTTCCATAGCTAGGTTGGCCCCTTTTACGATACGGATTTTAATAGGTGCTCCACCGCGCTGCATCCTTTGCATAGACCATTCTGTGAGTTCTTTTTGAATAGTGTAGGAATCGGGAAGATAAGCTTGCAATACGATACCGGCAGAAAACGGAAGGAATTCCGGTTCATCGAGCACCTGCTTAAAGAGCTCTTTAGTTAGATGAAGATCCCGGTATTCTTCCATGTCAAGGTTGACGAATTTAGATACGCTTGTGCCATCGGCTCTAGTGAAAGTGTGTCGCATAGCAGAGCGGTAGAGTTTGCGTAAGTGGTCTTTTAACTGATGGAGTGTATGTTCCCAGCTGAGCAGGTGAATTTGGCTATAGATAGTGGAAATTTTAATGGAGACATACTCAATATCGTGTTTTTCCAGATCATCTAAGTAGACTTGGAGGCGTTTTTTAGCTTCATCCTCTCCTAAGATAGCCTCTCCCAGGTGATTTAGATTGAGACGAACACCCTCCATGCGGCGGTGTTTCATGTGTCGAGACAAAGCGTTAGATTCTCCAGGAAGAATCACGCTGGAGGTTTCTCTTCGCAGTGCTGCGATAGCGATAGGGACAAAAAGGAAAGAGAAAGGTCTGCCCAAAAGCACAAATAGCCAAAGTTGTATCCGTTTAAACAAAGAAAGGTAGCTGGGGATGCCGAATTTTTGTAAAAGATAGACCATTTGATTTGCTACGCGCGAGGTTCGATGGCTGCGAAAGCATTCATCTGTCATACAAGTAGTGAATACCTTGCCTTTAGGATCTTTCATCATGCGAGCTAGTTGAGCCTGAAGGGTTTTTTCTTTTAGAGACTGAATACGTTCAGCTTCGAGCAACATTGCAGCGGCAAGCTCGATGGATTTTTGTTGCCGCTCTTTCAGGGGCATGGCTTTTTTTCTAGAAGAAGCAATGAGTTCTTGGGCACGGATCATGTGAGTGGATTGTGCGGAAGGATTTTTCATCGGTGTCTTCTCTCAATTAAATATGTAAAAACAGATCCCTTTACTAGCCTTGGTGCAGATCTGTCATTTTGGCCAAGGTTTTACGCATGCCTGTTGTTATAGATAGATCATGAGTTTTCTTAACCGATAGTCTCTTTGAAACAGTTTTTCAACTATTTTCTTTTCTTTGGCGGCAATAAGGATGAAATATTTTTAGGTATAGTCGATTAAATTTAAGATGATAAAATTGGATGAAGGATTTTTATCAGCGAGGTCGAGCACAACATTGTCAATGAAAGGACGCAGATTGATTTTATCATCTTAAATTTAATCGACTATACATCGTGCAAAGGGTTCAATTGTTTTTGTTAATAACTATTATTAGCCATAGAGTCCTTGGGCTCTGAAATTAGCAATCAAAAGAATAGGCTGCTAATTTTTCTGGCATTTCTATTGACGAAAATCATGCCGAATCGATAGTCTGGTGCTTCGCAAAGAACTACAGATCTATCAGGAGTTCAAATTATGTCGACCAAGAACATTAAGCCAATGGGCAATCGTGTCCTCGTCAAACGTTCCCAGCCTAAAGCGACTAAGGGAGGAATTCTTCTTCCTGATTCCGCACAAGAGAAGCCGAAACAGGGCGAAGTCATTGCCGTAGGGCCAGGAAAAACGGAAGAAAATGGGGCGATTACCTCCATGAATGTACGGGTTGGAGATAACGTTCTTTTTTCCGCGTATGCTGGGACGGAAGTAAAAACCGATGAACAAGGGGTGGAATACCTCATTATGTCAGAAGATGATCTACTCGGCGTACTTGCCTAAACCAAGCTAAAAACGGGGACAGAAACAATGGCTAAAATGCTGCAATTCAAAGAAGAGGCGTTGAAATCAATCCTCAAAGGGGTCAAGACCCTATCTAAAGCAGTCACAGTAACTCTAGGTCCTAAGGGACGTAATGTTGTTATTAAACGTTCTATGGGCTCTCCACTATCTACTAAGGATGGCGTGACTGTAGCTAAAGAAATTTCTTTGAAAGGAAAATTTGAAAACATGGGAGCCCAGCTTGTCAAAGAAGCGGCTTCTAAAACTTCCGATGTAGCGGGAGATGGGACAACCACAGCAATTGTTCTTGCTGAAGCTATTTATAGTGCAGGGGTTAAAAACGTCATTGCTGGCGCTAATCCGATGAGCGTCAAGCGAGGGATTGAGAAAGCTGTTGAATCTATGACAGAAGCCCTGCAGAAACTAGCAACTAAAGTGAGCAAGCCTGAAGAAGTGAAGCAGATTGCAACCATTTCTGCTAATAACGACGCGGATATAGGTGCGATCATTGCCCAAGCTATGGAGAAGGTAGGGAAAGACGGAACGATTACGATAGCAGACTCTAAATCTATTGATACGACTCTCGATGTCGTAGAAGGAATGCAGTTTGATAAGGGCTACGTGTCCCCGTATTTCATTACAAATGCTGAAAAAATGACTGTTGAATTTGACAATGCTCTCCTTTTCATTACCGATAAGAAGATCTCCTCTGCACGAGAACTCGTACCTATTCTGGAAAAGGTCATGGAAAAAGGTCAGCGTCCTTTGCTCATCATTGCAGAGGATATTGACGGCGAAGCTTTAGCTACGTTGGTTGTCAATAAGATCAAAGCGGGATTGCCTATTTGTGCTGTCAAAGCTCCAGCTTTTGGTGATCGACGTAAAGCTGTTTTACAAGACATCGCCATTCTTACAGGAGCAACAGTTGTTAGTGAAGAGGTTGGCCTTAAGATTGAAGATGCAGATTTGAAAATATTGGGCAGCGCTAAGAAAGTAAAAATTGGCAAGGAAGAAACTACTATCATCGACGGTGCTGGCAACCTCAAGCTTGTACAGGACCGTATTGCGCAGTTGCGTGGAGAAATTGAACGCAGCACGTCAGATTATGATAGAGAAAAACTTGAAGAGCGATTGGCTAAGCTTGTAGGTGGAGTGGCTGTGATTAATGTAGGTGCAGCTACCGAGACGGAATTAAAAGAGAAAAAAGCTAGAGTAGAAGATGCTCTACATGCCACAAGAGCAGCGGTGGCAGAAGGAATTGTTCCTGGTGGCGGCGTAGCCCTACTAAGAGCAGTGCGAGCATTGGATATGCTGAAATTGTCTGGGGATGAGCAAGTGGGTGTAGACATCATCCGCACTGCAGCATTTGCGCCAGCGACGGCTATTGCATTTAACTGTGGCAAGCAAGGGAATCTCATTGCTGAAAAAATCTATGAGAGTCAGGGTGCTTTAGGATATAACGGTCTTACTGGCGACTTTTGCGATCTAGTCAAAGCGGGAGTGATAGATCCCGTGCTTGTGACCAAGAGTGCATTGAAAAATGCAGCATCTATCGCTGGTCTTCTCATTACAATCGCAGCTATGATCACTGATAAACCAGAACCTAAAAAAGCAGCTGCGGTACCGTCTATGGATGGTATGGGTGGCATGGGCGGAATGGGTGGTATGGGCATGGGTGGCATGGGCGGAATGGACATGATGTAATTCTATGCCTACATATCCTTATCATTGCCAAGAATGTGGACATGCTTTTGAGCTCTTCCAGAAAATCACGGATGAGCCAGCTAGAGATTGTCCTGCATGTCAGGCTAAAGACAAGGTCCAAAGAGATATTGGAGGAGGGTCAGCTCTCCTCCAATTCAAAGGATCGGGTTATTATCTTACAGATTATAAACGAGCGGATTCTGAGACGGGGGCTAAGCCTAAGCAAGGGTGTTCTTGTCCTTGCGGCAAACCGAAAGATTGTTCCACTTAAGCTTTGCGTTTGATGTACTCAGAGCCTGTTTAAAATCTAAAGTTCTGTCGATTTTAGAGTGTCTTTTGTGAACGGTACAACCCCGCAAGCCACCCTTCTTCTTCCTGAAAGTGGATGGGAGTCCAACCTCTTTTCTCTACTTGTATTAGATAGGCCGCTTTTTGTTCAGTGAGCAACCCAGAGCTAATAACAAGCCCGTCAAAACCATGAAGATAGGGATGTTCTCTCCAGGCCTGTTCCTGTTCTGAGGAAATCATATTGATGAGAAGAAGGGAGTGTTCTGAGTTTGTTATAGTAGCTCTTTGGCCGAAATGTACTTGGCAGAACCCATTGAGATGAGCATTCTCTTTAGCGTGTAAAAGAGAGCCTTCGCAATGATCAATTCCATGCACGATTTTAGCACCAAGAGCAGCTGCACAAAGAGAAAGAATACCACTGCCACAACCGAGGTCAATAACTGTTTTACCTTGCACTAGGCCTGTCATCATGCGTAGGACAAGGCGTGTTGTAGGATGGGAAAGATCTCCGAAGCCAGGTCCGGGTTTAAGACGGACTTGTTTGCCAGATGCTAAGGGAACATGAGCAAACCCATTATAAAAATTTAGAGCATGCGTAGCCCACTGATGATGCCAGTCAATCATAGGGGGCTATTTTAGCGGATGGAGCATTTAAACTTGCTCAAAATCCATGGTATATCCAATAATTTCAGCTCCATGCACCGGTAGCTCAATTGGATAGAGTACCCGGCTACGAACCGGGCGGTTAGAGGTTCAAATCCTCTCCGGTGCACCATTCGCGGATAAGTAATGATTGTAGAAGTCTTTGCGTCGGGTCCAGCTGAGACCAATTCTGTTTTGGTCTGCACAGACTCTTCCCCTCAAGCTGTGTTATTCGATGCCCCATTGCATTGTGTGACTCATTGGCAATCTCGGTTAAAACAATTAGGGAAAACAGTCGGGACTCTTCTTATTACACATTCTCACTGGGATCATATTGCCGATGCGGCAGCTGCTAAAAAAGCTTGGAACATGCCAGTAGGTATCCATAAAGAAGATGTTGGGAATCTCGAAAAACCTGGCAGTGATGGGCTTCCCTTATGGTTTCCGATAGAAGGAATCGGTGCGGATTTTTATGTCGTCAATGGGGAAGAGAAGAGAATTTGCGATCTTAAAGTGTGTGTCATGCATACGCCAGGACATACTTCGGGATGCGTATGCTATTATCTTCCCGATCTTAAGGTGGTCATTTCTGGAGATACTTTGTTTCAAGGGTCCATCGGTAATTTGAGCTTTGCTACAGCAAGACCAAAATTGATGGAAGCCTCATTGAAGACACTGCTTAATCTGCCAGCGGACACTGTAGTGATGCCTGGCCATGGGGACGCAACGACAATTGGGAAAGAACAGGGAATCATCAAGAGGTTTTTTTATGACTAGTGTATTAATTGGAAAAAAAGCGCCGACGTTTTGTGCGAAGGCTGTTGCGGATGGGCGGATTATCGACCAAATTTCTCTTGAAGAATTTCAGGGAAAGTTTGTGGTCCTTTTCTTCTATCCACTCGATTTTACCTTTGTATGTCCTACGGAACTACATGCATTTCAGCAACAATTGCCGGAATTTGAAAAACGTGGAGCACAAATAATAGGATGTTCCGTAGATAGCCATTATGCACACTACGCCTGGCAGGAAATGCCAAAGGCACGTGGTGGTATCGAAGGAGTACGGTATCCGATTATTTCCGATTTAAGTAAGGAGATAGCACGCGACTACCAGGTATTAAAAGAAGATGAAGGGGTCGCTTATCGCGGGTTATTTATCATTGATAGACAAGGAGTAATACGTCATCAATTAGTGAATGACCTTCCTCTTGGAAGAAGCGTAGAAGAAGTTCTTAGAACATTAGATGCTTTAATCCACTTTGAGCAACATGGAGAAGTGTGCCCAGCAAATTGGCATGCGGGTAGTAAGAGTATGAGACCTACGCAAGAAGGGTTGATTTCTTATTTTACAGCGCCTCATGTCCTGAACTAGGCGGTTGGAAGGTAAGATAATCATATAAATCTTTCTCATCAATGATCAGAAAGCTTTTATGGAGAGTACAAACAGCTTGAGATGCGTCTATAATAGTGGTGTCTCCAACGCCCGGCATACACAGGGCACTTAATGAGAAAGTGGTGTTCCGGCCTAAGAGAAGCTTTAGACCTTTCATATAATCTTGTACGCTAAATCCCTCTTCCTTTACCCGAAAGAAAATGAGTTCCCTATCGTACATCAATGTTTGTACAGCATATGAGATCCCCTTGCTCTCCCCAGGGGGATTTCCCAAAGTATCTGCAAGTTGAGCTAAAGAATGGCAAATCAAAGGGGTGCAAAAATCCCCTCTTTCTGCTTCGCCGAATAAGAACACGGTATGATGCACGAGAAGCCTACCTTTTAATACTTTTTGCAATCTAGTCGACGTTTTATTGCGTCAATTTCCAAAATTTGCTCAAATTCGAAATCTCATTAAAATGATGCATTTTTTCCAAAGGTACTGAGTTATGCAGAGAGCTCGAGTACGAAATACCAAGGATTCGAGCCTCTTGCTTTTTTCTTCATGAAACAACAGAGCTTTTTTAGCCGTTGCTTTAGTTGGATATATAAAAAAATCTTTATAAGTGTGCAAGCAACCAGTAAAATTGCTATAAATATATACTTGATTTTCTGAAGAGGACATTTTCTGATGCATAATCTATGGACTTGTTGTGTTGTTATTGTAGTGGGTGTCTTTGTGAGCTCGATGCGCTCTGTGGAGCTTGATGCCCCTTTACCGCTTGAGCAAAACAGTGAATGGAGACACAGTCCCGAGGGGATTTCTTTGTATCTCGTTAATGATGAATGTAATCAGTCGTTACGTTTTATCGTTGAGGACAAGGGGGCTCTTCCAGCCGTTCTTCTTTCTCTGGATGAACCTAGAAATATGGAAGAAGTCGAGGGGTTTTTACAAGAATGTCATCCGTATTTTGATCAGAGGAGTCAGCGTCGTATAGCGATTATAGCCGTTGGGAAATCTCTCGTAGAACAAGTACAGAGTTGGATGGTTAAAAACATAGCTGCTGCGCCTTGCACTGTCCCTCATTTGGGAAATGTATTATTTGGAGAGCCTACTTTTCAGATTGAAACGGATTCTGGCACTAAATCGCCTTCATTAAAGATAAGTTATGGGTTTACACTACCCGCGATGCACACGAGCCGAGATTTACGTAAACTGTGGAATCTTGCTCTGATCCAACACATGACAAGAGAAAGACTTGGAGCGCAAAGGATTCCTTGTAAGGAAGATTCGATAGGCTCTTCCTTTCTTTTACCGCAAAAAACTGTGGCTTACCGTATAGAGTCTCTAGAGATGCAAGAAGAGGTGAACGAGTTCTTACACGGGATCCAAGAAATTAGGCAAGTAGGTTTTACAGCAGAAGAATTGATAAGGGCCAAGCGATGGTTTATTGAAAGGGTTAAAGAGCTGCAGTTAAGTAAGCCTAGAGGTGCTACATCGGAAATGGCTTCATTCCATGCAGAGGGTTTTTTGGGGCATTTAGGACTTCTTTCTTATACTTATTATCTTGATTCAGCTCCTGCTTTGATTGATTCGATCACTTCTGTAGATATTGCGATTGCCTTGCAAGAGTGTTTTAGCAACGAAAAACGGCATTTTGTGCTTGCGGCTAATGCTTTACAAAGCGAAAAGCTTGAGCTATCCATCAGACATGAAATCGAGGCAAGTGAGTTGGTGAGCATCGCTCGTTCCCCTGAGCAGATGGCTACCGATATGGAGATGCCCTTAGCTAAGGGCGCAGAAGCCTTTTATCAGTTACCACTGAATGATAATGAAAGGCAGATCATTCATAAGATCATCGATACCATGGCAAAAGACAATGTGCTCAAGCTTGGGCTTAAACGTAAATCCATGGAACGTAAGGGAAAAAGGATCCGACAGGTGCATCCCTTACGATTCTTAGGTCATATTTTTTCTGATGGACATCTACGTCAATGCATGCGAGAAATCAGCCGGAGTCATTTTAAATGGAATGGTTTCATGGATGGCTTGAAGGATCGCATGAAAGAGGAAGCGGCTAGAGGGAATCTTCGTCAATACATTCCAGGATTTGCAGAACTTTTGCATATCGATGAACACCAAGTGTACCAGTATATCGATCATAGGGATTGGGAAGGCTTGGTTAAACATCTTTTATAAACCACCCATGGGGGTAGTTGCAACTACCTCCATATTTTGGACGTTTTACCCGTAGAAAATCATTTCTTGTTTAAGAACTCACCTTATGCACATAGAGGAGCTTATGGATAGCTTTCAAACAATCCATAAGCTCCTCTATGTGCATAAGGTGAGTTAAGAAGCTATCCAAACATTGTGATGTGTGCTAAAGAGAGATTTTATTGATGGGGGTTTTGGGTGTTTTGCTCTATAGAGATGTCGCTGAAAATTTGCTTGGTTTCATAAGCTATCTATCCAAAACTTGTGTTTTATTAGACTTGTTGACTGAAATAAACGCTTGATAAATAAAGCGATTGAAGAGGGTGGTGCCTTGGCCATTTTTCAAATGGGTTGGGTATGCTCTAGAGGAGCTTTTTGACTTGAAACAACAACGGCGTATGCGCATATTGGCAAAAGGGCTTCGGCTCAATTATCTGTATTTTGGGCCGATGTTTCTTTTATTGGCCTGCTTGCATAGTTGGAGCGTCATCCTAGCAGGAAAACAAGCAGATTCTTTGCCATGGGTATTTGTTGGTCATGCAGTGGTTCAGGCTGGGTTTGAAGCAGTCATTTTAGCCTATGTAGCTGCCTTTTTGCATGCGCGCAAGGCTCGGATTTTGGAAGGCGTATTCATTATCTTTACCGTGATCGTATGCATTGTTCACGTGATTGATTTTCATTTAGTACGTCTAATGGATATTTCTATTTGGTATACATTAGATTTCGTTCTTGATGAGTCCTGGCGTAATTTTCTAGAACTTCTCATTGCAAGTACGCTTCCTTTTACTAAGATCTTCTTTAGTATGATTGGTTTGTGTTTAGGTTCTATTGCAGCGATTTGGTTATTTACAAGATCGCAAAGGATCGTCCTACGAAAAAAACGATGGGAAAAACTCTTCCGCAATCCTACAAGAGTCTTAGCCTCTGGGCTTTTTGTCTTGGGAGTTTGTGAATTAGCCATAAAGAACAAAGTGGATCCTAGTGATTATGAGCGCTACACTAAAGCATTGCCCTGGAAACGAGGACTCTTTGAACCTCATCAGCGTCCTGAGGTGGATGTATCTTTAAAACCTGGGATATCACCACAGGATATGGATAATCGGCTTGCTGCTCAATGTCGGGAAGTGACAGCAAGGCCAAATATTTTTCTTTTTGTAGTTGAAACCTTGCGAGAAGATTTTCTTAATGAAAGCAGTGCGCCGCATCTAGTGCAATTTCGCAATACGGTTCCTTTGAAAGGATATTCAAATTCTAATGCAACGCAGATTTCTTGGTTTTCGATTTTCTATTCACAGTCTCCTTTATACTTTGGGGATTTTCATCGCTCGGGGTGGAAAGAAGGCAGTCCCGTTCTTGCTCAATTTAAACGAGCTGGGTACAAGTTGCATCTCTATTCAGGATCTCGCCTCTCCTATTATGGAATGAATGAGTTGATTTTTGGAGAACAATACAAACTTGTCGATGATGTCTATCTGGATTTTCCTGCAAGGGATAGAGCGGCTTGGCAGTGTGATCAAGCTATGGTAAAACACTTGTGTGATGACATTCACAAATTTAAAGAGGAAGATGGGCATCTTTTTGTTATATTCATCGAATCGACGCATTTTGGATATAGTTTGCCTGTGTCTCAGGAAACTTTTTTTACACCATGTGCTAGTGATATCAATTTTGTTAAAGCCGCTTGTTTCCAAGATGGCCTTGAAGAGATTAAAAACAGATATCTCAATGCGATTCATTATGTCGATGGTCTTATCGGACAGTTTACTACTGCGTTAAAACAAGAAGATCGTTTTGAGGATTCTTTGATTGTGATTACAGCAGATCATGGTGAGGAATTTTTTGAACAAGGGAATCTTTTTCACGCTTCTGGCTTAAGTTTGCAACAGATTACTGTTCCTATCTATTTTCATATAGGTAAACAGATTCCTGAAAGCTCAGTAGTTTCTCATGTAGACATTATGCCGACTCTACTGCACCTGACTATGGGTCAGGAAATAGGGAGAGAGATATTTTATGGGGAGTCCGTCTTGCACGAAGGGAGAAAGACTAGTGCAATGAGTGGCCGGTATAATGCCAGTCGCAGTCCGCATGAATTTATTTTACAAAATGAAATGGCTACACTACACGCCAGATTCAGTAATCCGTACTGTCCGGCGCGTTCGGCTAATATTCAGGTGATTGCCTTTAAGCAACAAGGTCAACCCTCACAAGAAACGAGTATTGAGACGATGACGGAAGCCTTTGGGAAGTCATTCACTGACTTATTTGTCAGAACAAATCACGACTTGCATAAATAGCGGACCCGGCAAGGTTCTCTTCAATTTCCAATAGGCGGTTGTACTTAGCAATGCGATCACTACGGGATAAGGATCCTGTTTTAATCTGCCCCGTCTGCAATCCTACGGCGAGGTCTGCGATAAAGGAATCCTCAGTTTCTCCGGAACGATGGGAAATTACCGAACGGAAACCGTGCCTTTTTGCCATGACAATGGCATCGATGGTTTCAGATAGTGTACCGATT
The DNA here is from genome assembly GCA_018333475.1 of Simkania sp. GTDB lineage: Bacteria > Chlamydiota > Chlamydiia > Chlamydiales > Rhabdochlamydiaceae > JAGXTH01. The sequence continues at coordinate 6,365 of JAGXTH010000086.1, read as the reverse complement.
TGATTGAGTTTAATCAGAATAGCATTTGCTGTTTTTTCCTCAATCCCTCGACGCAGGTAGGTTAAATTTGTAACGAATATGTCATCGCCAACAATTTGCAGCATGTTGCCTAATTCCTTGGTGATCTGCTGCCAGCCCTTCCAATCATTTTGATCTAGGGGATCTTCGATAGAAAAAATGGGGTAACGTTGAGTCAACCCCTTCAAATAGGCGATTTGTTCTTCGCTAGAACGTTGTGCAACTTGAGATTCACCAACTTGCTGTTTTTTCTTTTCTATGTAGCGATGATGCTTAGTATCGAAGAATTCGGAAGCAGCGCAATCTATAGCAAGACTGACTTGTTCACCTGGACGATACCCTGCTTTCTCAATGGCTTTGAGAATGATATCTAGGGTGTCTTCATTACTCTTTAGACGAGGAGCAAAACCTCCCTCATCGCCGACTGAGGTAGTATAACCCTGTTCTTGAAGCAGTTTTTTTAGTGTATGGAAAATCTCAGCACCCCAGCGGATAGCTTCTTTGCAAGTCATGGCACCTACAGGGCAGATCATAAATTCTTGGAAATCGAGCAGATTATCTGCATGAGCACCGCCATTGACAATGTTGAACATGGGGCAAGGAAGTACCCTGCTATCTTCTCCCCCAAGATAACGATAGAGTGAGGTTTTAGATGCGGAAGCAGCGCACCTTGCAATAGCCATAGAAACGCCGAGGATAGCGTTGGCACCGAGTTTAGATTTATTGGGAGTGCCATCTAAATGGATCATTTTTTCATCAAGGGCGCGTTGTGCAAACAGATCTTCTCCAATAAGAGCTTTGGCTAGAGGACCGTTGACGTGGGAAACGGCTTTTAATACCCCCTTTCCGCCAAAACGTTTAGGATCCCCATCTCGAAGTTCTACTGCTTCGCGTTCTCCTGTGGAAGCCCCAGAGGGAACAGCAGCTTTACCAATACACCCACAATCGGCAACAACAGTAACTAGCAATGTAGGATTGCCGCGTGAATCTAGGATTTCTATTGCTGTAACAGAAGAAATACGAGACATAAGACCTCTTATATAACTTTGTTCATTCGAGCCAAGCTGGATAAGTGAGCTATTTAGCGGTGCTTGTGTTCTGTAGCGATGTCTGTCATTAAAGCGCAGTAAGAGTCAAAGCGCAAGGGGGAAATGGTCCCTTCTTCGAGTGCTTTATGGACGGCGCAATCAGGTTCTTGGAAGTGTCGACAATCTACATAGCGACATTGTCGACCTGTTTCAAAGATTTCCGGAAAATATGCTTCGATTTCTTCTCTGTCGAGGTCCCAGATGCCAAAGCTGCGAATTCCTGGAGTGTCAATACAAAATCCCCCCCCTTCAATGGGGAGAAGACTTGCTGCAGTGGTAGTGTGACTCCCTTTCATCGTGTGTTGAGCAAGAAAACCGGTACGTAGTGCAGACCCAGTAATGGTATTAATCAAGGAAGATTTGCCAGCTCCAGATTGTCCTGAAAATACAGAAGCTTTATTTTGCATGATATCTATCAGGGGTTGGATACCTTCGCCAGTGGCCGCACTGACGGGGAGCACTGGAATATGGATGGATTGGTAGGTATCTAGAAATAGCGCATAGAGTTCTTTTTCTTTTAGTAATACAGCCTTTTCAGACACGCTTAAGAGATCTGGGTCTTGCATTAGCAAATCAATTTTGTTGACCACGATCACTGGTTGCATGTGACCTTTTTGAGCAGCGATGATATAGCGGTCGATCAGAGAAGGTTTAAGAGGAGGTTTGAAGACAGAGCAGGTAATGAGAACTTGATCAATATTCACAGCAATCAGTTGTTCCTTACGGCGGGATAGATTATCAGCTCTTGAAAGTAGAGAACGACGTTCCTTGATACGAATGATCGTCCCAGTGAGTTCTTTTTGTTGAGAGGTTTCTTTTTGAAAGAGCACAAAGTCTCCTACAGCAACAAGGTTTTTGGTTCGCATATTTTGCTGTTTTAGAGAGCCTTTAAGAGTACAGAGGTAAAAATTTCCTGAGGAATCGACGATAATTCCCTCAGGTGCAATGGAAAGTACTCGCCCTTCTTGTAAATGTTCAGTACCTTCTTCAGAAGAGGTTTGATGTTTACGTTTTTGATCTTGATCTGTTTTTTTGAATTGAGAGCGATCTTTGAAACTAGCAATTTTACGATCTTTTCTGTGCTCCTTACGTTCCTGGTAGTAGAAGGCCTCATCCCATTGGTCATGATCTTTCATGACAATGCCCTCGAAGAATATACATAAAAATGCTCCCTGCAATTGCAGCATTGAGAGATTCCATGGCGCCGTCCATAGGTAAAGCTACGCGTTGAAATGTCATAGAGATAAAAGGGCTTAAGCCTTGACTTTCGTTGCCAATGGCAAGAATAAGAGGTCCCTGGCAAGGAAGATACTTGGCAAGAGGATCTCCTCGAGGGTCTGCAGCAAAAAGAGTCCAGGGTGTTTTTTGAACATGGGTGTCTATTAGAGCTTGTAAGGAGGCTTCATTCCCGCGGCTAAAGGGGAGCCTAAAGATCGCCCCCTTGGAGGAACGTAGCACCTTATCATTGAAAAGATCCACACTACCCTCAAGATGAAATACTGCATCCCATTTTAGAGCAACTGCAGTACGTAGTAGGGTCCCTAGATTGCCAGGATCGCTGATTTTATCGAGTAAGAGGATCCGTTCACAACGTGAAAGATCGCTTTCTTTAGGTTGTGGGATTTCAGCAACAATGTCTTCTGGAGTTTCCAGCCCTGTAATTTTCTTGAGAATATCTTCTGTGACAATCAAGGTTTCTATTGCTTGATAACGAAAGGGCACTGTTTTTTTTTTAACAACAAGTAGCCGGGTAAAACAATGGGATGAAGAGAGTTCGCACAGAGCATTCATTCCTGTAACAAGTAATGAGCGATGCTCCTCACGATACGCTTTGTTTTTGCGCAGGTTAACGAAGTGTTTAACGATCGGATGTTGTAAACTCAAAATTTCTTTTGTTAACATGCCAAGAACAAAGGATACGGTCACCATCATGGCAGATCCCAGATTCCCTATCAAGCAGAGCGGTTTTTTAAAAGTACTTTCCATCAGTTTGGGTTGGAGGGTTCTTTTACTTTGTCTAGCATTAGTGGTTATCCCTTTGGGGGTCTATAGCTGGTTGTTGTTTCGCCATGTCACTGATATTAGGCAACAAGAGATGTTTTTTGATCTGGATCTATTTGTAGGGGAAAAGAAGCTCGCTATAGAAGAAATAATGAGTGACGCAAAACATACCGTATCTATAGCTAAGAGCATGGTTGCACAGGGTATGGATCCTGGGATGCTAAACGAATTATTTGAAGATTTGTTAGTGAAAAAGCCTGGGAATATTCTCATCGTTTCTCAGAAAGATGCTTTTTTGGGGTGGGTGAATATAGCGAGTTCGGAAAAAGCGTTACTTCGAATGAAATTGCCTTGTGAGGCATTGGCGGTAACGCAGACGGAGCAATTTTTCCCATGTCTATGGCAAGACCAAGAATTTATGGTGTTTTCACAGGCATTTGGAGATTTGCGCAGAGTATATATTTTTATGCCCACGCAAGACATAACATATTTTCCAGAGGACAAGTTTTGGGGAGGGGTTAAAGCCCATCTTTTTTATAATGGGCAGCCTATGGGTTCTTCTGCAACCCAAGGCATGTCAAAACAAGTGCTTGTGATTCCTTATCAGCGCCTTATTCATGTGGCTGCTGGTCGGGAAAAGATGCAAATACCTGAGGGGATCTCTAGGATTGCTATCCAATTTTCTTTAGCAGATAGCGCTTACGAAATGATTATAGAGAGTCCTTTACAGCCATTTTCTATAGACGATCGTTTTTGGAAACAACTCTCTTTAATCAGCTTACTCATCTTTGTCATAGGAGGAGGGATTGTATGGTGGTTAACTCACAGGATGGCAAAACCACTGGAACACTTGGCTCAAGTGATGATGAAAGTGGAATCCGGCATCTATGACGTATGCTATCTAGAAAAACCCCTTGGTTTTGAAATCAATGATCTGGGGGTCTATTTCAATCAGATGCTTACTAAGATGCTTGCAAATATTAAAGAAGCAGAAAAACAAAGGCTTAGTAAGGAAATTTTGCGCAAAGAGTTTGCCATTGGACATGATATTCAAAAAAAACTTTTTCCTCGTGTGCTGCCCAGTTTGCCACATTTAGAGATTGCTACAGCGTTTCATCCAGCACAAGACATTGCAGGAGATTTTTACGATCTATTTTCTTCCAAAAATAAAGTTTTGATTGTTATGGCAGACGCCGCAGGCAAGGGAGTCTCCGCTTGCTTATATTCATTATTGTTACGTGGTATATTGCGTAGTTTAGTGGAGAGCGGTAAATCGTTAAAAGAGATGATTCATATAGCGCAAACATTACTAGTGATAGATGCAGAAGCAAGCAGCATGTTCATTACCGCTTGGATAGGACTTTTAGATCCAGAGACATTACAGCTCGAATATGCTTCTTTAGGGCACTTTCCAGCGTTATTGCGTAGGCGGAATAAAGTTGAGGAACTAGATGTGGATGGAGGTGCTTTTGGGATTGAGCCGATGAAACAACCTATGATTGGAAAGAAGCAGCTAGAATCTAAAGATATTCTTGTTCTTTATACCGATGGGTTAGTGGATTCTCTGGGTAATGGCCGTGGGGAAATCATAGAAAAAGTGCAGGCGATGGAAGAGACGTGTAATGCTACGCAAGTTCTTGAGCGTCTGACGCCTCCTCCCCCATATATAGATGATTTGACTCTGCTAGCTATTCGTATAACATAGTAATGGTATATAATCCCTCACCATGAAGAAGGGATTTTTACTCAGTGTATTAGTTTTTTTAATTTCGGCTGTAAGTGTTGTTCTTATTAAACAACCAAGTGGCTCAAGCAATGCCTGTGCATTTTGCGAAGAGAGCGTGTTAAAAAGACAGCAGTTTTATGAAGATGACCTTGTCATAGCTCTGTATTCTCACAAACCTGTGGTTCCAGGTCATTTATTAGTGATTCCTAAACGTCATGTAGAGCGTTTTGAAGAATTGTCCAATGAGGAGTTGCTGCGCATTAAAGAGGTGGTTGCAAAAATCCACGCGGTGGCAAAGGAAATCTACGGAACTTCTGACTATCTACTTCTACAAAAAAATGGCACAGCCGCTGGGCAAACGGTGCCACATCTTCATGTACACTATTTTCCTAGAAATGCAAAAGAGAGTGCTGGCCCTCTTATGCTTTTGCGGTTTTTAATTATACCTCACCTGCCCCCGATCTCTAATCAGGAGATGACGGAAATTACAGAGCTCTTCAAGAGCTCTATTTAAGTTTCATAGATTTACCTGTAGCATGCGCGACTATTTTTCCCGATTTGTCACAAAGAGAAGCTCTCATTTCTACAATCTTGCGAGACTCCTTTACAATTTCCCCCTTAATAAATAGGGGTTCTCCAATGCGAGCCGGAATGACATAACGCACTGTCATCTCTGCAGTAAGGGCGCCACCACACACTACACAAGCTAGACGGGTCATTGCTTCATCTAAAACAGTCGCGATGATTCCGCCATGCAAAATGCCCTTCCAGCCTTGATATTTCCGATCTGGGATAAATTCTGCTGAAGTCGAGGTTCCTTCGATTTTCCATTCGATACGCAAGCCATCTGGGTTATTCATTCCACAAGCAAAGCAATATTGGTCATCGTCTAGCAACATTTGTTCCACAATGCAAATATTTTAGTGTTAGCAGGCTAGCATAAAGTGCTCCATAAGGCAAATAGAAGCCCCCAATCTGTATTGGGTATTGTGGTTTCATTTTTTTCTTGTATATAAGCTAAATACAGTCCCATTTGAATCTATTCAAGACTCTAAATCAGCAATTTGGATGACGGAATTCTAGGCTAGACTTCATAGAAAAATTGAGAATGGTTGGACGGATTCAGAATGTTTGACCGGATTCTATTCCAGAGATCGAGCCTTCTTCCAATCTTCGACAAATTGCATACCCTTATCAGTTAACTGATATTTTTCCCAGGATGGCACCCCTCCTAATATACAACCGCTATTTTCATCTGTTTTGATCAATAGTCGCCCCTGAAGTAATCCGATTTTCTCTATAAAAAAGTGATGAAAATTCAAGAGATTTTTTGCAGGTTTTGATAGTATGTTTTGTTTCAAAATCGGAAAAATCATCATGAAGCCACGGCCCATTGTTCAAGACCAAGATCTTCTTTTTAAATCGAGACTCAGCACGCAGCTGAACCCCAAACACGAGTTGTTGCGATTGGCAGAGGCCATCGACTGGCAACAGTTGGAAACAGAATTTTTGCCCCTGTTCTCCGCAGGAGC